>NZ_BAAJPZ010000006.1:0-343465 GCF_057552455.1 Streptomyces sp. PKA51
GGCCGCGACGACGGCCGCGGCACCGGCCGCCGCGGCCGTGCGTGTGCGGTGGGCCCGGGAGACGGGGGCCATCGCGAGGGGCGAGTACGCGGGCTCGGCCGCCTCTTCGCCGCTCAGGGGCGCGGGGACGTCCTCGGCGAAGCAGCGGATCCCCTCCTCCTCGAGAACCCGGCGGAAGCCCGGCAGGGCGAGGAGCGAGGTGACGGGGACGGCGTCCAGGACGTTCGCGGTGTCCGCGATCTTCCGGTCCGTGGCCAGAACGGCCACCAGCAAAGGGCCGCAGAAGACGGCCGTGCCCGAGGCGCCGCTCCAGTGGGAGCCCCCACCGGCCGCGCGCCGGGGGACGATGCCCGTGTCCACGTGCACGGTGACCATGCCGGACTTGAGCGCGTGCAAGGGGTCCACATGGCCGCGCACCGCCAGGGTGTCGCGTCGCCTCGGCCGCGCGCGGTCCGTGGCGGCGTCGGGGAAGCCCAGCCCCAGGCACGGCACGCGGGCCTCGCCGGCGATCCGGCCGAACCGTACGGGCTCCCCGGCCGGGGGCCGCCACGCGGGATCGACGATCCGCAGCAGTGCGCCCTCCTGTTCGGGGTGCGCGGTGAGGTCGACGGGGCCGGTGGGCCAGACCCGCTCGGCCGCCATCCACGTCGTCCCGCCTCCGGGGTCCAGGAGCCGCACCTTGACCTGCCCCTGCGCCGGGGTGTCCGCCACCGCGTGCCGGGCGGTGAGCACCAGCCGGGAGGAGATCAGGTAGCCGGTGCCGACGCGGTGGCGGTCCCCGGACGGCGCCCAGACCTCCACGACCCGTGCCCGCTCCACCGGCCTACTCCGGCAGCCCGTCCATGCTGCCGGAGATCTTCGCGTCCTCGCCGTCGGCGTCGACGGGCTGGAGGGTGAAGGTGATCCGGTGGGTGCGCTCCGACGTCCGTCTGCCGTCGGCCTCGCCGGTCCACGGCAGGACGAACACCTTCGTCCGCGCCCCGGCCTCCTTCTTCACGGCCACGGTCATCTCCAGCTCCACCGGGCCCACCGTGAACTTCAGCGGCTCGTCCCGGCCGTCCTGCATGGCCTGCTGCAACTGGGCGCGGATCGCGCCGACGGTCTCCCCCAACTCCGCCCAAGGCTCCTGCGACATGCCCCGCCCCACCCCTGTCGATCCGGTCCGTTGATCCGATCGGCGTCGAAGATAGCCGATACCGGCGCGCCGGGCCGTGCGTGAGCCGCGTCTCACCGCGCCGGGGCCCTCTTGCCTATGAAACGAGTTGCATAGAGGATCCGGCGTATGGCGCTCGAGCACGCGATCCTCGTCTCCCTGCTGGAGAAGCCGGGCTCCGGATATGAGCTGGCCCGGCGGTTCGACCGCTCCATCGGCTACTTCTGGACCGCGACCCACCAGCAGATCTACCGCGTCCTCAAGCGGATGGAGGGCGACGGCTGGGTCGAGGCGCGCGAGGTGGCGCAGCAGGGCCGGCCGGACAAGAAGCACTACGCGGTGGCCGGCCCCGGGCGGGCCGCGCTCGCCGCATGGCTGCACGAGCCGATCGAGCCCGAGAGCGTCCGGCACGACCTCGCCGTGAAGATCCGCGGCGCCGCCTTCGACGACCCGTCCGCCCTGATGCGCCAGGTCGAGCGCTACCACCAGCTGCACTCCGAACGCCTGGCGCACTACCTCGCGGGGCAGTCGCGCGACTTCACCGGGCCCGACGCCCCCGCGCCCCTGGACGACATGCAGGAGCTGCAGCACGTCGTGCTGCGCGGCGGCATCGCCTACGAGCGGATGACGCTCGCCTGGCTGGAGGACGTGCTCGCCACCCTCCGCCGCATCCGGGCGGCGCGGGCCGCCGAGCGCCCGGGCCCGTAGGACCGCGGCCCCCGCCCGTAGGACCGCACCCCCACCGACAGCGCCACCCGACCATCCACCACCCTCCGACCCAGCCGGAAAGGCGACCAGTCATGGCCGACCAGCTCCTGTTCAACCCGCGCACCTACGACCCGGCGCACTTCGACCCCGAGACCCGCCGCCTGCTGCGCGCCACCGTCGACTGGTTCGAGGCGCGCGGCAAGCGCAAGCTGATCGAGGACTACCGCTCCCGCGCCTGGCTGTCCGACTTCCTCGCCTTCTCCGCCAAGGAGGGCCTGTTCGCGACCTTCCTCACCCCCGCCGCGGCCGCCGGCGACAGCGCGGACAAGCGCTGGGACACCGCCCGCATCGCCGCCCTCAACGAGATATTCGGCTTCTACGGGCTCGACTACTGGTACGCCTGGCAGGTCACCATCCTCGGCCTCGGCCCGGTCTGGCAGAGCGACAACGCCGCCGCCCGCACCCGCGCCGCCGAACTGCTCGACCAGGGCGAGGTGTTCGCCTTCGGCCTGTCGGAGAAGACCCACGGCGCCGACATCTACTCCACCGACATGCTGCTGGAGCCCGACGGCGAGGGCGGCTTCCGCGCCACCGGCTCGAAGTACTACATCGGCAACGGCAACGCCGCCGGCCTCGTCTCCGTCTTCGGCCGCCGCACCGACGTCGAGGGCCCCGACGGCTACGTCTTCTTCGCCGCCGACAGCCGCCACGAGGCGTACCACCTCGTGAAGAACGTGGTCGACTCCTCGAAGTACGTCAGCGAGTTCCGCCTGGAGAACTACCCCGTCGCCGCCGAGGACGTCCTGCACATCGGCCAGGCCGCCTTCGACGCCGCCCTGAACACCGTCAACGTCGGCAAGTTCAACCTGTGCACCGCCTCCATCGGCATCTGCGAGCACGCGATGTACGAGGCCGTCACCCACGCCCACAACCGCATCCTCTACGGCCGCCCCGTCACCGCCTTCCCGCACGTGCGCCGCGAGCTGACCGACGCCTACGTCCGCCTCGTCGGCATGAAGCTCTTCAGCGACCGCGCGGTGGACTACTTCCGCACCGCCGGCCCCGACGACCGCCGCTACCTTCTCTTCAACCCCATGACGAAGATGAAGGTGACGACCGAGGGCGAGAAGGTCATCGACCTCATGTGGGACGTGATCGCCGCCAAGGGCTTCGAGAAGGACACCTACTTCGCCCAGGCCGCGAGCGAGATCCGCGGCCTGCCGAAGCTGGAGGGCACGGTCCACGTCAACCTCGCCCTGATCCTGAAGTTCATGGGCAACCACCTGCTGAACCCGGCCGAGTACGCGCCCGTCCCCACGCGCCTCGACGCCGCCGACGACGCCTTCCTCTTCCGGCAGGGACCGGCCCGCGGCCTGGGCGCGGTGCGCTTCCACGACTGGCGCACCGCCTACGACGGCTACGCGCACCTGCCCAACGTCGCCCGCTTCCGTGAGCAGGCCGACGCCCTGTGCACCTTCGTCACCACCGCCGCCCCCGACAAGGAGCAGAGCCGCGACCTGGACCTGCTGCTCGCCGTCGGCCAGCTCTTCGCCCTCGTCGTGCACGGCCAGCTGATCCTGGAGCAGGCCGCCCTGACCGGCGCCGAGCAGGACGTGCTCGACGAGCTGTTCGCCGTCCTCGTCCGCGACTTCTCCGCCTACGCCGTCGAGCTGCACGGCAAGGACTCCGCCACCGAGCAGCAGCAGACCTGGGCCCTGGGCGCCGTGCGCCGCCCCGTGGTCGACGCGGCCCGCTCGGCACGGGTCTGGGAGCGCGTGGAGGCGCTGGCGGGCGCCTACGAGATGGCGCCGTAAGCACGCCGGAACGGGCGAGCGCCGGGGAAGCACGGCTTCCCCGGCGCTCGCCTCCTCCTCACCCCGGCGGCCCAGCGCCTCGGCGCGCCCGTGCGCCCCGCCGCCCGCCCCCGGTGGGACGCCCTGGCGAGCGTCATCGATCGCTTGTTCGCACCGGATGTCCGCCGACTGCTGGCATCAGGGCGCTATGTTCACTGTGTGTAGATATGCTATGAATCGTGATCAAGTCAGGAGGGCCGAGGTCCCGTCGTCGCCCCGGCCGCAGGCGGCTCACGCTGCTGTCCCCCGTGGTCCTGACCGTCGTCATCGCGGGCCTGGCGTACGCCACCCCGCCGAGCATGGCCTTCAGCCGCCTGCTCCCCGCGGCCCCCGCCTTCGCCGCCGCCATGTGGCCCGTGCTGCCCACCGTCCTGCTGGGCACGGTCTGCCTCTTCCTCACGATCGGCCTCGGCTTCGTCTTCCCCGGCCTGAACACGTGGTGGACCTCCGCGGGGATCGTCGCCGTCACCGTGGCGGCCGCCTACGGAAGCCACGTGCGGCTCCTGCGGGAACGCACCCTCTTCCAGGTCCGGCTCGTCGCCGACGCCGCCCAGCAGGTCGTCCTCAGCCCCATGCCGCGCCGCTGCGCGGGCATCGAGATCGAATCCCTGTACCTCGCGGCCGCCGCCGAGGCCCGCATCGGAGGCGACTTCTACGAGGTCGTCGAGTCCCGGCACGGCGTCCGGCTGCTCATCGGCGACGTGCGCGGCAAGGGGCTGCCGGCGGTGGGCTCGGCCGCGGCGATCGTCAACTCCTTCCGCGAGGCCGCCTACGACGAGGCGGATCTGGCCAGCATCGCGCGCCGCCTGGAGGCCAGCAGCACCCGCTACAGCGCCGCGTTCCCGCCCGACGACATGATGGAGCGCTTCGCCACCGTCCTCCTCGTCGAGATCCCCCACGAGGGCGCCGGAGTCCGCGTCCTCAACTGCGGGCACCCTCCGCCGCTGCTGCTCAAGCGCAAGGAGCTGCTCGTCCTCGAACCCAGCTCCCCCTCGCCGCTGGTCGACCTCGCCGACCTCATCGGCGACAACTACAGCGTCGACACCTTCGACGTCACCCCCGGCGACCTGCTGCTGCTGTACACCGACGGCGTCACCGAGGCCCGCAACGGCACCGGCGACTTCTTCCCGCTGGCCGCCTGGATGAGCCGGCAGTCCCCCGACCACCCCCGCCAGTTGCTCGACGCCCTGCACCGCGACCTCCTGCGCTACAGCGGGGGAGCCCTCGACGACGACATCGCCGCGCTCGGCGTGCGCCTGCCGGGCCCGCTGGAGGAGCCGGGCGGCGTGCGGTGACGACGTCGGGCCCTCAGCCCGCGGCCGACGGCATGGCCGCCAGGGCGGCCTGCGCGATGCCCTGTGCCTCGGTCTCGCAGGAGGCGTGCTCGGTGCCGTCCAGGAAGACCCGCACCACGAGATTGCCGTCGCGCACGTTGAGCTGGCAGCCCTTCTCGTAGCTTTTCTCGTAGGTCGTCCAGTACGCCGCGTCACCGAAGCCGAGACCGCCGGCCGGACGCCCGCTCCTCGCGCTGCCGTCGAACTCCCGCCGCTGCTTCTGCGTGCCGTTCTTGCGCTGCTCCGAGCGCTGCAGCTCCCAGGTGACAGCGGCGCTGGGGGAGTAGTTCCAGCCGTCCGGCTGGGGCCGGTCCTTGCCGTACCAGGAGCACTCGGTCTTCGCGCTTTCGGGGCTCTCCTGGGAGACGTCCTTGTCCTTGCGCCGCTCCTCCCGCAGCGGAAGCCCGGCCACGGCCTCCGAGCACACCGGCATCGTCACGTACTTGTCCGGCGGGCCGCCGCTCCCGTCGTCGTTGCCGCGCAGCAGCAGGTACGCCCCCACGCCGAGGCCCGCCGCGAGCACCGCCCCCGCCGCCACCCACGTCACGGTGCGCCGAGGGCGTGCCGGCGGGGCGGGGGCGTGCGCGGTGAGGACCGCGGTCGGCGGGGCGGCGGCGCGGTGCAGGAGGGCCGTGCGCTCGGGGTCGCCCGCCAGCAGGCCCTCGGCGCGGGCCCGCTGCTCGTCGATCATGCGGTGCACGGCCGGCGGCCACGGCCGGGCCGCCGGGGCCACCGGCCCCAGCAGGGTGAGCAGTTCGGCCGGGGCGGGCCGGGCGGCCGGGTCCTTGGCCAGGCAGCGCGCGACGATCCCGTACAGGGACTGCGGCACCCCGCTCAGGTCGGGCTCGGTGTGGACGACGTTGTAGAGCGTCTGGAGGGCGGACGGGCCGGCGAACGGGCTGCGTCCGGTCGCCGCCAGCACGAGCACCGACCCCAGTGAGAACACGTCGCTCGCCCCGGTCAGCTCCCGGCTCTCCGCCTGCTCGGGCGACATGTACGGCGGCGAGCCGACGACCCAGCCGGTGCCGGTGAGCTCGGTCGCGTCCCCCGCCTCGGCCGCCCGTGCGATGCCGAAGTCGATGACCCGGGCGCCGTCCTCGGCGAGCAGGACGTTCTCGGGCTTGAGGTCGCGGTGGACGAGACCGGCCCGGTGGATCTCGCCCAGGGCCGCCGCCAGCCCCACCGCCAGGCGGTGCAGGGCGTCCTGCGGCAGCGGGCCGCCGCGCTCGACGGCCGTACCCAGTGCGGGGCCGGCCACGAACACCGAGGCCAGCCACGGCTGCTCCGCGTCCGCGTCGGCGTCCAGGACGGCCGCCGTGTAGGCGCCGGACACCTTCCGCGAGGCCGCCACCTCGCGCCGGAAGCGGGCGCGGAAGCCGTCGTCGGCCGCGTGCCGGGCGTGCACCAGCTTCACGGCCGCCGGCCGGCCGTCCGGCGCGACGCCGAGCAGGACGCGGCCCATGCCGCCCCGGCCGAGCTCGGTCAGCAGGAGGTACGGTCCGGCCTTCTCCGGCAGCGGGTGCGAGGCGCTCACAGGGTCGCCACCGCCGCGACGCCCTGGCGGGCCATGTCCTTGGTGAGGTCCTCGCACCGGCCCTTCGGGTAGTGGATGCCCTTGACCGCGACGAAGAGGGCCAGGTTGCCGTCCCGGGCGTACAGCGTGCAGTTGTTCTCGTCGGAGTTCTTCAGCCACATGCCCTCCTCCACGACGCCGATGCCCGGGTCGCGCGGGGTCGAGGACCGCACGTAGAAGCCCTCGTAGTGCTTCTTCGCCTGCTCGGCGCCGGTGGGACCGCCCGGGCGGGAGAGGAAGAGGTCCCAGGAGAGGTAGATCTGGTCACCCGAGCGGGTGGTCCAGACGCACGTGGTCGACGGATGCGTGTGTCCGTTGCCGTCGGACTGCTGCCACACCGTGTCGGGGAAGTTGCCCGTGGGTTCGCCGAAACCGGCCGGGGCCGTCATGCCGCGGCGGTTCTGCACGCAGGACGGGACCGTCTTCGTGTACTTGTCCGGAACCTGGGCGAGCGGCGTCGAGCCGGGGGTCGGCACGGGCTCGGGGAAGACCTCCTCGTACAGGTCGGCCGGGCCGAGCGCCAGCACGATGCCCGCCACCGTCGCGAGCACCGCACCCGCCGCGATCGCGGGGATCCGCCACCGGGGGCGGCGGCGCGGCGCGGGCGTGATGGGCGGGGTCGTGATGGGCGGGGTCGTGACGGGTGGAGGCGTGGTGGGTGCGGCCGGGGAGCCGGCCGTGGCCGCGAGCCGCTCCGCCCAGGCCCGGCGCTCGGCGATCCGTTCGTACACCACCGCGGGCCACGGACGCGCGGCGGGGGCGAGCGGCCCGATCAGGCCGAGCAGCTGTCCGGGGGTCGGCCGGGCGGCCGGGTCCTTGGCCAGACAGGGCTCGACGATCCGGCGCAGCCGGGGCGGTACGCAGGCCAGGTCGGGCAGGTCGTGGGCGACGGCGTGCATGAGGGCGAGCGGCGAGTTGCCGGCGAAGGGGCTGCGACCGGTGGCGGCCGTGACCAGCGTGACACCGAGGGAGAAGACGTCGCTCGCCGGGCCGGGCTGCTCGCCCCGGACCTGCTCGGGCGACATGAACGCGGGCGAGCCGATCAGCGCGCCCGTGCGGGTCAGCTTCGTGTCGTGGTCGGCCGCCCGCGCGATGCCGAAGTCGACGACCCGGACGCCGTCCTCGGTCAGGAGCACGTTCGAGGGCTTGAGGTCACGGTGCACGAGCCCGGCCCGGTGGATGTCCTCCAGGGCCCGGGCGAGCCCGGCGGCGAGCAGCAGGACCGTTTCCTCGGGCAGTGCCCCGCCGGCGTCCAGCGCCTCGCCCAGCGTGGGTCCCGCAAGGAAACGAGAGGCCAGCCAGGGGGTCGGCGCATCCGGGTCGGCGTCGACGACCGGCGCGGTGTAGGCGCCGGACACGCGCCGGGAGGCGTCCACCTCCCGCCGGAACCGGGAACGGAAGCCCGGATCCTCCGCCAGATCGGCGTGCACCCGCTTGACGGCCACCAGCCGCCCGTCCGGTGCGACCCCGAGCAGGACCTGCCCCATGCCGCCCTGACCGAGTACCCCGACCGTCCGGAACGGCCCCACGTGCTCCGGCCCCTCCGCTGTCCGCGTCGCCATGCCGAACCCCCCTCCCCCGCAGCTTGGTGGATCTTAACGAAGAGCCCGCGAACCCCGCCGCCCGCCACCCCGATAGCATGTTCGGACTCGCGGTGATCACCCTCATCGCCCGTACTCAGCCGGAAACGTGCTCTCCAGCACGATGAACAACCATTTGTCCAACGTCTAGCAAACGGCCGAATAATTGACATCCATATCATCGCGAATAAATAACAGAATGGCGGTCGCCGCCTGGCGCCAGCCGCGCGTAATTCTGTGGGCCGCTGTGAGTGTGGTGGCCCTCGGATTCGTCATCGCGCTGGAAATAGCCGCACGTCATTACGGCATGCGGGGGCCGATCACCAACCAGGCGCGCGAGGTGGTTTTCGCTCCGAAATCGGGGCCGCTGCTGTACGGCAGCATGGCGTTGATGATGGTGGTGCTGCCGTGGCGGCAGCGGTTCATCGCGGCCGGTGTCGCAGTCGGAATCGACGTCGTCTTTTTCCTGGTGCGGTGGATTTTCGACGCCAAGATGATGTTCGGAAACGGTGCGTTGTGGGTGGTGCTGGGGTACGCGGTCATCGCCGTCACGCGTCGCACCGGCCGGGAACGCGCGCTGCTGCTCAAGGGCGTCGGGTTGGGGCTGTTGCTGGTGACCGGCCGCAAGACCGGTGACACCTGGCTGCTGATCACCTCCAAGACGCGTCCCATGGTCCTCGACCAGTACGTGGCGGTCGCCGATCACGCCCTGGGCAATCCGTCGTGGTTCGTGGGCCGGTTCGTCAGGGCCACCGGCCCGATCGGCGGGCATCTTCTCGACTACGTCTACATCCAGCTCGCGGTGGCGGCGGTTCTCGTCTCGTTCTACCAACTGCGCAACGTCGCGGCCGAACGCCGCTTCCCGGCCCATCACCTGGTGCGCACCTTCCTGGTGATCGGCCTGCTCGGACCGGCCATCTACATGATCTTCCCGGTGGTCGGGCCGATCTTCGCCTACGGCGCCGACGGCGGCCACTGGGCGGTGGCCAACCTGTGGCCGGACACGGCGACGCCGATCAGCGCGCCGCATCTCATGCCGTTCAACGACTTCACACCGCGCAATTGCATGCCCAGCCTGCACACGGCCTGGGCCACCGCGATATTCATCCATTCCCGCAAGGGCCCGCGGCTGCTGCGCTTCTTCGGCGCGTTCTGGCTGATCACCACCCTGGGCGCGACGCTGGGATTCGGCTACCACTACGGCACGGACATCGTCACCGGCGTGGTCTTCACGCTCACGATCGAGGTGGCCCTGCGTGCGCAGGCACGCGGGTGGGAACGGTCGGGGATTCTGCTGGCCGTTTACGGCGCGACGGTCTTCACCGTGCTCCTGCTGGCCTTCCGTTTCCTGCCGATGCAGATGGCAGGGAACCCGTGGCTGTCCGGTCCCCTCGTCCTTCTGGCGATGGCCTCGGTGATCTACGGCTATGTACGGACCACCAGGCAATGGGAACCGCGGACCGCCGTACCGGTACGGCACCCGGAACCGCAACCCGAACTGGTGTGAACCACGGCCCGGTGTGACGCTGGAAGGGGAGGAGATCTCCGCAGGAAAGGCGGGAGCGGTCATGGCCGGGCTGTGGAAGAAAAGGCACCGGGACGTCCACGAGCCGACCGCGCAGGAACGCGAGCGGCAGGAGCGGGCGGCGAAGGTCGAGAACGACCGGGAAATCGCGCGAGGAGAGGTCTACAAGCGCCCGCCCGAGCGGAACGTCCTCGGCTGGGACCACCGCCGCGACTAGCGCCCCGAAGGGGCGCTGCGCGCCGGGGTGGGGAGGCGGACCTCCGTTGCTGTCGGGCCCTGGGACGTCGGGCCCGGCACGGTTGCCCAGAAGTCGCACTGGTGACCGGCCTCGAAGTCGGTGCGCGGCGTGATCGCGTCCAGGGCCAGGGACATCGGCCGGTACGGGCCCGCCGCGACCGGCGGCCAGGTGTCGCCGGCCGGGGGCCGGCCGGCGACGAACCGGGCCCAAGAGGCCGTCATGGCCTGCGCCAGCCGCGTCTGCGCCGGGTCGAGGCGGACGGGATCCGCCGCCAGGTAGTCGAACAGGTACGGGATCTCCGCCCCGTGGTAGGCGCCGAGCGGGAAGCCGGGGTCGCCGTGGTAGAGGTCGGGCGCGGAGCGGTCGGCGAACTCGTAGCCGTAGACACCGCCCGGGGCCCCGGCGGCGAGCGACTGCGCGGCCCGGCGGGTGGGGCAGGCGACCAGGTAGTCGCCGAAGGCCGCGCCGAACGCCAGACGGTAGTCGCCGCCGTAGCGCGAGCCCGGGTAGTGCGCCGCGACCCGCGGGCCGTCCAGCTTGAACAGGGTGGTGAGCACCACCGGATAGGTGACGGCGTTCAGATGGACGCCGGCGGACTCCAGCAGCACCGAGCCGATGGTGCCCTCGTCGAGCGTGTTGCCGGTGAGCACCGGCACCCGGGCCTGGTGGCCCGCCGCGACGGCCTCGCCCGGTGATTCCGGCAGCACAGGGGTGCCGGAGACCGGCCACCAGGGCGCGGCGCCGGTGGTCGGCACCTTCAGCAGCTGGGCCGCGGTCTTCGACCGCAGGCACGCCACGACGGCCGGGCCGGTGCCCAGGCAGCCCGCCCCGGTCGCGAAACCGGTGCCCGTGCTCTGCGCCTCGGCGAGCGGCCGGGAGGCCACCCCGCACGGCGCGCTCTGCACGAGGGCGCGGGCGAACAGGCCGCGGGCCGGCGGCGAGACGAGGTGGCCGCACACGCTCAGGCCGCCCGAGGACTGGCCGCCGGCGGTGACGCGGCCCGGGTCCCCGCCGAAGGCGGCCGCGTTGGAGCGCACCCACCGCAGCGCGGCCTGCTGGTCGAGCAGGCCGTAGTTGCCGGAGCCGGCGTCCGGGTCCTCGGCGGTCAGGCCCGGGTGGGCCAGGAAGCCGAAGGCGCCCAGCCGGTAGTTGGCGGTGACGACGACCATGTCGCCGGTCACGGCCAGGCGCCGGGCGTCGTAGTGGGCGGCCGACCCGGAGATGAAGGACCCGCCGTGGAACCACACGAGCACGGGCCGGCCGGCGCCGCCCGAGGGCGGGGTGAAGACGTTCAGGTAGAGGCAGTCCTCGTTGACCGACTCCTCGGTGCCCAGCACCGGGCGGGCCGGCTGGGCGCACGCCCCGGCGAAGCGGGTGGCGTCGCGCACGCCGCTCCAGGCCGCGGCCGGCTGCGGGGGCCGCCATCGCCGCTCGCCCACCGGCGGCGCGGCGAACGGGATCCCCAGGAAGGCCCGGCCGTGGTCGCCGACCGTGCCGCGCACCTGTCCCCGGTCCGTGGTGACGACCGCGGGATCCTCGGCGGGCGCCGGGGCGGCCGCGCCGAGGAGGGCGAGCAGGGAGAGGAGCACGGGCAGCAGCAGCCGGCGCGGGGTGGCCATGGCGGATGCCTACCCGTGGGCGGCGGGGGAACCCGCCTACCGGGCGGGGTACATGTGAACGGTCGTGCACCCGGTGTGCGTGGTCAGCCCGGGAACGGCCCGGCCACCGGCGGGAACGACGCCCGGGCCACCGCTCCTCCCGTCTCGCCCGGCTCCAGCGTGAACCGTCCGCCGAGCTCGGCGGCCCGCTCCTGCAGGGAGCCGATGCCGACGCCGGTGCGCGGCGGGTCCTGCGGCGGCCCGCGCCCGTCGTCGCGCACCTCGATCGTGACCTCGTCGGGCACCACGCGCACGGCCAGCACCACGGCCCGCGCCCCCGCGTGCCGGACGACGTTGTTGAGCGCCTCGCCGCCGATGAGGTACACGGCGACCTCGACGGCCGCCGGCAGGGCCGGCAGCGGGTCCGGTGCGAAGCGCACGTCCACCTCCAGTCGGTGCCGGAAGCGGTCCGCCAGCTGCCGCAGCGCGCCGCCCAGCCCGCCCCGGTCCAGGGCGGCGGGTGCCAGGCCGGCGGAGATCCGGCGCAGCTCGGCGATGGCCGCGCCGATGCCCTCGGAGGCGCTCTCCAGCGGCCGGGCGGCCGCCGAGTCCGCCGGCACCGCGTACCGCGCGCCGTCCACCTGCAGCCGTGCCCCCGACAGGGCCGGTCCCAGGCTGTCGTGCAGGTCGCGGCGCAGGGTGCGGCGCGCCTCCTCGCGGGCGAGGACCATGCGCTCGCGGGCGGCCCGCAGGTCCTCGTACAGCCGCAGCGAGGCCAGGGCGGGCGAGGCCTGGTCGGCGAGCGAGCGGAGCACCTCCCGGTCCTGCGGGTCCAGGGCCCGCTCCCCGGTGCGCGGCGCGACGTGCAGGCGGCCGATGACACTGCCCTCGAACGTCAGCGGGAAGCCGTCCGACCCGGGCACCGGCGCACCGGCCGTGGCCAGGGTGCGGGGCCCGCCACGGGTGTCGAGCACCACCGCGGCGCCCGGCAGGTGCAGGGTCGTCACCACCGTGTCGCACAGCAGCCGCGGCGCCTGCGCGGGCGCGGCCGCACCGCTCAGCCGCAGGGACAGCTCCCGCACCACCTGGTACGGACGGGCGCGGTCGCCGTAGTAGATGCGGTCCACCGCCCGCAGGGCCAGGCGGGCGCACGGGTACAGCAGCACCCCCAGGCCCAGCCCGACGGCCTCCGCCGCCAGGGTGCCCGTGCCCGCCCTGCCCGGCACCGCGTGCAGCGCCAGCAGGGAGACGCCGGTGAACACGGTGACCAGGCCGGCGGTCAGCAGCAGCGAGGCGAGCGCCTTGCGGGTGGCGCGGTCCAGCGGCCGCGAACGGTCGCGGCGGATGGCGTACACCGCGCAGAACGGCCACAGGGCCGCCACCGTGTACGCCAGGGACCACAGCGCCCCCTTCAGCGGCACGACGTGGTTGACGTAGACGATCACCAGCCACAGCAGGTACGGCACGATCGGCACGATCTGGCGCGGGTCCGGTTCCCGCCACCACCGCACGACCATCACGGTCAGGCTCGTCAGCAGAATGCCCGTCATGGGCAGCACGACGGGCACGTGGTCGGTCAGGAACGACCGCAGGCGCCCCCAGCCGTCGTCCAGCGTGGGGTCGGGCAGCGTGTAGGTGCGCGCGGCGATCCGGTCGGCGAAGGCGTGCACCACGCTCCAGGCGGCCAGCAGCGCCACGTACGGGCGCCAGATCCGCAGGCGGGGCAGCTCGCCGCTCGGCAGGTACAGCGGCAGCACGTAGAAGGTGAAGGCCGCCATGGCGTAGGAGGCCACCGAGAAGGCGGCCAGCGCGTCGCTGCCGGCCCGGGGGACGGAGGCGATGGAGGCGGCCAGCGTCGCGGCGTCCGAGACGACGTTCGCGGTCCCGGGCACGATCAGCAGCGGGCCCAGCACGCTGCGCGGGCGATGGGCCGCCATGAACGACCCCAGCAGGACCACGCCCGTCGCGGCCACCACCGACGGCCCCCGCTGCACGATGTACGGGGCCAGCCGCGCGTCGTGGAGGTGGGCCAGGGCCAGGGCGGCCCAGAGCACCGCGGCGGCCACCGTCAGCCCGTACGCCCCGAAGGTCAGTGCGCGCCCGGTGCGCCCGGCTGCGTTCTGGGCCATGGCGCGGCCCGTCAGTCCTCGTCCCCCAGGCCCGCGTCCCGTGCCCGGGCCACGGCCTCGGCGCGGGTGGTCACCTGGAGCTTGTCGAAGACGTGCGTGACGTGGTTGCGGACCGTCTTCTCCGACAGCACCAGCTCCCGGGCGATGTGCCGGTTGTCCAGCCCGCGGGCGATGAGCTGCAGCACCTCGGTCTCCCGCGCCGTCAGCGCCGGGAAGAGCCGCTCGGCGTCGTGCCGCCGGCCCTCCTGCAGCAGCGCGGTCAGCCGGGCCGCCGTCCGAGGGCCGAACACCGCGCCGCCGGCGGCCACCGTGCGCACCGCGTGCAGCACCTCGCCGGCGCCCGCCCCCTTGACGAGGTAGCCCCGGGCACCGGCCTGCAGGGCCGCCAGCAGGCTGCCGTCGTCGTCGGACATGGTCAGCATCAGCACCGGCAGCCCGGGGTGGCGCTGCGCCAGCTGCCGGGTGACGTCGATGCCGGAGCCGTCGGGCAGGGCCAGGTCCATGACGACGACGTCGGGACGCTCGCGGGCCACGGCGTCGAGCACCTCCCCGGCGGTGGCGGCCTCGGCGACGACGGTGGCGCCGCCCGTGGCCTCCAGGGCCGTCCGCAGGCCGTCGCGGAAGAGCGGATGGTCGTCGACGATCAGGACACGGGGCATGACGGCGTCCTCGTCTTGCGGTCTCACAGACCGACGCTAGCCGCCGCCCGGGGCGATCTCTCGTTTTGTTGCTCGCCCCGGGCGGCCGCGCGTGCGGTTCAGCGGGCGGTGTGCGTGCCGGTCATCAGCGCCGCGAGGTCCTCGGGCGCGATCCACGAGGGCGGGGGCGGCTGCCCCCAGCTGAAGAAGCTCTCGTTGACGTCGAAGACCTCCGGATCCCACAGCTGGTCGTCGACGATGCAGTCCATGTCGGAGTCGTACTCGGTGAAGTTGCCCGCCGGGTCCTTGAGGTACCAGAAGAAGTTGGACCCGATGTGGTGCCGGCCGAACCCCCAGATGTGCCGCTCGGGGTGGTCCCGGAGCATGGCCATCGCGCCGCGCCCGATGTCGTCGACGTCGTCGACCTGCCAGGAGGTGTGGTGCAGGAAGGGCACCGGCGCCGCCAGCACCAGGATGTTGTGGTGGTCGGTCGAGCAGCGCAGGAACGCCCCGGCGTCGCCGAGGGAGTCGCTGACCTTGAAGCCGAGGCCGTCGCCGAAGAACGCCGCCGTCGTCGGCGGCTCGGGGGTGCCGAGCACGGCGTGGCCCAGCTTGCTGGGCCGCACCGGGTGCGCGCGCACCACGCCCGGGGCCCGGCCGGCGGTGCGCTCCGCGCGCCCGGGCCCGTTGTACGGGGTGGGCGGCGCGGCCGGCACCGCCGGGCGCGGCTCGACCTGCAGCACGGCGCGCGCCCCGGTGGCGGGGTCGGCGGCGGTCAGCCGCTCGCCGGGCCCGCGCACGGCGGCCACGCCCATGCGGCCCAGCCGGGCGGCGGCCGCGGCCAGGTCGTCGGGGTCGTCGACGCCGACGCGCATCTCGACCAGGCGGCGGGTGGGGGCGGGCACGATCCGCAGCTGGCGGCCCCCGTCGCGGGTGGAGAACCAGCCGTGGGTGTCCCGGCGCAGGCCGAGTTCCGCGTAGTAGGGGGCCGTTGCGGCGGGGTCGGGGACCCCGATGGTGACGGAGGACAGACGGTGCAGTGACATGACGGGCTCCTCGGATGCGCTCACGGCCGCAGCACGGCCAGGCGGGCCGTGCGCAGGGCCTGGGCGACGATGGTCAGGGTGGGGTTGACGGCGGCCGACGAGGGGAAGAACCCGCCGTCCACGACGAAGAGGTTGGGCACCTCGTGGCTGCGGCAGAAGGGGTCCAGCACCGAGGTGGCCGGATCGCGCCCGGCCACCGTCGTGCCGCACTGGTGGCCGGTGTGCTCGATGCCCATGCGGTGGCCGAGCACCAGCGGGTAGCCGGCGCGCCGCATCATCCGCGCCCCCGCGCGGACCAGCTGCCGGTGGGCGCGGGCGCCCACCGGACGCACGTCGAGGACGATGCCCCCGCCGGGGCCGAGCAGCACGCGGTTGTCCGGGCTCGGCAGGTCCTCGGAGATCAGCCACCAGTCGACGCTGCGGTCCGCCAGTGCGGCGAGGACCCGGCGGGGCACGTGGGGATGGGCGGTGGCCATCGCCGCCGGGTGGACCTTGCCCATCAGCTGGAGGTTGCCCAGCGGATGGGGCGTGCGGGCCCCGGCGCGGTAGAAGTCGTTGACGGCGAGGGTCTTCTGGAAGACGACGGGGTTGCGGCTGCGCGGATCGACGGCCATCAGCATGCTGTTGTGGTGCAGCATCAGATTGCGGCCCACCAGACCGCTGCCGTTGGCCAGCCCGCCGGGGTGCGCGCCACTGGCCGAACGCAGCAGGAGCGCCGCGGAGTTGACGGCGCCGCAGGAGACGACGACCGTGCCGGCCGTGATGAGGACCGGGTGGCCGTTGCGCGAGGCCTCGACGGCGGTGACCGTGCGCCCGGCGGGGTCGGTGCGCAGCCGCGTGACGTACGTGTGGGTGAGCAGTCGTACGGTGGGGGAGCGCAGGGCCGGGCGCAGGGCGCGGGTCTCCGCGTCGCTCTTGGCGCCGACGCGGCAGGGGAAGCCGTCGCAGGTGCCGCAGCGCACGCACGTGCCGCCGTCGGCCAGGTCGATGCCCAGTTCGAGCGGGTGGGGGTGCAGTCCCTGGTCGCGCAGGCGGCCCTCCAGCTCCGCGATCACCGGGGCGTGGGCGACCGGCGGGTGCGGGTAGGGGCCGGAGCGGGCGGGCTCGGTGGGGTCGTGGCCGGTGCGGCCGTGCACCCGGTACAGGCGCTCGGCCTCGGCGTAGAACGGCTCCAGCTCGGCGTAGCCGAAGGGCCAGGCCGGGGAGGTGCCCTCCAGGTGCTCGACCGCCGCGAAGTCGCTCTCGCGCATCCGCGGCAGGCTCGCCCCGTAGACCTTGGTCGTGCCGCCGACGTAGTAGTGCGCGGCGGAGGTGAAGGCCCGGCCGCGGGCCGTGTGCCAGGGCTCGGCGTTGCGGTAGCGGCCGTCGCCGAAGACCGCCTGCGGCGACCAGTTGGCCGCCTCGCGGGGCAGGAACCCGCCGCGCTCGACCACCAGGACGCGAGCAGCGGTTCGGGCCAGGGCCCAGGCCGTGCTCGCCCCTCCGGCACCGGAGCCGACAATGACGACGTCGGCCGCGTAGCGCGCGGCGTCGTCCCGGACCACGGGCGGGGTGCCCGGTCCCCAGATGCCGGTCACGGCCCGCTCCCGTGCTCCGGGGCCGGCGGCTGGAAGAGCCGTACGCCGGTCCGCCGCCGGTAGGGCAGGTCGTCCGGGGCGTGCACGAGTTCGAGGTGCAGGCCCCAGGGGGTGGTGAGGTAGACCCACCGGGTGCCGCGGATGGGCCCCTCGTCCACGCGCTGCGGCTCGCCGAGCATCCGTACGCCCGGGGTCGCGGTCAGGTGGCGGACGGAGGTGTCGAAGTCGTCGGTCCACAGGGCGAGGTGGTGGCCGCCGACGTCGCTGTTGCCGGGCATCCGCCGGCGCCTGCCGGGGCCGCTGTAGGCGAACAGCTCGATGTTGAGGGTGGGGCCCAGGCGCAGCATCGCGATGTGCACGGTGCAGCGCCGGTGGACGCCGAGCTGGCGGCGCATCCAGTCGCCGCCGGGGTCGCCGATGGGTCCGGTGCGGTAGGCCGTCTCGGCGCCCAGGACGCCGGTGAAGAAGTCGACCGCCTCGTCGAGGTCGGGCACCGTGAAGGCGACGTGGTGGACACCGCGCACGCCGGGGACACCGGGGCGGCGGGTGCGGGCAGTGGTGGCGGTGGAGGTCATGTCGGCTCCTTCGGGACTTCGTTCGTCAGGTCCGGGCTGCGCGGCGGCAGACGGCGGGTGACGGCGGGCGGGGTCAGGGTCAGGCACAGCAGCTCGGCGCCCCTCGGCCCGGCGCGCAGGGCGACGTCCTCGCCCCTGGGCGCCAGGAGCAGGTCGCCGTCGCGCAGCGGGAGGGGCGGGCTGCCCTCGGCGGTGACCGGGCCGCGCAGCACGTACCAGGCCGCCTCGGTGCCGGCGCGGCCGGCGAGGTCGTAGCGCGCGTGGGGCGCCAGGCCGACCCGGTCGACGGCCTCGCACTCGCTGTGCAGCATGCCGCGCCGGGCCAGGCAGCGGATGCGGACGCCCGCCCGCCCGGCGGCGAGGAGGACCGTCGGCTGCCGGCTCGCATGGACGATCATTGCTGCTCCTCGGTGGGGACGGCCAGGACGGCGTGGAAGTACTCCAGGCCGCGGGCGCCGGCCCGCAGGCGGGCCCCGGTGCCCAGCGGCAGAGTCAGGCAGACCCCGGGGGCGAGCGGCACGCGCGCTCCGCCGGCCCGCGCCGTGCCGGCGCCTGCGGTGACGTACACGGTGTGCTCCGCGCCCGTGCAGTCGAAGTCGCCGGTGGCGCCCGGCGGCAGGCGCGTGACGCGCACGGTGCGCAGCGGGCCGCCGAGCACGGTGGAGGCATCGAGCGGGCCGTTGCGGGACAGGTCGGTGACGACGGTGCTGCGGGGGTTGCCGGTGGCGTGCATGGCGGTCTCCTGGAGGGGGCGGGGTACAGGAAGCTCGACGACGAGCCAGGACAGCGGTGTGCGGCCGGTGGTGCGCAGGCCGTGCCGGCTGCCGGCCGCCGTCAGGACGGTCGTGCCCGGCGCGACGGGCCGGGGCCGGCCGTCCAGGGTGAGTTCGCCCGCGCCGGTCAGGACGAAGTACACCTCCTCGGTGCGGGTGTGCCGGTGCTCGCCGCTGACGCCGCCCGGGGGCAGCCACGCCCACTCGACGGCCTCCCAGTCGCCGTGCAGCCCGGTGCGCCGGGCCAGGCACGTCCAGCGGGAGTGGCCCGCGGCGGCGTGCACGCCGTAGACGTCGGCCGGGTCGCCGGTGGTGGCGACGACGACTGCCTCACGCATCGCGGGCCTCCCCGGTGCGTTGGTGATGGTCCCTCAGGACGCCGGCGGCGCTCGCCAGCTCGTCCGGGGTGACGTCGTCGACGAACACGGCCCGGCCGATCCCGCGGGGCAGCGGCAGGCGCTGGCTGCCGTCGCGGTGGCGGACCGTGTCGGCCAGTGCCTCGCCCAGGACCTCCGGCGTGCACAGCCGGTGCCACACGGGCAGCCCCAGGTCGCGCATCGTCGCGAGGACCCTGCGCCGCTCCGACGGCCGCATCAGGCCGCGCCGTTCGGCGACGACCGTGGTCAGGGCCATGTCCAGGCAGACGGCCTCGCCGTGCAGCAGCTCCGGCAGGGCGCGCATCTCCAGGGTGGGGCTGAAGGAGTGGCCGTAGTCGACGATCCGCTCCAGGTCGTGCTCCCACAGGTTGCCCTGCAGCTCCTGCAGCATGCCGTGCACGGCCCGGCACAGCACCTCCCGGGCCGCCCCGTCCTGGAAGCGCCCGGCTATCAGCCGGGCACCGCAGCGCTCCAGCAGGCGGAACAGGGCCCTGTCCTTGATCAGGGCCATCTTCAGGATCTCGGCGGCGCCGTTGCTGACGTGCCGCCGGTCGAGGGTGCGCAGGAAGGCCGGGTCCAGCAGGGTCTGCGCGGCCGGGTGGTAGCTGCCGAGGCGGTTCTTGTACGACCCGAAGTTCACCCCCGTCTTGGCGCCCACGCCCGCGTCGACCAGCCCGATCAGCGTGGTGGGGACGCGGACGTAGGGGGTGCTGCGCCGGTACAGGCTGCAGGCCAGGCCGACGACGTCCATCAGCACGCCTCCGCCGACGGCGGCGACGGGCTCGCTGCGGCGGGAGACGCCGAAGCGGTCCATCGCCTCGACCACGGAGAAGACCGCGTCCATGGTCTTCAGCCGCTCGTGGGCGGGCAGCACGTGGACGGCCGTCTCCAGGCCGCGGGCCGCGCAGTAGGCGCGGATGCGCTCGCCGTACAGCGCGTCGACCGTGCTCTCGACGACGAGCAGCCGGCGGGCGGGCGCCGGGCCGCCGGGCGGTGCCCCGGCCCGGGCGAGTGCGGGATTGGCGGGGTCCAGCAGGCCCGGCGCGAAGCCCACCTCGTAGCGGACGGGCTTGGCGGTGCTCACGGTCCAGGAACGCACGGGCTCGCCGGAGGTGAACAGGCCGTGGTGGGCGGGGGAGGTCGGGGCGGAGGTCACGGTGGTCTCCTTCACGAAGGGCGGGGGTCCGGCCGGGGCCGGGAGGGATGCGTCCCTCACCACGCTGGCCGTCCCGGCGTCCCGGGCACATGAGCCGGCGGTCCCGGCCGTGTCCCGGCCGCGGGTGCCGGCACCGCGGCGGTGGCCGGGGCGGTCGCCGCCAGGCCCGAGCGCAGTGCGTCCCGGCCGACCTGCGTGACCGTGCGGCCCGCGTGGACGTGCGGCCGGCCCAGGCCCTCCAGCAGGACCATGCCGACCGTGTCCGTGCCCTGCTGCCACAGGGCCCGCAGGACGTCGTCCGCGGTCAGGGGGGAGGGCAGGACGGCGGGGGCGCCCCAGCGGGCGAGCAGCTCACGGTGGGCGCGCTCGTCGTCCGCGCCCAGCAGCCCCAGCCGACGGGCGCACCGGGCGGCCACCAGCATGCCGAGCGCGACGGCGTCGCCGTAGCGCAGCGCGCCCACCCCGAGCAGGCGCAGCGCGCCGGCCACCGCATGCCCGTACCGCAGCACCCCGCCGGGCCCCTCTTCGAGCGGGTCGTAGCAGGTCAGGGTGGTACGGGCGTCGGCGCACAGGGCGAGGAAGCAGGCCAGGGCCCGCCGGTCGTACCGGCCGTCGGGGCGCAGCCGGGCGCCCACCTGGTCGTAGGAGGCGGGGCACACCGACAGGACGTTGCGCACCACGGCGTACAGCCCCGGCCGGACGACGCCGGGTGCCAGCGTGTCGAGGAACTCCAGCTGCGCGCGGACCAGCGCGGGCACCGGCCGCGGCCCGGCCGGGCCGGCCAGCGACAGCGCGGTGTCCGTCATGGCGGGCAGCGTGGTGGGCAGCAGCACGGGACGCCGGCCGGAGCGGGCCGCCGGTGCGGCGGTGGCGTCGAGGACGCCGGTGCCGCCCAGGGCGACGACCACCGAGCCGGACGGGACGGCGAAGGGGGCCGCCGTCGTCACGAGGCGGGTGGGAGCGGCGGCCCGCAGGAGGCGGCCCACGCGCTCGACGTGGGCCACGGGGACGCCGGGGTCGGTCAGCAGCACGAAGCACTCGGCCCCCAGACGCGCGAGCGCACCGGACAGTTCGTCCCACGAGGCGGGCCCGGCCCGTACCTGCAGCGGGAAGGACGCGAGGCCGGAGCCGATGCTCCGGTCGAGGGTCACGGACGGAAGCGGGGAGGTCATCACGGGGCTCGCAGACGGGCCGTGGCCCGGGGAGGTCGTCGCCCGAAGGGCCTTGCCCTCCTACCGTCGGCCGCCCCGCGCCCCGGGCACATGAGGCCCCGGCCCCGTCACCGCCCCGTCCGTGTCCCGGTCCGCCGCCGCGGGCGGGAGCGTCGCAACCCGCGCGGGAGCCTCAGAACTCGTCCTCCATGGCGGTGTCGCAGGCGGCGCACACCCGGTCGGCGTACTCAGGGGGGTACCACGAGTCGGCCGAGGGCTGCCACGGAGCGCTCTTCATGTCGAAGGTGTCCCTGCCGCAGAACGTCCGCGGCCCGGCGGAGGAGGACCCCGGGGCGGTGGGCGCCGCGTGCACCACGTTGGGAGCGGAGGTCTCCGCTCCGGTCGCGGCCGCGTCCGCCGCGGTCACCGGCCGGTCGAACTCGTAGACGATGACGATTCCCTTCATGCGTCCACCGTAGGACGGCCCGAGGGAACGGCCGGGACGCGCGCCGGACCACCGGCCGTTGCCTTGTGCGAACTGTCGTACGAGCGCGTGGCGCGTTTCCGGACAGGGCGCGGGAAATGCGCCCCGCGCGGAAACGGTTGGCCGGGGCGTTTTGGCCATGGGCCGCAGCTGCACGGTGCGTGCACGGCGCGGGGGAGCGTCCCTCCGACCGCCCGTGCCACCGGTCTTTGCCGGATAACCGGTTACGGGTCGTTGGCGGGTTCAGGGCGCTGTGTGCAGCCGCAAGGCCGACGTAGCGTCACGCTGACGGTCGCGCCACAGCGCGACGCGCACATCGAGCGGAGGTCCGGAATGTCGGTATTCCCGTACAGGCAGTCGTTCGACGGCACCGCAACGCCCGCCGACTGGAAGCTGCTCGGCTCGGCACGGATGACGGGGCAGGGCTGGCTCAGCCTCACGCAGAACCGGACCTTCCAGGCGGGCACGGCGCTGTACGACCGCGCCTTCCCCAGCGACAACGGGATCTCCGTGCAGTTCGACCTCGCCGCCTACGGAGGCAGCGGTGACGTCGCCGACGGCATGTCGTTCTTCCTGATCGACGGCAGCACGGAGACCGGCGCGGGCGGCCCCGGCGGTGCGCTGGGGTACGCCTGTTACCACAAGGGCCAGGCGGACAAGGCGCCCGGCGTCACCAAGGGGTACGTGGGCATCGGCATCGACCAGTACGGGTCGTTCTCCAACCCGACGCAGGCCGGCGACACCGGGCCGGGGCAGCGGCCGAACAACGCCGTCATCCGCGGCTCGGGCAACGGCTACGACGGCTACCGCTACCTCGCGGGAGCCGCCCTGCCCACCCTCAGCCTCTCGCGGCAGTCCCCGACCCGCGTCCTGCTGTCGATCATCTCCAAGAAGGTGACGGTCGCGGTGCGCGAGAACAACAACTGGCGGGCGCTGATCGAGAACTACGACCTCGGCGCCGCCACGGGACAGGTCCCGCTGCCGGCCACGCTCAAACTCGGGCTGTCGGCCGCCACCGGCGCCGTCACCAACAACTACGAGGTCCGCAACCTGGAGGTCACCCTCCCGGCCGACGTCCCGCTGCACATGGAGGGCCCGCAGACGCTGCAGGCCGGCTCGCCCATCGGGTACACGATCAAGGTGCGCAACAACGGCCCCAACGCCGTGCCCGACGCCCGCGTCCACGGCAAGATCCCCAGCGAGGTGACCGGGGCGGCCTTCGGAACGTTCGCGTTCACCGGCGGGGCCAGCGCCGGGCAGGGGAGCATCCAGGACGGCACGTACACCCAGCTGCTCACCCTCCCCGTCGGCTCCACGGTCACCATGCCGCTGAACGGCACGGTCAAGGGGGGCGTCACCGGCAGCATCACCTGCGACGGCACGGTCACCTCGCAGACCGTCGCCAACACCTCCACGCACTACTCCGATTCCGTCACCACCACGGTGACCGCGCCGCCGGCCCAGGCCGACGTGCCGCTGACGATGACCGGCCCGGCGAGCGCGGATGCGGGCAAGCCGGTCACGTACCGGATGGCGCTGGTGAACAACGGCCCGGCCGCCCTGTCCACGGCCAGGATCACGGGGACGATGCAGCGGCTCGGCGACGTCCACCTGGACGCCACCCGGGTCTCCGGCGGCGTGGTCGCCGAGCAGGGCACGGTGTCGGGCACCACGTTCACGCAGCCCTTCTCCGCCTTCCCCAAGGGCGGCCAGGCGGTCGTGCTGCTCACCGGAACCATCGACCGCACCTTCACCGGCGACATCACCGCGACCTCCGAGAGCGACACCGGCAACGTCGGCAACACCTCGCCGCACAAGAAGGGCTCGGTCACCACCAGGGTCGGCCCCCCGCAGACCGACGTCACCTACACGCAGACCGGCCCCTCCCAGCAGAGCTGGCCCGCGGGCTGGGAGGGCTTCGTGTGGACGTACAACTTCAAGCTCAAGGCGACCGAGCAGCGGATCTGTGAGTGGACGCTGCGCTTCGACGTCACCTCGCCGGGGAGCATCTTCAACCAGGGAGGCAACCCCGACCACTGGTACACGGTCACCGACAACGGCGCCGACGGCACCATCGCCGTCCAGTCGCCGCGGACGGGACACTGCATCGAGCCCCACTCCGAACTGGCCGTGACGGTATGGGTGTTCAACAAGAACAGGACCGATGGTGTGATCACCAACGTCCGGGCGTACGCGACCTGACGCCCACCGGCTCCGGCCCGTACGTGCCCGCCGCCTCCTGCGCGGCGGGCACGTACGGCTGCGCTACCGGTGCGTTGCCGGCGCGGGCGGTTGGCCGTCCACCGAGAGCCGGCCGCTGAGCCACCTCAGGGCGGGCGGGATCTCGCGGCGCCAGGTGTTGAAGTTGTGGCCCCCGCGGTCGAGGGTGATCGACGAGACGCGGGCCGGGTGCTTGACCTTCTTGATGAACTGCTGGGTCGGCCGGTAGTTCGACTCGCCCTGGCGCGAGGTCGTCACCAGGAACGAGGTCTTCCCCTGCGGCAGATGGTCCAGGGACCACAGGAGATCCGATCGTTTCTCCTCTTTCTTGTTCCCGTGGAACAGGTCGCCGGAGTCCGCGTCGATCTCCGGCTTGTAGTCCGCCGACAGGCCCACGCCGGCCGCGTAGGTCTCCGGGTGCTGCAGGGCCATCTTCAGGGCACAGTAGCCGCCGGTCGAGTCCCCGACGATGGCCCAGCCGTGCGGCGAGGCGCCGGTGCGGTACGTGCTCGCGACCGCCTTGACGACGTCCGTGCCGAAGAAGGTCTCGGCCTGCGGGCCGCCGGGCACGTCGATGCACTGGGTGTTGGCCGCCGAGACGGTCGGCCGCATCATCACCAGGATCATCGGCTGCATCCGCTTCTGCTTGGCCTGCGTCCACGCCGTCTTGGGGTAGCGCAGGCCCTTGACCAGGTTCTCCGCCGCGCCCGGATAGCCCGTCAGGACGACGGCGGCGGGGAACCTGCGCTGCTCGTTGCCCTTTTGGAAGTACTCCGGCGGCAGGTAGACGTACGCCTGGGCGGCGCTGCGCGAGCCCTCGCCGTGGACGACGACCTTCTCCACCACGCCGCCCACCCGCGGCTTGCTGCCACCGGGCACCTCGGGCGCCTGCCGCCCGAGGACCTGCACGGCCTTGCCGCCCCCCGGCGCCACCTTCATCGGGGGCTTGGTGCCCGCGAGGTCCGCCCACGAGTCGTAGATCAGGAAGTTGCGGTTGGCCGCGAGGGCGACCGAGGAGAACAGCAGGGCCTGGCCGAGGACCAGCACCGCCACGCGCCCCAGCACATGGCGCCAGGTGTGGCGCCCCAGTCGTGGCCACAGCCACACGGTGAACGCGAACATCAGGACTGTGCACACCACTGTGCACAGTAGAAGCGTGCTACTCGTCAGGCCCATGGATGAGCTGTTCCCTCTGTGCTTGCCGTTCCGGCCTGGACGCATCCGTCCAGAGCACTGCCCTTCGGTGTGCACCAGGCTAGACAGCCGTTCGCGGCAAAACGTTCCACCTCATGCTTGTGGCCTGTCCGACGTTGCCTGCACGGGCCGGTCGCCCCAGCCGGCCCGCGCGATCAGGTCGTACCAGTCGGGCAGCGCCCCCTGCGGCAGATGACGGCGCAGCAGCTGGCCGGGGAAGCCCAGCGGGCCGGCCTTGGCGGGATCGGCCAGGGCCTGCCCGACGATCAGGTCGGTCAGCACGTAGGCCAGGTCGTCGCGGGGGAAGGCGGCGTGCACCCGCTCGGCGAACCCCTCGGGCAGCAGCTCCCGGCCGTGCCCGAGGACGTCGGTGCCGATCCCCAGATGGGCCAGCTCGACCTCCGGGCCCTTGCGGGAGGCGATGCCCTCCGAGGTGTGCAGGGCCACGGCGTCCCACACCACGGCCGCCCGCTCCTCGCTCGCCCCGTGCTCGCGCAGGAAGCGCACGGCCAGGTCGGCGCCGTCCACCTCGAAGCGCTGACGGCCGTTGCCCGGCTCGGACAGGCCCAGGTCGTGCAGGACGCAGCCCAGGAAGACCAGCTCGTCGTCGTAGTCGCTCCCGGCCGTCCAGCCGCGGTGGTCGGCCAGCGCCCGGGCGAAGAGGTAACTGCGCACGCTGTGCCGGAAGACGACCGCCGGCTCGACCTCCCGGGCGTAGCGCAGGGCACGGCCGGCGAGATCCGTGCGCGGCAGGTCGAAGTCGTCGGGGACGGGGGTCATGCGAAGGACTCCTCACGTGATCGGGTCGGTTCCCCGATCCTGCGGCCTTGCCGGGCCCCCGCCCAGTGGCACGAATGCCGACCTGCGCTAAATTCTGGCCATGACCGTGGTGGCCGTTCTCGCACTCGACGGCGTCGTCCCCTTCGAGCTGTCCGTCCCCGGGCAGGTCTTCGGCACCGCCAACCAGGCGGCGGGCCGGATGCACTACGACATCCGTGTCTGCGCCCCGGACGGCAGCGCCGCAACGTCCCCCGAGCACGGTGCCTTCCGCCTGCACACCCCGTACGGCCTCGACGCCCTGGAGGAGGCCGGCACCGTCGTCGTGCCCGCCCACGCCGGCTTCCTGGACCCGCCCCCGCAGGCGGCCGTCGAGGCGCTGCAGCGCGCGGCGGAGCGCGGGGCCCGGCTGGCGTCGGTGTGCGTCGGCGCCTTCACCCTGGCCGCCACCGGCCTCCTGGACGGCCACCGCGCCACCACCCACTGGAAGTACGCCGGCGAACTCGCCCGCCGGCACCCGCGGATCGACGTCGACCCCGCCGTCCTCTTCGTCGACCACGGCGCCCTGATCACCTCGGCCGGGGTGGCCGCCGCCCTCGACCTGTGCCTGCACCTGGTGCGCCGCGACCTCGGCGCGGACCTCGCGGCGGCCACCGCCCGGCGCACCGTCATGCCCCTGCAGCGCGACGGCGGCCAGGCCCAGTACATCGAACAGCCCCTGCCGCCCGCCGACCCCTCCGCCCTCCAGCCGGTCCTGCGCTGGATGGAGGACAACCTCCACCGCCCCCTGACCCTCGCCGACATCGCGGGCCGTGCGAACGCCAGCGTCCGCACCCTCAACCGCCACTTCCGGTCCCAGACCGGGACCACGCCGCTGCAGTGGCTCCTGCGCGCCCGCATCCACCGGGCCCAGCAACTGCTGGAGACCACCGCGCTGTCCGTCGCGCACATCGCGGACCGCACCGGCTTCGGTTCCCCGGCCACCCTGCGCCACCACTTCACCCGCCACACGGGCACGTCCCCGCGGGCCTACCGCGCGGCCTTCCGGTAGGGCGGGGACGTCCCGTGGTTCATGCCTTGTGGCGTACGACGCACAGGCCCCAGATCACGAAGGCGGACAGGGCGATGACGACGAGCGACCACAGCGGGTAGTAGGGCAGGGAGAGGAAGTTGGCGAGCAGGACGAGTGCCGCGACGGCTATGCCCAGCACTCTGGCCCAGGTGGAGACCTTGAACAGGCCGACGCCCACCATGACCGCCGCGATGCCGAGGAAGAGGTGCACCCAGCCCCAGCCCGCCACGCTGAATTTGTAGACGTAGCTCGGTGTGCTGACGTACACCGCGTCGTGGACGATCGCCGAGATGCCCCGGAAGATGTCCAGGAATCCCACGATCAGCATCATCACGGCTGCGAACACCGTCAGTCCCGCCGCGGCTGCCGCGGACCTCTCGGTGTGGGGATCGAGCGAGGACGACATGGCCTGTCTCCTTTGTTCGGCTCGTTGGTGGCTCGGTTACGGGAAATCAGTGCAGGATCTTCTCCTTGGCCCGGCGGAACTCCTCGTCGGTGATGTCACCCCGGGCGCGGATCTCCGAGAGTTTCGCCAGCTCGTCCACCTGGCTCCGGGCGCCCGGGGCGCCGGCCGTCTCACGGATGTACTGGTCGACCGCCTCCTGCTGGGCCCGGACGTGGTCGCGCTCGCGCGTGCCCATGCTGCGGCCCCGGGCGAGGACGTAGAGGAGAACGCCCAGGAACGGCAGGACGATGGTGAGGACCAGCCAGCCCGCCTTGGCCCAGCCGCTGAGCGTGTCGTCACGGAAGATGTCGGTGATCACCCGGAACAGCAGAATGAACCACCAGACCCACAGGACGATCCACAGAATCGTCCAGAAGGCCCCCAGAAGCGGGTAGTCGTAGGCCAAGTACACGGTTGCGCTCATGGTCCCTCCGCACCTTTCCCTGCGATCGATTCGAGTGGCCCCTGCGTATGCCTCCAGCGTCGCGACGGCGAGCGGCCGGCGCCTCACACGTTGCGGGTGACCGTGCCCGGCGTGCCCCCGTCCGTGCCGTTCGCCGTGTCGTTCGCCGTGCCGTCCTCCGTGCCGGCTGCCGCGAGGACGGCCAGGACGGCGAGCACGACGACGGTGATGAGCAGGACCAGGGCCACGCAGGCCGCCGTCGGGTAGTTCCACAGCACCAGCGCCAGGACGGCCCCGGCGATGACGATGCCCGTGGTCCAGGGCCGGTGCGCCTGCAGCCAGCGGCCCGTCGCGCCGGTGCGCAGGCCGCTGCGGGCCATCGCCCGGCCCGTGGCGCCGGTGCCCCGGGCACTGACCGAGCGGACGAAGCGGGCGCCGCGCCCGGGGCCGTACAGGTACCCGGCCACCGCCGTGATCACCGCGATCACCAGGACGGTACGGGTGCTGCTGCGCAGGAAGCGTACGAACGTGTCGTAGATCGAGGCGGCCGCATCGGGCGGCAGGGCCGAGGGCGGGACGGAGTCGAGGTAGGCGCGCCGTGCGATCGCCAGCCCGACCAGGAGCACCAGCATCATCACGCCGATGCCGATGGCCGCGCTCATCATCGCCACCCGGTGTGCGGGCGCACTCCACACGGCGACGGCGGCGAGGACGATCGTGACGACGGGCAGCCAGGTGCCCAGGGTGTCGAGCAACTGCATGGCGTTCTGCGCGTCGTCGAGCTTGTCGGTGCGGAACAAGGTGACCGACTTGTCGACATCGGGGATGGCCGAGGCCTTCTGGTAGCCCTCGTCGACCAGCTTCTGCTTGACCTTGTCCACGACGGTGCCCAGGTCGAGGACGACCGCGTCGCCCTTCGCCTGCACGGCGCTGTTGCCCTCGCCGGTGAGCGTCTTGACGACGGCGGCGTGGGCCCTGCGGTTGGCGCCGTCCCATGCCTGCGCGAACTGGTCGCTCGTGACCACCTTGTTGACCACGTCGTGGACCGCACCGGTCATGGCGTTCTTGAGCGGACCGGCGAGCAGGTGCGACTTGTCGACGACCGGGGGCGGGGCGTTCGTCTTGGCCAGGGCGTTGCTGAGGGCGTCCGTGATGGCGTTCACGTCCACGTTGTCCATCACCCGTGCGGTGAGCCGGTCCGTCACGGTCTTCTGCACGGAGGGGTCCTTGGCCAGCGGCGCGACGGTCTGCACATAGCGGTCGGTGTCCGATACCTGGGTGTGGGCCCAGGTCGCCACCACCGCGAGCGGGGAGAGCACGAAGGCCACGATCAGCAGCACCGCGGTCACGGCATAACGCAATCGCCGGTGCCGCAGGTGTTCGCGGTCCCGCAGCCGCCGGTACTCCTGGACCTCGGCGGGGCTGAGCGGAGGTTCGGTCATGGCCCATTCCTTTCGCCGTGACTTGCCAGGGTGCTCCCGCGCCCCGCGCGGGGGATCACCCGCCGGGGGTGAGGGGAGCGGGTGCCGTCAGGGCCCGTCCGGCGGATCATGCAGTGCCCCGTAAGGGGCGCGGGGCTGTGCCGATCTGCGGCTGCCGCCGCGTGGGCGCGATCGGCCGGCGACGGCCCGCAGTCGACGCGCCAACCCGGGGCCCGGGCGGAGCACGGCACCCTGTCTGCGGGCGCGTCGTGGCTTGTCGCGCGGTTCCTCGCGCCCCTACGGGGCGCCGTGGTGGCGCGTGACGACGATCCGCCGGACACGGCCTATTCCTCCGGCAGGCGCCGCATCTCCTCCACGCGCAGGCCGAGGTCCTGGAAGCGCAGGAGGAGCCCGTACAGGTGTGCCTCGTCCATGACCCTGCCGATGCACAGCGTCTGCCGGGGCGCAGGGCGGAGGTCCAGTTCCGGGAACGTCTCCGCCAGGAGGCGGGAGACGATGCCGTTCACGCGGAATTCGTAGCGCATGTCCATGCCGCTCCCACTGCCGGTCCGGTCGCCTTCCCCCTCACCGTGCGCGCCGGGGACGTGCGCCCGCACCACCCGCAACAGGTGGCACGCCATCGGCGTGCAGGATCGTCACAGCAGCCGCAGTTCCCTGCCGCGTTCCACCGCGTCGCGGCGCCGGGACACGCAGAGCTTGCGGTAGACGCTGCGCAGGTGGGTCTTCACGGTGTTGACCGACAGGCCGAGCTCGGCCGCGATCTCGTCGGCCGACATCATCCGTTGCACACAGGCGAGCACGTCGCGTTCGCGGGCGCTCAGCGGTTGCAGGGGGCCGGGGAAGGGGGAGCCACTGCCCGGTGCCCGCTCGGTGAGCCAGCCGCTGCGGGCCCGCAGCGGCCCGGCCCCGCCGGACCGCTCCAGCAGGTACGGCAGCCACGGCCCCGCTTCGATGAAGGGACGGCGCAGCCGTTCCGGCCGGGCGGCGTCCAGTGCGTCGCCCACCAGGCGCTCCGCCGCCGCCTTCTCGCCCTGCGTCACTGCCGCCTGGGCCCGCAGCAGCCGGGCGGCCACACGCTCCGGCAGGCCGGCGTGCGCGGTGTTCTCCGCGCGCGCCAGCAGGGCCAGGGCACGGCCGGTGCTCCCCATGGCGAGACGGGAGCGGGCCAGGGCGACCAGGGCCGCCGCTCCGGTGCCGCCGCGCAGGGCCGCCACGGCCGCCGGGTGGTCCCCGCGGGCCTGGGCCACGCCGGCGCGGGCGAGGGCCAGCTGCCGGGCGGGCCAGGGCTCCTCGTCCGCTGCCCGGCCGGCCAGGACCGCCGCGGCGGCTTCCCACCGTCCGTGCGCCAGCTCGAAGCGGCAGCGCAGGACGGCCTCCTGGGTGCGCAGCAGGGGGTCCGACCGGGTGTCGGGGCACAGGGTGGCCTCCTCGGCGCGGCGGCGGGCGGCCTCGGCGTCCCCCTGCGCCAGGGCGACGGCGGCCAGGGCGAGCAGCCCCGTGCCCGACCGGTGGCCCGCGGGCAGGCCGTGCCGGTCGGCTACCGCCAGGGACTCCAGCGCGTGGTCCTCGGCCGCCGTCAGGGCGCCGTCGGCGCTCTCGGCCAGCGCGAGCAGGCCGAGGCACGTGTGCCGCAGGTGCACGGCCGTTCCGGGCGGGCAGACGCCGACGGCCTCGGCGAGCGTGCGGCGAGCGGCGTCGAGGAGGCCGCAGCCGAGGAGGCTGCGCGCCAGCCCCCGCAGGCGCAGTGCTTCCAGGCCGGGGTGCGCGCCGAGGTGCTCGGGCACCGGCCGGGGCGTCAGGTCGGCGGCCACGGCGGCGGCCTCCTCGCCCGCCGCCGGCCCCTCGCACGGCCCGTACGGCAGGCTCAGCAGGCGCAGCAGTGCGAGGGTGAGGCGGAATTCCGGCGTCACGGCCTCCGGCCGCCCCTGCCGTGCGGCGTCCTCGGCAGGGCGCAGGCGGGCCCGGCATCCGGGCCCGTCGTGCCGGATCAGCCGGCACGCGGCCGCCACGAGGGCCGGCTCGGCGCCGGGGACGGAGGCGGGCAGGCAGGAGAATGTCCGTTCGATGCGACTGGTCTCCGGTGCGGCGAGAAGGTCCGCCACCAGCAGCCCCCGTACGGCCTCCGAGGCGGCGAACCGCCACTGTCCGGCCTGCACCGCGTGCTCCAGCGCCTCGGCCGGCCGTCCGGCCGCGGCCAGCAGCTGCGCGGCACGCCCGTGCAGGCGCGGCACGAGCGCGGGATGCACCCGGTGCAGCCGCCTGCGGAGCACCCCGGCGAACAACGGGTGGAAGCGGTAGCAGTCCGTGCCCGGCACGATCTCCAGGAAGACGCTGTCCCGCCCCAGCCGCTCCAGCACCGCCTCGGCACCCGGGCGCCCGGTCAGGGCGTCCACCACGGCAGGGTCGACCCGGTCGAGGATGCAGCTGCGCAGCAGCAGCTCCCGCACGCCCGCGGGCTGCGCGTCGAGCACCTCCGTGAGCAGGTAGTCGCTCACCGCCCGCTCCGAGGCGGCGAAGGACCGGACGAAGACGGCCGGATCCCCGGCGTCCTGCAGGGCCACGGCGCACAGCCGCAATCCGGCGGCCCAGCCCTCCGTGTGCCGTGTCAGCCCCTCGACGACCTCGTCCCGCAGGGCGTCGTCCCGCACGCCCAGGCCGTGGGCGCGCAGCAGCGCTGCCGTCTCGTCCGGCGTGAAGGCCAGTGCGGCGCCGCGGATCTCGGTGAGCCGGCCCTCGGCCCGGTAGCGGTGCAGCGGCAGCAGGGGATCCGCCCGGCTGCTCACGACCAGCCGGAACCGCGGCCCGGCGTGCGCGAGGAGGAAGTCCAGCCCGGCCGGCACCTGGCGGCCCGTCACCTTCTCGAAGCCGTCGAGCACCAGCACCACCGGCTCCGCCAGGCCCTCCAGCGCCGCCGCGAGCCGTACGAGCAGCGAGGACGCGACCCGGCCGGGGCAGGCGGGCACCGGCAGCCCGGACAGGCGCCCCGGCACGGCCCGCCGCAGCGCCTCGAGGACGTAGCTCCAGAAAACGCCCGGCGCCCCGTCACCGGGATCGAGCGTCAGCCAGGCCACCGGCCCGGGCGCCGCGCCGGCGCACGACCACCCCGCGCACGCCGTGCTCTTGCCCGCCCCGGCGGGGCCGGTGACCAGGGTCAAGGGCCCCTGCGCAGCCGCGCTCAGAGCGTCGGTCAGCCGCGGCCGGGCGACGAGCGCGGGCGCCACCGCCGGCGGCGCGAACTTCGCCGCGAGCAGCGGATCGCCGGACCAGGACAGCACCGGCCCCTGTGCCGGCCGCTCCCTCGCGGGCATGGCCTCACCACCGTGGGGAGACGACCCGGTGCCGGGCCCATCCGTCCGTCCCGGTCCGGGCCGCCTCCATGTGACCGCTCAGCCTCCATGGTCACCGCCCCGGCCGTTGATCGCACCCCTGCCACCCGGGCCCGCGCTGCGGTCCGGCCGGGTGACACCCGCACGCCCAAGGCACCGGCTCGCCGCCGCGCCGTCCTAAGGTGCCAACGAGCGGCCGCCCGCGCACCGGACGGCGGGAAGGCGCAGGCGTGAAGAGATGGCGGCCCCTGGCAGTGCTCGGGACGGCACAGTTCCTGATGGTCCTGGACACCTCGGTGATGAACGTCTCGATCAGCAAGCTGGTCGAGGACTTCGACACCGAAGTCACCGCGATCCAGGGCGTCATCACCCTGTACACCCTGGTCATGGCCGCCTTCATGATCACGGGAGGCAAGCTCGGGGACGCCTTCGGGCGCCGCCGCACCTTCGCCGCCGGGCTGGTGGTCTACGGGGCGGGATCCGCCGTGACCGCCCTGGCACCGGCCCTGTGGGTGCTGGCCCTGGGCTGGTCGGTCGTCGAGGGCCTGGGCGCCACCCTGGTCCTGCCGGCCCTGGCGGCCCTCGTCGCCGGGGCCTACCGGGGCCGGGAGCGCTCGGTCGCCTACGGCGTCATCGGCGGCCTCGCCGGCGCCGGCATCGCCGTCGGACCGCTCCTGGGCGGCTGGGTGACGACGTACCTGACCTGGCGGCTGGTCTTCGCCGGGGAAGTCGTCGTGGTCGTCGTCATGCTCTGCCTGCTGTCCTGGGTCCCGGACGTCCCTCCGGGCCCGAGGACCGCACTCGACCACGTGGGCGTCGTGCTCTCCGCGGCCGGCCTCGCCCTCGTCGTCGTGGGCGTTCTGCAGAGCAGCTCCTGGGGCTGGCTCGATCCCCGCAACCCGCCCTTCACCGTCCTCGGGTTCTCCCCGACGCTGTTCGCCGTCGGCGCCGGGGCCGTCCTGCTGTGGCTGTTCTGCTCCTGGGAACGCCGACGGCAGGCCCGCGGCGGCGAACCCCTGGTGCGCCTGGCGCTGTTCGAGAACCCCCCGCTGCGCTCGGGACTTTCCATGCTGCTCTGCCAGAACCTGGTGCTGCTGGGCCTGTTCTTCGTCATCCCGCTCTACCTGCAGGTCGTGCAGGGCCTGAACGCCTTCCAGACCGGCCTGCGCCTGCTGCCGGTCTCGGTGACCATGCTGCTGTCCGCCATGACCGGCCCGCTGCTCGGCCGCATCGCCGCCCCGCGGACCGTGGTGCGCTGCGGCCTGCTGGTGCTCGTCGCGGCGGCCGGGTGGCTCCTGGCGACCATCGAACCCGCGATCGACAACCTCTCCTTCGGCCTGGCCATGGCCCTCCTCGGCATCGGCATGGGCCTGCTCGCCTCGCAGCTGGGCAACATCGTGCAGTCCGCCGTGGGGGAGCAGGAGCGCAGCGAGGTCGGCGGCCTGCAGTACACCGCCCAGAACCTCGGCTCGTCCGTGGGCACCGCGCTCATCGGCTCCCTGCTGATCGGCGCCCTGGTCCACGCCTTCACCACGCAGATCGAGAGCAACCCGAAGATCTCGGCAGCCGTGCGCCAGCAGGCCGGTGTCGCCATGGAGGCGGGCGTGAGCTTCGTGAGCACCGACCAGGTGCGCGCCACGGCCCGACGCGCCGCCCTGCCCCCGGCCGAGGCGGACGCGCTCGTCGACTCCTACGCCACCGCACAGCTGCACAGCCTCAAGGCCGCCGTCCTGGCGGCCGCCGCCGTCCCGCTGCTGGCCTTCCCGTTCACCCGCCGGCTGCCCGCCGGACGCCCGGCCGCCGGCGCGGGCCGGTGAGCGCGGCCCTGCGGCCGCTGGCCACGGCCACCGGGCTGGTCCTCGCCTACTACCTGCTGCCCTTGAACCACAGGTTCGAGGGCAGCGCCGCCGTGGGCCTGGTGCTGGGACTGGCCGGGGTGACGGCCCTGTTCACCTGGCAGGTGCGCAGCATCCTGCGCTCCTCGCGGCCCCGGCTGCGGGCCGTGGAGTCCCTGGCCGCCACCGTGCCGCTGTTCCTGCTGCTCTTCGCGGCCACCTACTACCTCACCGAGCAGGCCAGGCCCGGCAGTTTCACCGAGCCGCTCACCCGCACCGGCGCGCTCTACTTCGCCCTCACCGTCTTCAGCACCGTCGGATTCGGCGACATCACCCCGCACACCGACGCCGCACGGATCGTGACGATGGTGCAGATGGCCGGCGACATCCTGCTCCTGGGCGTCGCCGCGCACGTCGTCGTCGGCGCCGTGCAGTCAGCGCTCGGCCGCGCTCCCGCCGGGCGCGGCTGAGGCGGGAGCGCGGCCGAAGGCCAGCTGCAGCAGTTGCCGCCACTCCAGCCGCGGTCGCGGTGGCGGCACGCCCGGGCGCGTGCGCGGCACCCGGACCCGCAGGGCGCCCGGCTGCGTCACGCACGGTACGGGCGTGGGGAGATCGAGCGCCTCCCCGTCGACGCCGACGCGCACGTGCGGGGCGTCCGCGTCGACCACCACCTCGTGACAGGTCAGGACGGCCAGCCCGGGCGCGCGCCGGCCGCGCAGCAACTCGGCCGCCTGCACCGCGCTGTCGACCGTGATGCCCAGCAGCCCCAGCACCCCGCCGTCGAGCCGGTCGCGCCGCCCCAGACCGGCACGGTCGCCCACCCGGTACGGATTGTTGCTGACCAGCACCGCCTGCGGCGCGTCGAGGCGGACGGCGCCGGCGGTGACCGTCAGGCGCGGCCCGCGATGGTGCGCGAGCACCTCGGGCAGCAGTCGCAGGACGGTGCCGGCCTTGTCGTCACGGTACGCCGGGCTCCGTACGACCTCCGCGTAGGCGCCGAACGAGGCGTTGTTGACGAAGACGCGGCCTCCGACGCGCGCGAGGTCCACGCGCAGCTCCACTGCGTCGGTGAGCGCATCGAGGCCGCGCGACGGGTCGTCACGGTCGAGCCCGAGGTCCAGGGCGAAGTGGTTGCGGGTACCGGCCGGTACCACCACGAAGGGCACCCCGTGCTCCGCCGCCACGCCCGCCACCAGTGCCTGGGTGCCGTCACCGCCGGCCACGCCCAGCAGGTCGGCGCCGCGGGCCAGGGCGTCGCGGGCGCACCCGGCCACGTCCACGGGGTGCGGCCCGGACAGCACCTCGACCTCGGCGCCGAGCGCCCGGGCCCGCTCCACCAGCGAGAACCGGCCGACCTTGCCGCCGCCGGACCGCGGATTCATCACGAACCAGGGATGCCGCGGCGCAGGAACGCGCCGCCCCGCGGACACCGGGGCATCCGCCCGCAGCGCCGCCCACCCCGCCACGGCCGCCAGCACCCACAGGCCCAGCGAGAGCAGGACCAGCCACAGCAGCCCGGCCGCCACGTACGCCGCGAGCACCGCCACCGGCCCGGCCACGCCCAGCACCACCGCGATGCCCCGCACCGCGCCCCGGCGGCTCAGCGCCCACCAGGCCGCCGCCGCCGTGAGCGCCGACCCCACCAGCCCGACGGCCACCAGCGCCACGGCCCTTGCACCGGCGACGGACACCAGCAGCACCACCGCCGCCACGACCGCTGCGACCGCCAGGCGTGCGGACCGGCGCCGTCCTCGGCGTCCGTGCGGGGCGACGTGCACGGCGACCCTCCTCGCGTGTGCGCGACCGTGCCCCCATGGTCGCCCCCGCACAGGCCGCCGCGCTCACCCGCAACGGGTGAGGCGGCGCCCGGGCGGCGGCGCCGACGGTGGGGTGCGTGGCGGACGAGTCGGTGACGGTCGAGGCCCAGGCCCTGCTGCCGATGATCTGGGCCGACCCGCAGCACATGCCCGAACAGCTGGCCCTCTTCGCGGTCCGCAGGTTCGGACCGCGGGCCGCTGCGGCCACCGCCCGCCGCAGGCGGCGCAAGCCGCAGGCCGGACACGACGAGCTCGCCGGGGACGCCGTCGCCCACGGCACCCGGACGACCATCGCCGACGGCGCCGTGCTGGGAGGGCCGTTCGTCGTTTTCGTGCCCCTGGCCTTCGTGGCCGCCCTGCTCTCCCAGGCCCGGATGGTGCTGGAGCTGGCCGACCTCGCCGGCCACGACCCGCGCAGCGAGCAGCGGGCCGCCGACCTGCTGGTCCTGCAGGACGTCCACCCCTCCGTCGAGGCGGCCGGCAAGGCGCTCGCCGGGGTGCCGCGGCATCCGCCGGGCGGCCGCGGCCGGATCCCCCGGCGGGCCCGCTGGTCCCTGGTCGTGCGGATGGCGGCGATCCTCGGCATCACGGGCGGCGGCGAGAAGCGCAGCAGGGCGCGGCGGATCGTCTCCACCGCCGTCATCGCGGCGCTGTTCCTCCTGGGCATGGTGCTGCCCCTGATCTGGGTGCCGGCACTCGCCGTGATCTACCGGCAGAACACCCTGCGCCTCGGGGCGAAGGCCCTGCAGTACTACACCCCGGGCGCCGCCGGCGACGCGCTGCGGCACCGGCGCTCGTTCCCCCACGTGCCCAGGATCGCGGGCGTCGCGGTCGTCCTGCGCCTGGTGGCCCTGGCGCTGGTGCCGGTCGCGGCCGCCGCCGCGGTGGCCCTGGCGGGCGAGCGCCTGGCCGGCGGCTTCTGGGGCACCGCCGCCATTGTCCTCGTCGCGATGTCCCTGCTCGTGGCAGGGCTGTGGTACGTACGCCGCCGGATACGGGGATGACCCGCAGCGGCAGGCGGCGCGTCGGGACGCGGCGGCCCGCCGGCAAAACTCCCGCCGGCGGGCCGTGCGGTGCGGTGTTACCGGCCGAGCGCCGCGGCGCCGGCGCGGGCGAACTTCTCGTCGAGGTCGCCGCTGGGGGCGCCCGCCACGCCGATGCCCGCCACCGGGGCGCCCTTGGCCTGGACGGGGACGCCACCGGGCAGGAACAGGGTGCCGGGAATGTCCTTCAGGTTCGGGGTCTGCGCGAGGCGGCCGACCAGGACGGAGGTCGGGGCGTTCCAGGAGACGGCGGTGAACGCCTTCTTCTCGGCCGAGGCGTACGACTGCGGTCCCGCCCCGTCACCGCGCAGCGTGACGATCGTGTTGCCGTTGCGGTCGACGACGGCGACGGAGACCTTCTGGCCCTCCTTCGCGGCGGCCGCCAGGCCCGCCTGCGCGGCCTTGGTGGCGGCCGCGACGGACAGGTGGGCGGACTGCACGAGGTTCCCGTCGGCCGCGTCGGCCTGCACCGTGGTCTTCGTACCCGCCTCGGGGGCGGCGGCGCTGGCGGCGACCGCGCCGACGGTCGCGGCGGTGCCGGCGGCGACGAGGGCGGCCGTGGTGGCGAGGAGCTTCTTCTTGGTGTTCATGGCTCGATCCTCCGGCCCCCACCGGGGCCCGCGCCTCGACCCGGCGGCTGCTCCTGGCGAGCGCAACGGCCGACCCCCGTGTCGTCCGATCGGTTGATGCGAGGATGGGCCCCGCGGGTGACCATGGGCGGGCACCCGTAGGTCGAGGAGGGGCCGATGGCAAGGACAGGGACGCCGGCACGCGCCGGCGCCGCTTCCGTGCCCTCCGGCACCCCGGGCCCCGCCGCGCAGGAGGCCGCCGCCTTCGGCGAGCGCCGGCTGCGCCGCGTCATGCACGCCGCCTTCTTCCTCCTCCTCGGCGCCTCGCTGGCGCGGTTCCTCATCCGGCACCCCGGCGAACCCCGCACCCCGTGGATCATCGGACTGTGCGCCGCACTGGCCCTGCTGTACGTGCTCGGCCCGGCGCCGTTCGCCCGCACCGCCCCGCGCCGGGTGGTGTGGCTGGGTGCGGTGGTGGCGGTCTGGATGGTGCTGGTGGTCCTCGCGCCCAGCTTCGCCTGGTGCGCGGTGCCCCTGTTCTTCACCGGCCTGCACACCCTGCCGCCGCGCACGGCCCTCGCCCTGGTCACCGTCCTCACCGCCTTCGTGGTCGGTGCCCAGCTCAAGCTCTCGCCCGGCGGCTTCGACCCCAACCTGGTGCTCGCGCCGCCCGCCGTCGCCGCCATCGCCACCGCCGTCTTCGTCCACATGCGCCGCCAGTCCGACCACCAGCGCCGGCTGATCGACGACCTGATCAGCACCCGCCGCGAGCTGGCCGCCACCGAGCGCCGCGAGGGCACCCTCGCCGAGCGTCAGCGCCTGTCCATGGAGATCCACGACACCCTCGCCCAGGGCCTGTCCAGCCAGCAGATGCTGCTGCAGGCGGCCGACCGGGTCTGGACGGCGGACCCCGAGGCCGCCCACCGGCACGTCCGTACCGCCGCCTCCATCGCCGGCCGCAACCTTGCCGAGGCCCGCCGCTTTGTCCGCGACCTCGCCCCCGCCGACCTCGCCGGCGGCGGCACCCTCCAGCAGGCGCTGCGCGCCCTGGCCGCACGCGAGGCGCAGGAGACCAAGGGCCTCGCCGTCCGCTGCCACATCGAGGGCACGCCGGCCCGGCCGCTGCCCGAGCGCGTCTCCTCCGCGCTGCTGCGCATCGCCCAGGGCGCCCTGGCCAACGTCCGCGAACACGCCGGCGCCACCACGGCGACCCTCACCCTGACCTTCCTCGGCGACCAGGTGGTCCTGGACGTCGCCGACGACGGCCGCGGCTTCGACGCCCGGGCCGCCGGCGCCCCCGGCGCGCGGGGGCACGGCCTGCCCGCGATGCGCGCCAGGGCCCGGCAACTGGGCGGCGCCCTGACGATCGAGACGGCGCCCGGCGAGGGCACCGTGCTGTCCGCCGCCGTCCCCCTGCACCCCACGGACACCACGCCATGACACCAGCCCCCGTCCGCGTCCTGCTCTGCGACGACCACGCCGTCGTACGCGCCGGCCTGCTCGCGCTGCTCGGCAGCGAACCCGGCTTCACGGTGGTCGGCGAGGCCGGCAGCGGCGAGGAGGCGGTGGCCGCGGCCGCCCGGCTGCGGCCCGACGTCGTGCTGATGGACCTCCAGCTCGGCCCCGGCATCGACGGGGTCGAGGCCACCCGCCGCATCGCGGCCACCGGTATCCACGTCCTGGTGCTCACCACGTACGACACGGACGCCGACATCACCCGCGCCATCGCCGCGGGTGCCACCGGCTACCTGCTCAAGGCCGAACGCCCCGAGGAGCTCTTCGCCGCCCTCCACGACGCCGCCCAGGGCCGCACCACGCTCTCGCCGCCCGTCGCCAGCCGCGTCATGAGCCGGCTGCGCGGCGCCGCCCGCCCCACCCTGACCGCCCGCGAACTCGACATCCTCGCCCAGCTCGCCCAGGGCCTGGGCAACCGCGACATCGCCCGGGCCCTGTTCATCAGCCAGGCCACCGTCAAGACCCACCTGGGCCGCATCTACGACAAGCTCGGCGTCGACACCCGGGCGGGCGCGGTGGCGGTGGCCAAGGAGCAGCGCCTGCTGCCCTGAGCGGTCCGGGGAACCGGCCGCGACAATGGCGGGTGAGGACCCCCCGCGCAACGGCCGGGGGAGTCAGGAGGCCGCCATGCTCACGGACGCACAGCGCAGGGCGAAAGAGCCGGTCAGCCCCGTCCTGGCCGGCCCGTACGGGCATCCGCTCCATCCGATCCTGATCACCGTGCCGATCGGCGCGTGGGTGGCGAGCCTGGTCTTCGACATCGCCTCCCACCTCACCGGCGACCCCGGCTTCCTCACCCGCGGCTCCCAGTGGCTGATCGCCCTGGGCGTGATCGGTGCCCTCGCCGCGGCGCTGGTGGGCCTCCTCGACCTGCGGGGCATCCCCTCCGGCACCCCGGCCTTCCGCGTCGGCGTCACCCACATGGCCCTGAATCTGCTCGTGACCCTCGCCTACGCCGGCGACTTCGCCTGGCGCCGCGCCGCCCAGCCGCCCGCCCAGGCCGTACGGCCCGCGATGCTCGCCCTGTCCGCCGTCGCCGTGGCCCTGCTGGGCATCTCCGGTTACCTCGGCGGCAAGCTCGCCTACCGCTACGGGGTCCGCGTGGCCGACGAGACCACCCAGGCGGAGGGCTACGCAGGCCACGGCGCCGCCGGCCACGGGCCGTAGGAGGCCGCGGTGAAGCTGTCGTTCCTCGACCGCCTCTACGAGCAGCCGGGCCCCTGGGCGAGCGTCTACCTCGACACCTCCCAGGACATCGACGACCCCGAGCGGGCCATCGCCCTGCGCTGGCGCCACCTGCGCGAGGACCTCGTCGCCGGCGGCGCGGAGGGCGATACGGTCGACGCCCTCGCCGACGTCCTGGGCGCCGACCGCGACGTGGCCGGGCGCCACGGGCAGGCCCTGTTCGCGGCCCGCGGCCGCCTCGTCCTCCTGGAGGAACTTCCCGAGCCCCCACGGCGCGACGTCGCACGCTTCGGCCCGCTGCCGCACGCCCTGCCCCTGGCCGTCCACCACGCCCCCGAGATCCCCTACGCCGCCGTCGCGATCGACCACCTGACGCAGGAGCCCGAGGAGGTGCTCGTCGAGGTGGAGAGCGGGCGCTGGCCCATGAGCAGGGTCGTCCCCGGCCCCGCGACCACCCACCGGCTCCCGGCCGGCGACTGGCCGCAGCAGGCCCCCGACATCGCCCGGCACCTGGAGGACCTGGCCGGCGGCGGCGACGCCGAGGTGATCGTCGTGCAAGCCGGCGCGGAGGCCGAGTGGGCGCGCGGAGTGCTGGTGGGCCACCTGCCCCGGCGCGTACGCGACCACCTGATCACCGTACGCAGCGTGGCCACGGCGCAGGAGATGCCGCCCCGGCCGGGCCCCGGCCGCGCCCTGCTCGAGGACGAGCTGCGCGGCCTGCTCGCCGATCGCCTGAGCACCGGCGACCACAAGCTCCTCGACCGCCACCGGGCCCAGCGCGCGCAGCGGCCCGAGGCGTCCGACGGCCTGACCGCCGTCGCCGCCGCCCTGCAGCAGGGCCGGGCCGAGGCCCTGCTCGTCAACACCCCCGTGAACCTGCCCGCCCCCGTCTGGACCGGCACCGAGCCCCACCGGATCTCCCTGTCCGCCGAGGAACTGCGGGCCTTCGGCGAACCCACCGTGCGCCGGGAGACGGCGGAGGACGCCCTGCTGTGGGCCGCCGTCGGCACGGGCGCCGAACTCGTCGTCGTCCCCCGCGACACGCTGCCCCTGCACGACGGCGTAGGCGTGCTGCTGCGCTACTGACGGGGCAGGAGCGGAATGCGTCCGCCGGGACGTCCGCCAGGACATCTGCAGAGGCACATCTGCATAGGCGCGGGCGCAACGGATACCCGGCTACCGGGACGCCGGGACGTACCGCCACGACCCATGGGAGAGCCATGAGCACCGCAGCAGCGGGCACCCGCGTGATCGTCACCGGGGCCACGGGCAACCTGGGCACCGGCATCGTCCGCGCCCTGGCCGCCGACGAAGCGATCGCGTCGGTGACCGGGCTGGCCCGGCGGGTGCCGACGTGGCTGCCGGAGCGGACCACCTGGGTCGGCGTCGACCTCGGCGACGAACGCACCGACCTCACCGAGCTCTTCCGCGGCGCCGACGCCGTCATCCACCTGGCCTGGCTGTTCCAGCCCACGCACACCCCGCACCTGACCTGGCGCACCAACGTCCTGGGCAGCCTGCGCGTCTTCGACGCCGTCGCCGCCGCCGGCGTCCCCCTGCTCGTCCACACCTCCTCCGTCGGCGCCTACTCGCCGGGTCCCAAGGACCGCCCGGTCGGCGAGGACTGGCCCACCCACGGCTGGCCGGGGGCCGCCTACATCCGCGAGAAGTCCTACCTGGAGCGGGTCCTGGACGCCTTCGAACAGCGCCACCCCGGCGTCCGGGTGGTCAGAATGCGCCCGGCCTTCGTCTTCCAGCGCACCGCCGCCGTCGAGCAGCGCCGGCTGTTCGCCGGGCCCCTGCTGCCCCGGGCGCTGGTCCACCCCGAGCTCCTGCCGTTCGTCCCCGACGTCCCGGGTCTGCGCTTCCAGGCCGTGCACACCGCGGACGTCGCCGACGCCTACCGGCTCGTCCTGGACCGGGACGTGCGCGGAGCGTTCAACCTGGCCGCAGGGCCACCGATCGACGCCGAGGTCCTCGCCGGCATGTGGAAGGCGCGCGTACGGCGCGTACCGCTGCGGCTGCTGCGGCCCGCGCTGGCCGCCGCCTGGCGGCTGCACGCCGTGCCCGCCTCCCCGGACCTCTTCGACGCCGTGCTGCGCCTGCCGCTGATGGACTGCACGCGCGCCGCACGGGAGCTGGGCTGGCGACCGCGGTTCACCGCCGTCGAGGCGGTGGCGGAGTGCATCGAGGGACTGCGCGACGGCAGCGGCGGCCCCACGCCGCCGCTCGCGGCGAGGACACCGGGAGGCCGGGTCCGCGAGATCCGCACCGGCGTCGGCACCCGGCCCTGAAAGGGCGGGAAGCAGACGCCGTGAGCCCACCCCGCGCCGGAAATGTCCTCCATCACCACCCTCCTCCGGTGCCTCAGATGCCGAACACCCCCCGCAGTGCCGCGGCGAAGTCCGCAGGGTGCGTCAGGTACCCCACGTGCCCGCCGGGGAAGTCCGTGATCCCGGTCCCGACGTGCAGGGCCAGGGCCTCGGTCGTCCGGTGCAGGAGCGTGCGCGGTCCCTCGCCGCCGACCACCAAGGTCAGCGGCGCCGCCCGCAGCGCCTCGACGTCCGGCCGGAACCGGACGAAGGAGCGCAGCTCGTACGCCAGGGCCGTCTCCGCGTTGGCGTGGATGCGCGCCAGCATCTGCCGGACGGGCTCCGGGAGATGCTCGGCGGGCTCCGGGGGCCCCTCCACGCCGACCGCCGCGGCGAACCTGCTCAGCGCCGCTTCGACGCCCTCGCGCCGGTACTGCTCGTACACCTCCTGGAAGAACCCGTGCCAGCGATCGGCGTCGGGCAACAGGTCGACCACGAACGGCTCGTGCGCCACCAGCGCCCGCACCCGGTCCGGGTGCCGGACCAGCAGGTCCATGCCGACCATGGCGCCGTAGCTGGTGCCCAGCACGTACGCCGGCTCGCCGGCGGCGACCTCCTCCAGCAGCAGGCGGGCGTCCTGGGCGTGCTGCTCGATCCACTGCGCCTCGGGCGGGCCCGTCAGGCGGCTGTGGGAGTTGCCGCGCGGATCGTAGGTGACGACGGTGCAGACCTCGGTGAGCAGGCGGGCCAGCGGCTCGTACATGGCCGCGTCACCGTCACCGCCGTTGACGAGCAGCAGGGGCGGACCGGATCCGCGGACCGTGTACGCGATCTCGGCACCCGGCACGGGCAGCACAGCTGTCTTCATGACAGTCCAGGGTGGCGGGCGAGCGGGGGCGGGGGCAATGGCCTCAGCGGGGCGGGCGGACGGACAGGGCGTGGCGGAACTCGTCGCGCGGATCCCAGTGCGCCTTGACGCGCTGCAGACGGGCGTAGTGGCCCTTGTAGTAGAGGGTCTGCCACGGCGTCCCGGAGGTGTTCAGGGCGGGGTCGGCGAGGTCGGTGTCGGGGTAGTTGACGAAGGACCCGTCGCTGCCCGAGCCGGGTACGGGCACGCCGCCGCTGTCGGCGTACACGGCCCGGTACAGCTCGCGCACCCACCTCAGGCAGGGCCCGCTGTCCTGCGCGGAGTCCTCCCAGCCGGTGAGGTAGACCGCCTTGAGGACGGAGTCCCGCTGGGCGACGGCCGTCGCCTCGACCGGCACGGTGTTGACCTTGCCGCCGTAGGAGACGAGCCACACCGAGCCGTACAGCTTCTCGCCCGCCGCACTCGTCAGGTGCTCGTGCAGAACGCCGATCTGACGGTCCGTGAAACGTTTGCGCAGGTAGCCCGCCTTGGCCTTGAAGGACCCGGGTGCGCTCTCCGAGACGTTGGCGTTCGCCTGCAGCCAGGGCTGCTCGCGCCGACTCACCGTGGGCCGCGCCCCGACCCCCTGGCCGACGGCGGCGAGGTAGTCGTCCAGGAGCCGCCGGGCGCCGGAGCCGGTCGCGTCCAGCTGGCCCACCAGGTCGACGGTGCCGGCCTGGCGGCTGTTGAGCATCAGCACGCTGAACAGCCCCGCGTACGGCGAGCCGGCCGCGCTGTTGTTCTCGTGCCAGCTGCCGTGGTTGCGCACGAGCCGGGCGAAGGAACGCGCGTCCAGGTCCTTCCACGACCAGGAGGCGGAGAAGGTCAGCACGGACGCCGGGGGCCGGGGCAGCAGACGGGAAGGATCCGACCCGGTGGCCGCCGGGTCACGGAACCAGTACCGGGTCACGACACCGAAGTTGCCGCCCCCGCCGCCGGTGTGCGCCCACCACAGGTCGCCCAGCGCGCCGGTGGACTCCCGCGTGGCCACGACGCTCGACGCCGTGCCGGCGGCGTCCACGACCACGACCTCGACCGCGTACAGATGGTCGACCGACAGCCCGTACCGGCGCGAGAGGGCACCGTAGCCGCCCCCGAGCACATGACCGCCGATCCCCACCTCGGCGGTGGCCCCGGCCGGGATGGTCACCCCCCACTCGGTGAACAGCCGCCGGTACACCTGGCCGAGCAGCGCACCCGGCTCCACCGCGAACGCCCGCCGCGCCGCGTCGTAGGAGACGGCGTTCATGGGGGAGAGGTCGATCAGGGCCCGCACGGACGGGTCGTCCACGAAGCCCTCGAAGCAGTGCCCGCCACTGCGCACGGCGATGCGCTTCCCGTCGCGCACGGCCTGCTGGACGGCCCGCACGACCTGCTCGGTGCTCGCGGCCACGCGCACGTAGTCGGGCCGGCCGACGAAGCGGGCGTTGGTGCCGCGTCGGGTCAGGGACGGATAGCGCGCGTCGTCCGGCCGGACGAGGGCGGGGTCGGACGGGGACGCCGGTACGGCAGCCGGCGCCGCCACCGCCTCGGGGACCGCCGTCGCCACGGCGGCCGCCCCTAACGCCGCGGTGCCCGCGAGCACCCCGCGCCGCGTCATGCCCGCCCTGCTCGAAGTCGAAGAACTGTGCATGCCCCAACGGTCGTCCACGCCGCGCGGTGGGACATCCTCCGCAGGGGCTGGGGGGATCTCCGACCCTGGGAGTAGGCGATGCCGTTCCCAAGGAGGAGGGCACTCCCGTTGCCGCAGATCAGCGCTCCGCCTCAGCCGACGGGCCCGGCCCCGCGGGGGAGTTCGGGCAGGAGGTGGGGGTTGACGATCCGCACGATCGCCTCGATGTCGGCGGCGTCGGCGGCCGGCCACAGCACCGCACGGGCCCCCGCGTACTTCGCCGCCAGCCGCTCGCGCCGGTCCGGCGGAAGGTGAGCGGCCCGGTCGGGGCGGCTGTTGTGCGCGTTGTCCGCGATCTTCACGAGGACGGCGTCCGGGTCGCGGGCGATGCGCCGGATCTTCTCCTCGTAGGACACCCCCGGCTCGTCGGTGACCGCCTCCACCACGGCCACGACCCGGTCCGGGACACCCGCCGCCCGCAGCGCCTCCGCCGTCCACTCCGTGTCCTCCAGCACGTCGTGGAGCAGCCCCGCCATCTGCAGCTCCGGCCCGAACGGCGCGAGGCCGGCCGCGACCGCGCGCACGTGCTCGACATAAGGGGCACCGGCCTTGTCCACCTGCCCGGCGTGCGCGCGCTCGGCCAGACGGTCCACCGCGGAGAGGGTCGTCATCCCCCCATCATCGCCTTCCTCATCGCCCGGGAGGGAAGCGGGTCACCCAGCCGGCCCGCACCTGCCACGTACCGCCGTCGGCCAGCGCACCGCGCAGGCCGTCCAGCGTGCCCGGACCGGCCAGGGCGGCCACCCGCGCATCGCCCAGCGACCCGAACGCGTACGTGCGCGACGGCTCCCAGTCCGTGCTGTGCCGCAGCCGCCGCGCGAGCTGGACGAACCCGGCCGGCGCACCCGCCACCACCCACGCGTCGGGCCGCTGCGCCGTCATCCGGCGCGCCGCGCGCAGCCACGAGGCCGCCGACTCCGGCCAGGTGACCGTCGCCAGGACCAGCCCGCCCCGCGCCTCCCATGCACCGGCGAGGGCCGTGGCGGCGGCCGCCGAGACGTCGTCCCGCCCGTGGCCCACCACCACGCTCGCGACGCGGGGACGGGACGCGGCCAGCAGGCCCAGCAATGCGGCCAGTTCGGCGGCGGTGTGCGGGGCGGGGACCGGCAGCGGCCCGTACGCCTCGTGCTCCTCCGCACCGACCAGAGGCGAGGTCCGCTCGCCGGATCCGCTGTCGTGAACACTCATCGATGTCCCTTCCGCCACGGCCCGCCGCCGTCACGACGCGTCGTGGAAGACCAGGCCCAGCGCATGCCGCCGGCCCGAGCGGACGGTGCTCACCCCGTGCCGCACCGCCCCCGCCGACCAGCCGCGCTTGGTGCGCACCGGCCGGTCGCGCGTGGTGAACACCAGCCCGTGCCCTTGCACCAGGGCCGTCGTGGTCCCCCGGGACTGGGCCCGGGGGCGCTGTTCGACGAGCAGGAACTCCCCGCCCGTGTAGTCCGTGCCGTACGCGTCCAGGCCGACGACCACCTGCAGGGGGAAGACCATGTCGCCGAAGACGTCGCGGTGCAGGGCGTTCCAGTCGCCCGCCTCGTAGCGCAGCAGGATCTGTGCCGAGCGCTCCTGACCGGCCCCGTGACACATCGCCAGCCACGCGCCCAGATCGTCCGGCCAGGGCGCGGGCCGGCCCAGCCGCCCCGCCCAGTCGCGGGCCACTGCCAGCAGCGGCGGGTACAGCGCCTCGCGCAGGGCGGCGACGAGCGGATGCAGGTCGTGCGTGAAGTAGCGGTACGTCCCGGAGCCGAAGCGGTGCCGGGCCATGTCGACCGTCGTACGGAACAACTCCGTCCGCTCGTACAGGCCGGCGATCTCCCGGCACTGCGCATCGCTGAGCAGCCGGGACGTCAGGGCACAGCCGTGCGCGTCCAGCTCCTCGGCGACGCCCGCCCAGTCGGTGGCCGCCACCCGCCGGCGGACCTGCTCGGACGGCATCGTCTCAGCCACCGAGGGTCATGCCTTCGAGTGCCAGCAGCAACTGCTTGCGCTCCAGACCCCCTGCGTAGCCCGTCAGCGACCCGTTGGCGCCGATCACCCGGTGACAGGGCCGCACCACCAGCAGGGGATTGGCCCCGATCGCCGTACCCACCGAACGGGCCGCGCTGCGCGGCGCGCCGATCGCGTCCGCGACCGCGCCGTAGGTGAGCGTCGTGCCGTACGGAATGGCGTCCAACGCCGCCCAGACCCGGCGCCGGAACTCCGAGCCGGAGGGCACGTACGCGATGTCGAAACGGGTCAGCTCACCCGCGAAGTACGCACCCAGCTGCTCCGCGACGGCGGCGAAGGCCGCGTCGTCGCGCACCCAGCCGGCCCCCACGGTGGCGCCGCCCTTCTGCCCGGGCACGGACAGAGAGGCCAGCGCCGTACCCCCGGGGGCCCCGGCCACCCGCTCGCCGGCCAGCAGCAGCTCGCCCAGAGGGCTGTCGATCGTCGTGAACAACATGGTCATCATCGGCCTTCACAGAGTGCTTGCAGTGTCCCGAAGTCCACTGTGCCCCCTCCCGGCACCGGGCACCGGCGGAAATCGGACATCGCCCTTCACGGCGCGGGGCATGGCGACACCGTGCGTTCGGCGGGGTGGAGTGCTGTGACCTGCCTCACAACCTGTCACAGCCGCTGGGCCGGCGGCGTCTTGTGGGCGAACACCCGCACACGGAGGAGGCGCGATGACCGGGAACACGCATGTGGTCGTGATCGGTGGCGGATACGCAGGCGTGATGGCCGCCAACCGGCTGACCCAGCGCGACGACGTGACGGTGACACTCGTCAACCCGCGCCCGGACTTCGTCCACCGGGTCCGGCTGCACCAACTGGTGGGCGGGTCCGACGACGCGGTGGTGGCCTACCGGGACGTCCTGGCCGGGGGCGTCCGGCTGGTGATCGACACCGTGACCCGGATCGACGCGGCCGGGCGCAGCGTGACGACGGCGGCCGGCGGCGCGCTCGACTACGACTACCTGATCTACGCCGTGGGCAGTGGCAGCGCCGACCCGAGCGTGCCGGGAGCGGCCGAGTTCGCCTACCCGCTCGCCACGCTGGAGGAGGCACAGCGACTGCGCGAGGTCCTCGACGTCGTGCCCGTGGCGGCCCCGGTGACGGTGGTCGGTGCCGGTCCCACCGGCATCGAGATCGCCGCCGAGCTGGCGGAGGCCCGTCGCGCGGTGACCCTGGTCTGCGGCGGCGTTCTCGGTCCGTACCTGCACACCCGGGGCCGGCGCTCGGTGGCGAAGCGGCTGGCCGCACTCGGCGTGACGGTCGTCGACGGCCCCGACGCGAAGGCGACGGCGGTGACCCGCGACACCGTGCGGCTCGCCGACGGCCGTGAGCTGCCGAGCGAGGTCACCGTCTGGACCGTCGGCTTCGGCGTACCCGACCTGGCCGCGCGCAGCGGGCTGAGCACCGACGCCGTGGGCCGCCTGCTGACGGACGAGACGCTGACGAGCGTCGACGACACGCGCATCGTCGCGGCCGGGGACTCGGCGGCACCCTCCGGCCTGCCGCTGCGGATGAGCTGCCTGAACGCGACGCCGCTGGGCGCGCGAGCCGCCGACACCGTGCTCAGCCGACTGGCGGGCGAGCAGCCGCAGGACCTCCACCAGATGATGTACGCGCAGTGCCTCAGCCTGGGCCGCGGCGCGGGCCTCTACCAGTTCGCCAACCGGTCCGACGTCGCGGTGGGGCTGCACATCGGCGACGGCCTGGGCGCCAGGATCAAGGAATTGATCTGCAAGGGCATCCCCGGCCACCTGGCGGGAGAGGCACGCAAGCCCGGCTCGTTCAGCCTGCACCGCATGCCGGGGGGTGTCGCCAAGCGCCGCCAGCAGTTGCGCGCCCACCGCGCCCTTCCGACCCCCGCGGCGGCAGCCGCGGACCGCCACCACGGCGCCTCGTAGGGGCGCGGGGCGGTGCCGATCCGCGGCTGCCGCCGCGGGGGCGCGATCGGCCCGCGACGGTCTGCAGCCGACACGCCACCCCGGGAGGCCGACTGCGGGCACGTCGTGGCTTGTCGCGCAGTTCCCCGCGCCCCTTACGGGGCGCTAGCCGCGCAGGAAGCCGTCGCCGTGGGTGGCGATGTGCGCTTCCAGCGCGCTGAGGGCGTCCTGCGTGGCCTGCTCCGTGCCCGCGCCGCGGCGCTCCGCATAGTAGGCGGCTCCCAGTTTCTTGAGCAGCTCGCCGCCCGCGCGTTGCGCCTGTACCTCCTCCACCTTTCCCTTGCCCTGCTGAAGGGCCTGCTGGGCCTGCTCCTTGGCCCTGTCGAGGAATCCGGCCATGTCGCCTCCAAGATCGGTGATCGTCTCCTACCCGGCCCGAGTCGCACCTGATCCTGAATCGGCCGGTTTTCTCATGTCTTCTTCGTGCGTGCCAGGAACAGGCTCGTCACCACCCGGACGGTCACCGTACGGTCGCCCACCAGGCGGGCCAGGTCCTCCAGGAGGGGTTCCCGGCGGGCCTTGTCGATCACGCGGTAGCCGGAGTTGGAGGCGAGCAGGCCCACGACGCCGGAGGCCGTGCGGGGGTGGTGGGTGGTGTACAGGCGGTGGTCGAGGTCGGTGAAGCCGCCGTCGGCCTCCATCTCGCGCCACTGCCGGGCCTCGGGGCCGTGATGGGCCGGGCGGGGGCGGGGGTCGAGGAGGGTGTTCTCGGGGATCTCCAGGCCGTGCCGTTGGTGGGCCGCGGTCAGCTCGCGTGCCAGGTGCTCGTCCTGAAGGAACCAGTGGTTCCAGAAGAGGGCCACGGCGCCGTTCGGGCGCAGCGCGGCCCGTGCCAGGGTCCAGCGTGCCCCCGGGTCGACCCAGTGCCAGGCCTGGGCGCAGTACAGCAGGCCGTGGCGCCGGTCGCCCGGTCGCCAGGTCTCGAAGTCGGCCACCTCCACGGTGACCTGCGGCAACCCGGCGCAGCGCCGGCGCAGGACGCGCGCCATCCGCTCGTCCGGTTCGATGCAGGTGACGGGCAGGCCCCGGCTCGCGAAGGCGAGCGTGGCCTTGCCGGTGCCGGCGCCGACCTCCAGGGCGGGGGCCGCGGCCGTACCGCCCGCGAAGTCCAGGACGTCGTCGACGAGTTGTTCCGGATAGCCGAGCCGGCCGGCGTCGTACTGCTCGGCGTCGTCGCCGAAGGCGTGGCGGCGTTCCCGGGGCACGTCCGTCATGGGGCCCACGATACGCCGGTCGTCAGCCGGCCAGGGCGGTGACGACCTCCGCGTGCGGCAGCCGTGCCAGCAGGGCGCCGGGCAGGATCAGCTTGCTGCGGCGCAGGCCGCTGCCGATCAGTACGTACGGTGCCGCGGCCACGGCCGCGTCGACGAGCAGCGGCCAGCCCTCCGGCAGTCCGACGGGGGTGATCCCGCCGTACTCCATGCCGGTGTGCGCCACGGCCGTGTCCATCGGCGCGAACGACGCCTTGCGGGCGCCGAGGCGTTTGCGCACCGCGGAGTTGACGTCGACCCGGGTGGTCGCCAGGGCGACGCACGCCGCGTACGTCACGTCCTGGCCGCGCTTGGCGGCGATGACGACGCAGTTCGCCGAGACGTCCAGGGGCACGTCGTACGCCGCGCTGAACGCCGCGGTGTCCGCCACGTCGGGATCGGTGTCGACGACGAGGACGGAGGCGGTCGTCGCGGCGTCGTCCCACTGCCGCAGCGCGGCGGCGACGGGTGCGGCGAGCAGGTCGGTACGGTCCGCGGCCGGCCAGACCTTCTCGAAGCGGCCGAACGGCGTGGTCGGTGAGGGATGGATCACGCCGTCATCGTAGGGGGCTGCCGGCCGGCGCCCGCACGGGTCAAGGGTGTTGTCCCGTGTGTCGCAGGGAATGCCGTAGGCACCGTCCGTGCGACGGGCCCGGCCCGTCCGCGGCCGTGCCGCCGTCCGAGGGGAGTGCCCGCATGACCACCGGTGGCCGGCCCGCCGAATTCGTCAGCTACCCGGAGGTCGTCCTGGGGGTGCTGGCGCGCAGCCCCGGCCGGCTCGTGCTGACCGCCGCCGACGGCCGTGGGATCACCGCGGGGGAGCTGTGCGACGGTACGCACCGGCTGGCGCGGGAGCTGGCCGCGCGCGGCATCGGCCCGGGGTCGACGGTCGGTCTGCTCACCGGCAACACCCCCGAGGCGCTGAGCGCCCGTTACGCCGCGCACCTGGCCGGGGCCCGCGTCGTCCACCTCTACGACGGGATGGCGCCACAGGTGCTCGCCCGTATCGCGGCGAGCGTGGAGACGACGGTGCTGCTCGTGGACGCAACCCGGCACGCGGCGGCGAAGGAGCTGTTGTCCCTGGCCGGGCGCCCGGCCGTGCTGGGGCTGGGACCCGGGCCCTTCGGCGAGGACGTCCTGGCCGCCGCCGCCCGGCGGCGCAGCGATCCCTTCCGGTCCCCGGTCGGGCCGGACGACGACCTGGCGATCCAGCACACGGGCGGGACCACCGGCATCCCCAAGGGCATCCGCACCACGCACGGCCCCTACCGCCGCGGCCTGGACTTCGCCCTCGCCGACGCCGGCGACCCGCCCCGCTATCTCGCCTGCACCCCGCTCGCCCGCCTCTCCGGCCCGCTCACCGACAAGATGCTGCTGCAGGGCGGCTCGGTCGTGCTCCAGCTCTCCTTCGACCCCGGCGCGGTCCTCGCCGCGATCGCCCGTGAGCGCGTCACCCACCTCTGGCTCCTGCCGCCCCTGCTGTACCGCCTGCTCGACCACCCGGACCTGGCCCGGACCGACCTGTCGAGCCTGGCGCGCATCACCTACGGCGGCTGCCCCGCCTCCGCCGCCCGTCTGCGCCGGGCCGCCGAGGTCTTCGGGCCGGTCCTGTACGGCTGGTACGGGCAGTCGGAGGTGCCGGGGATCGCCGAGGTCCGCCCGCACGAGCACGGCATCACCGGGCCCGGCGGCCGGATCACCGCCGGCCGCCCGCTGCCCGGCGTCGAGGTCGCCATCCGGGACGCGGCCGGCCGGATGCTGCCGGCGGGGGAGGTGGGCGAGATCCAGGTACGGGCGCCGAGCGCCATGGCCGGCTACTGGAAGCGGCCCGACCTCACCGCCGAGGTGCTGCGGGACGGCTGGGTGCGCACGGGCGACGCCGGCTGCCTGGACGAGGACGGCCACCTCTTCGTCGTCGACCGCCTCAAGGACGTGGTCGTCGTGGTGGGTGGGCACGTCCACCCGACCGAGGTGGAGGAGCTCCTCCTGACCCACCCGGCCGTCGCGCAGTGCGCCGTCTTCGGTACGCGCGACGCGGACGCGACCGAACACGTCCACGCGGCCGTCGTCCCCGCCCCCGGCCACCACCCGGACCACGGGGAGATCGCCGCCTTCGTCACCGCCCGCAAGGGGGCCCTGTACGCACCGGAGGCGCTGCACCTCCTGCCCGAGCTGCCGCTGACGTCCGCCGGCAAGCCCGACAAGGCGCTGCTGCGCCGGACGCTGGCCGGCGGCGCGTGAGGATCAGGACCGGACGGCCGCGAGGAGGGTCTCTGCCGCGGCCCGGGCGTGCCGGGCCGCGGACGGGTCGCCGCTGAGCGAGGCCGTCGTGATGGCACCGTCCATCAGGAGCATCACCTGCGCGGTCAGCGGCCCCGGATCGGCGGGGTGCAGCTCGCCGACGAGGCCGGCCACGTACGCCCGTACCGCGTCCTTGTGCTCGCGGGTCGTGACGGCCACCGCCTCGCAGGTGGCGCCCAGTTCGCCGTAGGCGTTGATGAACGCGCAGCCCCGGAAGCCGGGTTCGGCGCACCACGTGTGCAGCCAGTCGAAGACCGCCAGCAGCCTCTCGCGCGGGGTGGCCCCGTGCCGGGACGCGTAGTCGGCCAGGGCGGAGCGCCAGCGCTCGTCGCGGCGGCGCAAGTACCCCTCCACAAGGTGCGACTTGGAGGGGAAGTACTGGTAGAGCCGCTTGAGCGGTACGGCGGAGGCGGTACGGATCTCGTCCATGCCCACGGCCTGGATGCCGCGCTCGTAGAACAGCCGCTCGGCGGCGTCGAGCAGCCGCGAGCGGGCCTCGTCGTGGTCCACGGAATCCCCCCTGGCGTTGAGAACGATCGTTCTCTAGGGTAGCGGACGGTGGGAGAACGGCCGTTCTCCCAGCGTCTTCGAGCAGCGAGGAGCCACGCCATGGCCGCACGCCCCCCGTTCCCGCCCTTCGACGAGGAGAGCGCACGCCGCAAGGTCCAGGCCGCCGAGGACGCCTGGAACACCCGCGACCCCGAGTGCGTCGCGCTCGCCTACACCGAGGACTCGCTCTGGCGCAACCGCGACCGGTTCGTCACCGGCCGCGAGGAGATCGTGGCCTTCCTGCGCGAGAAGTGGTCCCGCGAACTCGACTACGCCCTGCGCAAGGAGCTGTGGTCCTACGGCGACGACCGCATCGCCGTGCGCTTCCAGTACGAGTGCCGCGACGCCACCGGCCAGTGGTGGCGCAGCTACGGCAACGAACTGTGGGAGTTCACCGAGGACGGCCTGATGCGCCGCCGCGAGGCGAGCATCGACGACGTCCCCATCACCGAAGCCGAGCGCCGCTTCTTCGGCCCCCGCCCGGAGGCGGAGCGAGGCGTCCCCTTCCCGTTGCGCTGAGGGCCCGGGACGCGGCGGCGGTCCCGGCCCGCGACCGCCGGCAGGCGAGCGGCCCGGGCCGGTTCGCCGGCGTGGCGGAGGAGGCGGGGGTGGCGAATGAGGGCGGCCCCGTCGGGCGACGACCGGGGCGGTTCGAGGGTGACGCGTACGACGTACCGGTGACGGGAGTGGCGACACGGCCCACAACGGGCCGCCTACGGGCAGCAGCCCCGCCGGCGTGATCAGCTGGGAGCAGCACGAGGCGCAAGGAGACGGCGTGACGGGCAGCGACCGACCCGACGAGAGACCTGACGAGAAGCCCGAGAGCCCCGACGGGAGGCCCGGCGGAAGTCCCGACGGCAGTGGTGACATCGACCGGCAGGACATCCGGCTGGCCGTCGTGATGAACGGTGGTATCAGCCTCGCCGTGTGGATCGGCGGGGTCGCCGTCGAGCTGCACCGCCTCGCCACGGCCCGCGGCCGGGACGGGGCGGCCTACCGGCCGTTGCTCGACCTGCTGCAGGCCGACGCCCGTGTGGACGTCATCGCCGGCACCTCCGCCGGCGGCCTCAACGGTGCCTTCCTCGCCCTGGGCCTCGTCCGCGAACGGGACATCACCTCCCTGTCCGGCCTGTGGCGGGACAAGGGCGCCCTGTCGCAGCTGCTGCAGAACCCGCTGTGCCGCCGGCCGCCCTCCGTCCTCAAGGGCGACTACTTCCTGGACGAGCTCCGCAACGCCCTCCGTGACGTCCTCGCCTCGCCCTCCCGTCCCGGCGCCGGCGGGGAGCGGCCCGTGGAGCTCATCCTCACCGGCACCCTGTGGCGGGGCCGGCAGAGCGCCTTCTGCGACGACGCAGGGGTGCACATCACCGAGATCGACCACGACGCCCGCTTCCGCTTCGTCACCCGCGACCTCCACGACGACACCGTGATCGACAAGCTCGCCGTGGCCGCCCGCTGCAGCTCCTCCTTCCCCGCCGCCTTCGCGCCGCAGTGGGTGGAGGTGACCCCGGACGCCGGTGCGGCCGGCGAGGTGTGGCCTTCGACGGCCGGGTGGGCGAACTTCCGTACCTCGCAGCACGTCGTCGACGGCGGCATCCTGCTCAACAAGCCCATCCGCCCCGCGCTGGAGGCCGTCTACCGGCAGACCGCGCAACTGCAGGTGCGCCGGCTGCTCACGTACGTCGTCCCCGACCCCTCCGAGACCCCGCCGCCCCCCGCCCCGGCCCCGGCAGGGGCACAGGCCGCCGAACCCACCCCGCGCGCCCCCGACGTCGTCCTCGGCGTCCTGACGCGGCTGCGCTCGACCGACTCCGTCTCCCGGGAACTCGCCGAGATCCAGGGCCGCAACGAGGACGTCCGGCAGCGGCGCCGGGCCCGGGCCCGCTTCACGTCCGCCCTGACCGCCGCCGCGGAACGCCTCCCCGAGGCGGCCTGGCAGGGGTACCTGGAGACGCGGACCGAGTACGCCGCCGGGACCATCGCCCGGTGGACGGCCACCGGGCAGCCGCCCACGGCCGTGGGCCGGTGGAGCGAACGGGAGATCGCCGACTGCCTGCGCACTCTGCTGCGCGACCGGCGGGCGCGCCCGGAGACGTTCATCCCCCGCGGGGACTCCGTCGCCGAGGCCGTCGCCCGTACCGGCGCCGCCTGGGACTGGGGACAGACCACCGTCCAACGGCTGCGCGACATCACCGTCGACGTCCTCAGACGCGCGGTCTGGCTGGCACCTGCCGGCTCGCCGCAGCGCCACGCCGTCATCGCCGCGCGCGAACGCGCCGGCGCCGTCTTCGAGGAGATCCAGGCGGACACCGAACTGCTGGAGGCCCACTGGTCGCACACCGGCTCCGCCCTGCCGGCAGCCGAGTACGACGACCACGGCAGGGCCACGGGCGCCGCCGTGCGGCGCCTGGAGGAACGGCTGCGCGACGCCCTCACCCGGTGGGACGGCTCGGCCGATCCCGCCTCCGCGGGCTTCGCCGCACGCCGCCTGCGCCGCTACACCCAGCCACCGCCCTCGCCGCCTGCCTGGAGGGATGCGCCGACGCCCTGCGCGACCTCGCCGCCGGCACCGTACGCAGCGTCGTCGACCCGGACGGCAGTGAACGCGAGCAGCTCAAGGCGCTCACCGACCACCTGCTCGCCCCCGGCGCCGCCGTCCTGGAACGCATGCTGTGCCTGGAGGTCGTCCAAGAGGCGTACGGCGGTACGCACCGCGCAGTCGAGCAGGAGGTCGAACTCGTCCAGGTCTCCTCCCGCAGCCCCCATCTGCTCACCGGCAGGCAACTGCACCACTTCGGAGCCTTCTACCGGGCGTCCTGGCGCGTCAACGACTGGATCCACGGACGCATGGACGCCGCCGCCCACCTGACGCGCACCCTGCTGTCCGTCGAGCGGTTGCGGCAGGTGTGGGCGGGCGCCGACCCCGCACCCGCCGCCGACCGGCTCGCCGCGGCACTGCAGCGGTGCGCCGTCGACGCCCGCGATGCGGACGACCGGGCGTGGCTGGAGCAGATCTGGCAGGAGCAGTACGCCACCGCCTGTCGCGCCTTCCTGGCCGAACGGATCGTCCCCCTCGACCCCGCGCCGACCGCGGACGGCCGCGGCCCGCAGGACGACCCCCGGTGGGGCCTGTGCGCGCAGGCGATCACCCACGCCGTGCAGACCGGCATCCTCAGAGAAGAACTGCACCTCCTCGCGGACGCGGTCCGGGGGGAGGGCGACGACCGGCCCGAGGGCAGCACCCGCTGGCTCGCCCGGTACGACGCGGCCACGGCGGCCGCCGCCGGACGGGTCGTCCCCGCGCCGACGCTGTGGCGACTGTGGGCGGCGGCCGGTGCCATCGGCGGCCAGCACATCGCGCAGGAAGCCGGCGGCGACCTCTTCGCCGAGACCGCGGCCCGCACCGCCGCCGTCACGGCGAGCGCCGTCGGCGCACCGCGCGTCAAGCCGGTCGACGCGGTCCTCGGCGCCCTGCGCGGCTACACCCTCGCCGTGTGGGCCATGGTCCACTTCCTCACCCGCCCCGGGCGCTTCGGCACCAGGGCCGTGCAGCTCGTGGTGGCCACCGGAGCCGTCCTGCTGGCCGTCTCGCTCTTCGTGCCGGGCCTGCCGGTCGGCTTCACGCTCGCCGGCGTGCTCGTGCTGCTCGCCGGCTGGTCGGCCGCCGCGCTGCTCACCCCGGACGTACGGCGGCTCGGCGTCCGGCTGGCCGTCGTCACCCTGCTGGTGGCCGGCGCCGCCGCCTGGTACGTCTACGCCAACCGGCACGACCCCCACCTGAGCCGGACGCTGTGGGGCCTGGCCGTCAAAGCGGGCGCCGGCCTGCTCGTGGTCCTGCTGGGCCTCTTCCTCGCCCGCACCGGGGAACCGCGTACCGGGGACTCGCGCACCGGCCCACCGCGTACCCGCCGCCGAGGCTGACCACCGAACTCTTCATCCGGACGACATCCTTCCGTCGCTCCTCCGTCCTCCCGCCCTGCTGATCTTGCTGACCGACACGTGGTCAAGCGGTCAAGCGGTCAAGTGGTCAACGGAAGGAACCGGGTTGATGTCCGACGGACGTTTCCGCAGAAAGCACCTGCGCCTCGCTCCGCTCGCCGCGCTGGCGGCCCTCGCGCTGCCGGCCGTCTCGCTGGGCGGCGCCGGCACGGCGCAGGCCGCCGGGGTGCCCGGCTACGGGACATGGCAGGCCGACGTGCAGCGGGCCGTGGCCCCCGCCATACCGTGGCTGCGCGACCATGCCGCCGCCACGTCGGCCGCGTCCGCCACGGCCGGCTCGTCCGGCTCGTCGGGCTCGTCCGGCAAGGGGAAGCCGGCCATCGTGCTCGACATCGACAACACCGCGCTGGAGACGTACTACCACGAGGGCCGCGCCAACAAGCCGGTGCTCGACGTGGCGCAGTGGGCGCACGCGCACCACATCGCCGTGCTGTTCGTCACGGCCCGCACCTCCTCCTCGTCCGCCCGGCAGCAGCTGCGCGACGCCGGCTACCCGGTGGACGCCCTGTGCACGCGCGAGCACGGCGAGGACAAGGGCGACGGCAAGGCCCGCTGCCGCGAGGACCTCACCGAGGACGGCTACCGGATCACCGCCAACATCGGCAACCGCTCCACCGACTTCGAGGGCGGCTTCTACGAGAAGGGCTTCAAGCTGCCCGACTACGGCGGCCGCCTCTCCTGACCCCCCCCTGCCACCGGCTGCGGTAGCGTGGCCGGATCCAGGGCAAGACGGAAGGTGACGGCGGTGACGGGAACAGGACGGCATCCGGTCCCCGACGTCGTCGCCTACCTCGGCGGACGGTGGAGCGTCACCCGCACCCTGGAGGACCTGACGACGGGGCAGGCCGGCGCGTTCCACGGCACGGCCCGGTTCCACGCCTCCGCCGACGGCAGCTGCGTGCTGCACACCGAGGACGGCGAGCTGACCTGGGCCGGTACGGCCAACCGCGCAGGCCGCACCCTGCGCCTGCTGCCGCGCCCGGACGGCACCGCCGAGGTGACCTTCGCCGACGGCCGCCCCTTCCACGATCTGGACCTGCGCACCGGGCACTGGACGGTGCGCCACCCCTGCTCCCGCGACCGCTACGACGGCACCTTCACCGTCGTCTCGCCCGACGAGTGGCACGTCCTGTGGCGCACCACGGGGCCCACCAAGGATCATGTGCAGCGATCGGTCTATCAGCGCACGGACAACTGAGCCCGAAGGGACGGCAGGCGTGGCGAACAGCGCTCTCCTCGTGATGGACATCCAGCGGTCCGTCGTCGAACTCGCCGACGACGGTTCCGGATACCTGTCGCGGCTGCGCCGGGCGATCGACGCCGCCCGGGCGGCCGGCATCCCCGTGGTGTACGTGGTCATGGGCCTGCGCCCGGACGATCGGGAGGTCAGTCCCCGCAACAGGCTGGTCTCCGCCGTCGCGCGGACCGGGATCTTCACCGAGGGCACCCCGGCCGTCGAGATCCCGCCCGAGGTCGCGCCGCAGCCGGGCGACGTCGTGGTCACCAAGCGGCGGGGCAGCGCGTTCTCGGGCAGCGACCTCGACCTCGTGCTGCGGGCCCGCGACATCGACGGCCTCGTCCTCGCCGGTATCGCCACGAGCGGCGTCGTGCTGTCCACCGTCTGCCAGGCCACCGACCTGGACCTGGGCCTGACCGTCCTGGCGGACGGCTGCCTCGACCTCGACCCCGAGGTGCACCGCTTCCTCGTCGAGAAGCTCTTCCCGCGCCAGGCCGACGTCCTCTCCGTCGCCGACTGGGCCGCCGCCGTCGCCCCCTGAGACGGCCCTCTGGCCGCGGGCGCGGTCGTACGTGAGGATGACGGGCGTCAGTTCGGATCTTTGCCCGCCTCCGCGCGGGACGGCCCGGGAGGTTCGTCGATCGTGATCCACAGACCGTTACGCACTCTGTTGTCCGGCCTGCTGGCGGCCGTCGCCCTCGCCGGCGGGGGAGTGGTGGCCGGCGGCGGGGACGCGGCCCGGGCGGCGAGCGCCTGCGCGGCCGACGCCGCAGCCCCGGGCCACCGCGGCCTGCCCTCGGGGGACCCGGTGCCCGTCCGGCGCGCCGACGGGCGCGTGGAGCAGTTCCAGCTCTTCTACGACGACCCGGGCCCCGGCTCCTACCTGCCGTTCGTCTGGCACCGGGCGCAGGAGGAACCCGGCGGCGCGTACGGGGAGTGGGAGCGCGTCAGCGCCACGCCCGTCGGCCCGAAGCTCTACCAGGTGACCGCGGTCGAGAACGCCCTCGGCCGGGTGGAGGTCTTCTTCCCCTCGCTGGGCGTCTTCTGCCACACGGCCGAGGACGCGGGGACGGACGGCTGGGGCCCCACGGAGGGCTTCGGCCTCGCCCCGTCCCCCTACCACGGCGGCGTCGTCCTGTTCCGGGAGGCCGACGGCCGGCTGGACGCCTTCGCGTCGGCGGGCGGCACCGACGCACTGCAGACGCGCACCCAGGACCCGGCCACCGGGCGCTGGGGACCGGTCGTGGGCCTGGGCGCGCTGCCCGATCCCTTTGCCGGCCTGAGCCAGCCCTCCTCGGTCACCCAACGGCCCGACGGCCGCCTGCACCTGATCGTCCGGGAATGGAACCGCGACCGGTTCTGGCAGGTCACCGAACGCGCACACCTGGAGTCCTGGGAGCCCTGGCAGCTGTGCGCCGATTCCCGGTGCGCGTGAGGCGGATCAGGCTCCCCGGCGGGCGGCGCGTCGCCGCGCGGTGAACAGCAGCGCGCCGCCGCCGAGCGCCAGCGCCCCCGCGCCGCCCGCCACCAGGACGGCGGTGGTGCCGTCGCCCCCGGTCTCGGCGAGCGCGCCGCCCTGGGGTGCGGGCGCGTTGCCGGCCTTCGCCGCCACCGCCTGCGCCCCGGGCGCCTCGCCACCGTGTCCGCCGTGGTCGTTGCCGCCGTGGTCGTCGCCGCCGTGCCCGCCGTGGGCCACCGTCGACTTGCCGGCCGCCTCGGCCAGTTGCTGCTCGCTGGGCGCCGACGCCGCCGGGGCGGCCTGCGCGGCAGCGGCGCCGGACGCCCGGCCGAAGTCGACGTCGGAGCAGGTGTAGAACGCCTCCGGGCTGTCCGAGCGCTGCCAGATGCTGTAGACGAGGTGGCGTCCGGACCGCTTCGGCACCGCGGCGTCGAAGACGTAGCTGCCGCCCCGCAGCGGCGGGTCGGTGACCTTGGCGAACGGCTTCGCTTCGAGGTCGGACCACTTCAGCGGCTTCTTCGGGTCGTACCCGTCCTTGGTGAGGTACAGCTCGAAGGTGCCGCGGTGCGGGGCGGTCGCGCGGTAGCGGAAGGTGTGGGCCCCGGGGGCGAGCCGGGTGCCCGGCCAGTCGGCGCGCGGCAGGTCCAGGCCCTTGTACTTCGCGCGGCCGGCGCTGCACAGCTTGCCGTCGGGGATGATGCGGCGGTGACGCCCGGCGGCGTCCCCGATGTTGACCTCGTTCCAGTCGTACAGCGGTTGGGTGCCGCCGGCCGCGACCATGGCCTTGCAGGCGGCCGAGCGGGGGTGCTCCGGGCCCTCCGCGAAACACGCGGACACCCGGCTGACCGGGTCGGTCAGGGAGCCGTGGGCGGCGGCGGGAGCGGTGGACAGCACCGTGAGCGAGAGCGTCAGCACGCCGACTGCGGTCGTCGTCACAGCAGTCGTCGTCACAGCGGTCGTCACTAAGGCGGTACGAGGACGGATGCGCATGGGGTCTCTCCTGGTCGTCCCTCTGTGGGGGTGCCCCGCACGCACGGCGGTGATGTGGGGGGTGGGGTGCCGTGCGTGCGGGGCGGTGGGGGGTTGGGGAAATGGTCCGGGGACCTCGGTACCTGCGGCACGCTAGCGGCCGCGAACCGGACGAAACGGTCGATCGGCCTCCGGGGCCGGCTTCTTATGGTGGCGTTAAGGAACCCATCGGCGGCCGTTAATGCCGCACCCGGCCCCGCCCGGCCAGGCGCCGCACCCGGCGCCGCATGCGCCGGCGGCGGTCGCTGCGCCGGGTTCCGCCGCCGGCCAGCGACAGCCACACGCGCACCTCCGCACCGCCCAGCACCGAGCGCCCGATGCGCACGTCGCCGCCGGTCGACTCCGCGACGCGCCGCACGATGTCCAGGCCCAGGCCGGTGGAGCCGGTGCCGCCCGCCCCGTGGCCGCGGCGCAGCGCGCCGCCCGGGTCGGCGATGCCGGGCCCCGCGTCGGAGACGAGCACGATCAGGGCGTCCTCGCTGCGGTGCACGTCCACCGCGAACGCGGTGCCCTCGGGGGTGTGCCGGAAGACGTTGCCGAGCAACGCGTCCAGGGCGGCGGCGAGTTCGGTGCGGGCGACGGGGACGCGCACGGTGGCCTCGACGCCCGCGAGCCGTACCGTGCGGCCCTCGTCCTCGGCGAGCGCGGACCAGAAGGCCATCCGCTCCCGGACCACCTCGCAGGCGTCGCAGCCGAGCACGGGCCGGTCCTTGTGGCGGCCGTCCTCGCGCGCGGTGCGGATCAGCTGGTCCACCTCGCGCTCCAGCTGGGCGACGGCCGCGCGGGTCTGCTCGGCGGCCGGCCCGTCGCCGAGCGAGGCGGCGTTCAGGCGCAGCACGGTCAGCGGCGTGCGCAGCCGGTGCGAGAGGTCGGCGGCCAGCTCGCGCTCGCCGGCCAGGAGGCGGACGATGTCGTCGGCCATCGAATTGAACGCGACGGCCGCGGCCCGCAGTTCGGCCGGGCCGTCCTCGCGCACGCGCACGCCCAGCCTGCCCTCGCCCAGCTCGGCGGCCGCCCTGGCGAGCCGCTCGGCCGGGCGCACCAGGCGCTGTCCGAGCCGGTCGGCGGTCGCGACCGACCCGGCGACCAGGGCGAGGCCCACGCCGGCAAGGATCAGCCAGGAGGTGGTGACGCCGTTGCCGACCGCACGGTGCGGCACGTACACCTCGACCACCGCGAACTCGCCGGCGCCCAGAGCGGTCGGCTGGAGCAGCGCGTAGCCCCCGGGCACGGCGGTGATCAAGGACCGGCCGCGGCGGGCGGTCTCCACCGCGCGCGGCCCGGTGCGGGCGCGCCCGATGACGTACGCCGTGCGGGAGCCGGCCCCCTCCCGGGGGCCGTCGGTGCGCGGCACGTGCACCGCCAGCCGGCCGACCTCGCCGGCCTGCGAGCTGGCGACCGCCCGCTCCAGCCGGTCGCGGTCGGTGGTGATGGCCAGCGCCGGGCGGATCTGGGCGGCCTGCCGCTCGGCGTCGGCGAAGGCGCGGTCGCGGGCGAGCTCCCGGACGACCAGGGCGAGCGGCACGGCGAAGGCCAGCACGACCATCACGGTGACGGCCAGGCACACCTTGACCAGGGCCCACCTCACGCCTGCTCCGGCGCCCGCGGTGCCTCGAGGGTGACGCCGACGCCGCGCAGGGTGCGCAGGTAGCGCGGCCGGGCGGCACTTTCGCCCAGCTTGCGGCGCAGCCACGACAGGTGCACGTCGATGGTCTGGTCGTCGCCGTACGCCTGCTGCCAGACCTCCGCCAAGAGCTCCTTGCGCGGCACCACGATGCCCGGCCGGGCGGCCAGGTAGGCCAGAAGGTCGAATTCGCGCCGGGTCAGGTCCAGGGGCGCGCCGTCGAGTTCGGCCTGCCGGCGCAGCGGGTCCACCGACAGCCCGCCCACCCGCAGCACCCGCTCCTGCGCCGGCTCGCCGACCGGGACGGCGGTGCCGGCGCGGCGCAGCACCGCCGTGATACGGGCCGTCAGATGGGCCGCGGAGAAGGGCTTGACGAGGTAGTCGTCGGCGCCGTCGGTGAGCAGCCGTACGATCTCCGCCTCGTCGTCCCGCGCGGTGGCCACGATCACGGGCACGTCCGTGATGCCGCGCAGCATCTTCAGCGCCTGTGCGCCGTCCAGGTCCGGCAGGCCCAGGTCCAGGATCACCGCGTCGAAGCCGGTCTGGGCCACTTCGCGCAGCGCCTCCAGCGCGGTACCGACGCTGCGCACGACGTGGGTGGCCTCGGACAGCTGCCGTATCAGGGCGGAGCGGACGAACGGATCGTCCTCGACGACGAGCAGTTTTGCCATGGGCGGCACCGTACGCCATACGGATGAGGCACCATGAGCCGGATGAGACGAGGTGTGATGCAGTCCCTGGCCTGGGCCGCGGCGACCTGCGCCGCCACGGCGGTGTCCTGGTACGGGGTGCGCACGGTCCTGGCGGGAACGGCCTACGAGCCGCCGCGCGCCCTGCCCCTGACCCGTACCGACACCCCGTCACCGGCCGCACCGCCCCCGCTCGTTCCCGCCGTCCAGGCGCCGGAATCCGGCCCTCCCGTGCCGCCCGCCCCACCCGGCACCCCCTCCGCACGGCCCGCGTCCCGGGAGCCGACCGCGGCCGCCGGGGTCCGCAGCTTCCCCGTCAAGGGCGGCCGGGTCGTCTTCGACCTGGGCAAGGATTCGGCCACCCTCGTCTCGGCGACGCCCGACGAGGGCCGGCGGATGCGGGTGTGGACGCAGGACGCCTGGATCCGCGTCGACTTCGTCGCGGGCACGGCGACGACGTCGGTGTTCGTCACCTGGAACGGCCACCCCCCGCAGGTGCAGACCGTGGAGAACTGACCCGGCCGGCCCCCGCCGCGACACGGTGCGCACCTGCGCCGTGCGCGCCCCCGCCGTGCGCGATGCTGGAGCCCCGGGCGGCCGGCCCGGGCGGACGGAAGGCGTGCACCCCATGACCCACGGCCCCGGCGACCCGGGCACGGCCCCCCGCACCGGCCTGCTGTGCCTGGTCACCGGCGCGACCGGGTACATCGGCGGCCGCCTCGTCCCCGAACTCCTCGCTGCCGGCCACCGCGTGCGCTGCCTGGCCCGCACCCCCGACAAGCTCCGCGACCACCCGTGGGCCGGCGAGGCGGAGGTGGTGCGGGGCGACGTCACCGACCCCGCATCGGTCGCCGCCGCCATGGAGGGGGTCGACGTCGCCTACTACCTCGTCCACGCCCTCGGCACCGGCCGCGACTTCGAGGCCACCGACCGGCGCGCCGCCCGGGTCTTCGCCGAGAGCGCCGAGGCCGCCGGGGTGCGCCGCCTGGTCTACCTCGGCGGCCTGCTGCCGGCCGGCGTACCCGCGCGCGACCTCTCGCCCCACCTGCGCTCGCGCGCCGAGGTCGGCCGCATCCTGCTGGCCTCCCGCGTGCCCACCGCCGTCCTGCGCGCCGCGGTCGTCATCGGCTCCGGCTCGGCCTCCTTCGAGATGCTGCGCTACCTGACCGAACGCCTGCCGGTCATGGTCACCCCCAGCTGGATCCGCACCCGCATCCAGCCGATCGCCGTCCGCGACGTGCTGCGCTACCTCGTCGGAGCGGCCGGCCTGCCGCCCGGCGTCGACCGCGCCTTCGACATCGGCGGCCCCGACGTCGTCACCTACCGCGACATGATGCGCTGCTACGCGCAGGTGGCCCGGCTGCCCAGGCGCCTGATCCTCTCGCTGCCCGTGCTCACCCCGCGGCTCTCCAGCTACTGGGTCGGCCTGGTCACCCCCGTCCCCGCCGGCATCGCCCGGCCGCTGACGGAGTCCCTGCGCCACGAAGTGGTCTGCCGCGACCACGACATCGCCCGGTACGTCCCCGATCCGCCCGGCCATCCCTACGGGCTGGCCCAGGCCATCGCCCTGGCCCTGCGCCGGGTCCAGGAGGCACAGGTCGCCACCCGCTGGTCGTCCGCCGCCGTGCCCGGCGCCCCCAGCGACCCGCTGCCCACCGACCCGGGGTGGGCGGGCGGCAGCCTCTACACGGACGAGCGGCGGATCGCCGTACCCGCCTCGCGCGCGGCGCTGTGGCAGGTCGTCGAGGGCATCGGCGGCGTCAACGGCTGGTACTCCATGCCGCTGGCCTGGGCCGCGCGCGGCTGGCTGGACCGCTTCGCCGGCGGCGTCGGGCTCGGCCGGGGCCGCCGCGACGACCGCTACCTGAGGGTCGGCGACTCCCTCGACTTCTGGCGCGTCGAAGCCCTCGAACGCGGCCGCCTGCTGCGCCTGCGCGCCGAGATGCGGATGCCCGGCCTCGGCTGGCTGGAAATGTACGCCGAGGACGCCCCGGAAGACGCCCGGGAGGACGCCCCACAGGCCCGCTCCTGCTACCGCCAGCGCGCCCTGTACCACCCCCACGGGCTGCTCGGGCATCTCTACTGGTGGGCCGTCAGCCCCTTCCACGCCGCGGTCTTCGGCGGCATGGCCCGCAACATCGCCCGGGCCGCCGCCCGGCAGCCCGACCCCGACCCCGCTCCCGGCCCCGCGGCTGCGCGCGGGAGTGGCGCACCATGACCGTCGCCGTCGTGCTGTTCACCCGCGACCTGCGCCTGCACGACAACCCCACGCTGCGCGCCGCCCTCGCCTCCGCCGACGCCGTCGTCCCCCTCTTCGTACGGGACGACGCCATCGCCGCCACCAGGTACGCCGTGCCCAACCGGTGGGCCTTCCTCGCGGACTGTCTCACCGACCTCGACCGGCAGCTGCGCGACCGCGGCGGACGCCTCGTCGTGCGCAGCGGCGACGTCGTCGAGCAGGTCGGCGCCGTGCTCCACGAGGCGGGCGCCACCGACGTGCACCTGGCCGCCGACGTCAGCGCCTACGCCCAGGCCCGCGAGGACCGCCTGCGCCGGGCCCTGGCGGCCGGCCGGCAGCGCCTGCACGTGCACGACCGGTCCGTCACCGTCGTCGCCCCCGGCGACATCACGCCCGCGGGCAAGGACCACATGGCGGTGTTCACCCCCTACTTCCGCCGCTGGGCCACGGCCCCGCCGCGCGAGGTCCTGGCCGCGCCCCGCCGCGTCCGCGTCCCCGCCGCCGTACGGTCCGAGCCGGTGCCCGCCCGCGAGGACGTGAGGGGCGCCGCCCCGGGCGTCGGCCGGGGCGGGGAGAGCGCGGGCCGCGCACGCCTGGCCGCCTGGACGCGCAGCGGCCTGGACGCCTACGCAGAGCGCCACGACGACCTCGCCGCCGACGCCACCTCGCGGCTGTCCGCCCACCTGCACTTCGGCACGCTCTCGCCCGTCGAACTCGTCGCGCGGGCCCGCAGGCACGGCGGCCCGGGCGCCGAGGCGTTCGTCCGGCAGCTCGCCTGGCGGGACTTCCACCACCAGGTCCTCGCCGCCCGGCCCGCCGCCTCCCGCGCCGACTACCGTCCCCGGGGTGACCGCTGGCGCACCGAGGAGCAGGCCGGCGAGGAGATCGAGGCGTGGCAGCAGGGCCGCACCGGCTATCCGGTCGTCGACGCCGCGATGCGCCAGCTGCTGCACGAGGGCTGGATGCACAACCGCGGCCGGCTGCTGGTCGCGAGCTTCCTGACCAAGACCTGCTACGTCGACTGGCGCGTCGGCGCCCGCCACTTCCTGTCCCTGCTCGTCGACGGCGACGTCGCCAACAATCAGTTGAACTGGCAGTGGACGGCCGGCACCGGCACCGACACCCGCCCCAACCGCGTCCTGAACCCCCTCGCCCAAGCCGCACGGTACGACCCGGACGGCGCCTATGTGCGGCGCTGGGTGCCCGAGCTGGAGGGCATCGCGGGCCGCGCGGTCCACGCACCGTGGCAGCTCCACGGCACCGGCCGCGCGGCCCCCGGCTACCCCGCCCCCCTCGTCGGCCTCGCCGACGGGCTCACCCGCTTCCGGCGGGCCCGGGGCGGATGACGTCGCGGTGCCGGTCCATCGCCCGCCGCAGCGCCCGGTCGAGCGCGGGCAGGGCGGCGGCGACGTCGGTGTGCTCGACGTACTCCACCGTGGCCACGGTGTGCAGCCCCTGCACGAGGAAGGTGTACTGCCGTCCCCTCTCCAGCAGCAGGACGATCGGCTTGCCGAAGGCACTGGCCCAGCCCAGCTCGACATGCGTCCCCGGGGAGGCCGGGAAGCCGGGCAGGGCCACGAAGGCGTCCGCCTTGCGGATCTCCTCCTGGTCGAGCGGCGTGCACACCTCCGGGCGCATCAGCTGCGCGCCCCAGGCCTCCCGGCGGTGCGCGTTGTGGACGGACAGGCCCTGCGCCTCGAAGTGCTTGATGAGGATGTCGAAGGGCGCCCGGGCGTCACCGGGCATCTCCCCGGTGGCCGGGTCCAGCAGCTGCAGGAACGGGCCGGCCAGGAAGACCGACCGGAGGTCCGGCACGGTGGTCATCGAGGTGTCCCGTCCCCTTCAGTCCTTGAGGAAGCACTGGATGTAGGCGTCGCCGCTCGTGCCGTAGGTGTACGCGGTGCTCTCGTACGCCACGTACGGGTGGCGCTCGACGCGGATGCGGCGGAAGTGCGGGGTGTACTGCCAGCGCAGCTCCGGCCTGGTGCTGAAGAACGGGATGAACACCCCGCCCGGGCGCAGCACGCGCACCACCTCCGGCATGGTCCGCGCCCACAGCTCCTTGTCCGTCCACACCCCCATGTCCAGGGCCGGATCGAAGAACATGCCGTCGATGCTCTCCGAGGGCAGCTCGAAGACCCGCCGGAAGAAGTCGCCGCGCTCGATGGCCAGGGTGTCCGGCAGCTCGGGGTGGCGGGCCCGGAAGAGGTCCTCGACCTCGCCGAAGAGTTCGAGGACGGTGTGGCTGCGGGTGGCCGGGTTGCCCGCGATGCGCAGGGCGGACAGGCCCAGGCCCAGCCCCACCTCGTAGAAGTCGTGGCCGTACTCGCACAGCATGTCGGCACTCGCCCACATCAGGTCGCGCTCCCAGGCCTGCATGGCCTGTTCGCCGCCGATGCTCAGCGTCACCTCCCCGTCGTGTTCGACGAGCTCGATCCCGGGTGGGGGCTGGTCGTGCATGGCATCCGTCCTTACGTCGCGTCCGATCGGATGGTGCGGCCGGATGGTGCGGCCGGATGGTGCGGCCCGGTGGTCACCGGCGGCGTGGCATCACCCCGAAGTGCCGCCGGGCGGTGGAGACGGCGAGGTCCTGCACGGCGAAGACCGTGAAGTAGTACGCCTGCGGTGCGGTCCCGGGCGCGCAGCGCACCCGGAAGACGACGTCGCGCGGCCGGGTGTCGCCGGCGCGCACCTTGACGGTGCGCGGCTCGACGGCGGTGTCCTCGCGCAGGTACGTCGGGACGAACAGCCCGAGCCGCACGGGCCCGGGCCGCGCCGCGGTCAGCTCGGCGCGCACCGTGAGGACCCCGCCCTGCTCGACCCCGTCCGCGGCGTACGCCCACAGCGCGGGGGAGCCGGGCACCCGGAAGGTGACGTCGCCGCAGCGCATGCACACGGCGCAGGTCGTGTCCAGGACGTGGGGGAGCAGGCCGCGCCGGGTGAACTCCTGGGCGGGGCGCCCGCAGTGGCAGGGCACCTCGCGCACCTGCGGATCCAGGCGGCTGCGGTCGCCGAAGTGCGCCGGGTAGTTCATCACCTCGTCCTCGGGGTTCTGCGCGATCCGCTCGGCGAGCGCGTGGTCGAGCGACTGCAGGTCGCCGGCGAGGCAGGAGCGGATCTCCTCCGGCGAGGCGTCGGCGAGATGGGTGGGCCTGGCCACCCACTGGTCCACCTTGCGGGCGAGCCGGGTCAGCCGGGGGCGCAGGCCGTGCTGCGGCGCGAGCAGCCCGGAGGCCAGCAGGGCGGTGAGCCGGTGGCCCACGGTCAGCAGCAGCGGATCCGGCCGGTGGTCGGCCGGCGCGGGCGCCGGCGGCGTCCGCTCGGGCGCGCCGGGCAGGCCGAAGCGCAGGAACGCCGGGTACGGGTGGGAACCGGCGAGGCTGGCGTTGAGGGTGTCCACGGAGTCCGCACCCGTGCGGGCGGCGTGCATCCACGCCACGTTCTCGGGCCGGTCGGAGTCGTGCACGGAGACCGCGGCGACCACCGTCCGGGCCGGGCCGTCCAGGGCGCTCAGCAGCAGCTGGTACTTCGGGTCGTACAGGGCGAGGTCCGCCAGCGGCCCGCTGTTGCAGGCGCTGAGCACCACCTCCACGGCGCCCACCCGGTGCAGGGGCACCAGCTTGTCCTCGGGCTTGTAGCACGGCAGTCCGTAGGCGCAGCGCGGGCCCAGCAGGCCCGGCACGGCGGGCACGGCCGTATTCCGGCCACAGATGGTGAACGCGCCGAGGTTGACGCTGTCGTCCTTGCCGTGGCCCTGGAAGACCACCCTGCGCCACCGGGTGCCCAGGATCTCGCCCCGGATGTCGGCGCGCTCGAAGTCGCGGTCGTCGAAGACGCGCACCCCCGGTGCGGGCGGCGGCCGGTCGGTGTCGGTGAACAGGCCCAGCGCGCTCACGTCCGCCGCCGGCACCGCGTACTGCTTGGCCACCGTCCAGGCGACCGAGGCGTCGTCGCGCCCGCTCAGCAGGGTCAGCGCGCGCTGCGCGCCCCGGGGGGCGGCCAGCAGGAGATCCCGCAGGGGGGAGAGGGTGAGCCGGTCGTAGCGGCCGACGACCAGGAGCGTGTCCGGGGGCCGGTCGTGCGGGCCGGCCGTCTCCCGCAGCTGCTTCTCGTCGATCCACCGGCGCGCCAGCGGCCGGGCCAGCTCCACGACGGCGGGCGGCAGCTCACCGGCTCCCAGGACCACGCCCACGTCCAGCGGCGCGGGGGCGCGGACGTCCGCGTACAGGGCGTTCGCGGCGCTCACGCTCTCCACGAGATCGGCGCGGCCGGACACCGGTACGGGAACGGGAACGGGCGAGTGCACCTCGCGGGCCAGGAACCGCGCGACGGCACCCGGGTAGGCGCCGAGCGCGACGGGAGCGAAGACGTCGTGCTCCGGCGCGGAAGTGGGCCGGTCGTGGCACCGGTCGCCGACGGCAGGGTTCATGGAAGGGCACCTCGGTGGGGTGGGCAGGGAGAGAAGGGAGGAAGAGCAGGAGAAGGGGCGGGGGCCGGGCAGCGGCAGGACGCGTCACGGCGTGCGCTCCGGCGCCTGTGCCGGCTCCGCGGCGACGGACGGGCGGCGGCCCAGCAGCCCCCGGCCCGCGAACGCCAGCCCCGCCCCCGCCGCGGCCACCCCCGCCGCCACCGCGAACACCCCGTGCGGCCCCACCGGATCCATCAGCAGCCCGCCCGCCTGCTGGCCCACCGCGTCGCCCACCACCGTCGCCAGCGACGCCCAGGTGAACGCCTCCGCCAGGAACCGGCCGTCGGCCACCTTGCTGACCAGCGTCATCTCACTGGCCGCCACCAGGGCGATGGGCACACTGCCCACCGCCAGCGCCACCCCGAGCGTCGGTTCGGAGACCGCCAGCAGCGGCAGGGCCGTCCCGGCCGCGTAGGCCGCCACCAGCCGGGGGAAGCGCCGGTGCACCGCGACCTGCGACTGCGCCCGCCCCAGCCACAGCGCCCCGATCGCGCTGCCCACCCCCCAGCAGGCGTACACCACCCCGGTGCCGCCCGGCGAGCCGTGCCGGGCGACGAACGCCGGGATGGCCAGCGTCATCAGCCCGATGGGCGCCGCGCACACCGCCATGATCCCCGTGAGCATCAGCATCGCGGGCTCCTTCAGCGGCCCCAGCAGATGCCGCGGCCCCTCCTGCGGCACGCCCCCCGTGCCCGCCGCCGCGGGAATCCGCGCCAGCGCCAGCCCCAGCGCCCCCGCGCCGCCGGCGGCAGCCACCGTCGTCAGCGCGAGCCCCGCGGAGCCCGGCAGCATCAGCGCGGCCAGCAGCAGCGGCGCGCCGATCACCAGGACCTCGGTCAGCAGCGCCTCCCACAGGTAGGCGACCTCGCGCTCGTCCTCCTCCAGCGGCAGCCGCGCCCACAGCGAACGCATACAGGCATTGGCCGGCGGCAGGGCGATGCCGGCGACCACCGCCGTGACCGGCTGCGCCCAGCCGCCCGGCCGCGTCGCCCACACCAGCAGGGCCAGTGCCGCCGGATGGACGAGCCCGGTGGCCAGCAGCACCGGCCGCCGGCCGCGGCGGTCCACCGTGCGCGCGACGAGCGGGCCGCCCACCGCCATGCCGGCGGTGTACAGGGCGGCCACCGTGCCGGCCCGCGCGTAACTGCCGCCCTGTTCGCGGACCACCAGCACCATGGCCAGCGACATCAGGTACACCGGCATCCTGGCCACGACACTCCACCCGGCCGCCCCGGCCACGTGATGCCGCGTCAGCAGATCCCGGAAACGCCGGGCCGACCCGTTCCTCACGTCTGTCGCGTCTCCGTTCCCCGGCCCGCGGCGACGGTGCCGGGGGAGTGCGCCGTGGGCGCCACGTCGATGACGAAGACGTCCAGGACCTCGCGCATGCGCCGCTCCACCTCGCCGATCGTCGCGCCCGTGACATGGACGTACCCCGACGCGTTGTGCGAGGCGCGCCGGGCGGCCACCGGATCGCCGGGGCCCACCCTGAGAACGGCGTCGACGACCCCGGGGATGCGCAACAGCTCCTCCCGGGGGGTGACGAAGCGCACCACCCCCGAGCCCGGCAGCGGCAGCAGCAGGTCCCCCGCGCAGCGGCGCCGGCCGTAGCGCAGGGCGGGCCGGCGGCCGAGGTAGACGTCCAGCGTGGCGCCGAAGACGTCGAAGCCGTAGGCGTGCCCGTGGTTGGCGGTGATCTCGCAACCCGCCAGGCGCACGCCGATCTCGCCCGCGAACACCTCCCCGTCGATCAGGAAGAACTCCATGTGCAGATAGCCGTGGTCGATGCCCATGCCGGTGACGATCCGCTGCAGCAGGGCCCGCAGGTCCACCGGCGGGCCCTCGGCGGTGGCGACGGAGATGTTGGCGTTCATGGCCCCGTCGACGATGTCCAGCGGACGGCACGGCATGGCACTGGGCCAGGCGTCCAGCACCTGCCCGTCGTGCACGATGCCGCACACCTCCCACTCGGTGCCGCCCAGGTGCTCCTCCACCATCCACTCCCGCGCGCCGAAGCGGACCTGCTGCGGGCAGGGCGGCCCGGTCAGGCGGAAGGTGTCCACACAGGCGGAGGAGTCCACGGGCTTGAGCACCAGCGGCCAGCCGCACCGCGCCGCGAACCGCTCGACGTCGGCCGCGCAGGCGATGCGCGCGTGGCGCGCGGTGCGCAGCCCCAGCTCACGGAACTTCTCCTTCATGGCGTGCTTGTCCCGCACCCATGTCACCTGCTGCCGCGTCAGGTGCGGCAGCCCGGCGAGTCCGGCGAAGCGCTGGGCCACGGCCTGCCGCGGCTCGGAGGGGTTGCAGAAGCGGTCGGGGGGCGCAGGCAGCGCGGTCGCCACCCACTCCTGGTAGCGCCGGACCTCCACCTCCAGCGGCACGCCCTCGCGCACCCAGAACGCCGGCAGGTGCGCAGTCTCGCGCAAGTACTTGTCGCACATCTCCCGGCGGACCGCCGCGAAGCGCAGCAGCGCCAGCCGTCCGGGCAGGGCTCGCACCGCGTACCGCGTGAAGGACGTCGGCCGGTCGTCCGCCAGCAGCAGCACCGGCCCGCCGCCGTTCGCACCGCCCCCGTTCGCACCGCCTTCGCGCACACCGCCCTCGCTCACACCGCCTGCGCTCACACCGTCTCCAGGATCTGCCGCAGGGCCTTGACCGCCAGGACCTGCTCCTGCTCGCCCGGCTCCGGCGACAGCGGTACGCACAAGGTGCGCTCCAGCAGGTCGCGGGTGCGGGCGAAGCCGTCGCGGCTGAGCATCAGCGGGCCCTCGGGCGCCAGGTTCCAGGGGAACCCGTCGGCGTACAGCGAGCGTCGGCCGGTGAGCACCGGGTGCTGCGGCAACACGTACTTGTCGAGGGTCCAGTTGGGGATGCCGCGCGCGGTCAGCGCGGCGACGGCGGCGTCCCGCAGCTCGCGGCTCTCCCAGCGCAGGCGCACACTGGTCTTCACGTCGCCGGCGGCACGCGGCAGGACGCGCAGGTCGGTGCGGGCCGGCGGGTTGTCCAGGGCGAGGGCGTAGTGCCGCTCCAGGCCGGCCAGTACCTCGTCGAGGTGACGCACCTGCTGGCACTGGACGGCCGCGACGCCCTCGCTGGTGACGAAGTTCTCCCCGTAATGGGCGTCCGCGTTCCACGTCGGGTAGCAGCCCGGCACCCGGGCGGAGCCGTGGTCGTGGTAGCAGCGCATGGTCGCCCACGCGTCCGCGTCCTGGGTGACGACGAGTCCGCCCTCGCCCGAGGAGAGCACCTTGTTGTGGTGGAAGCTGAACGTCCCGGCGTACCCGGCCGTCCCCGCGTGCCGCCCGTCGGGCAGCACCGCGCCCAGGGACTGGGCGCAGTCCTCGATGAGATACGGCACCCCCTGCGGCAGCCGGGCCACCGCGCCGTCCATGTGGGCGACGATCACCCGCTCGGCACCGGACGGCAACAGGCCCGGATCCAGCGAGAGGGACTCGTCGACGTCGACGAGCACCGGCACCAGCCCGGAGGCCAGCACCGCGCCGGCCACCGCCACGAAGGTGACCGCCGGGATGTGGACCACCGCGCCGGTGCGCGGCCGCGTGGAGATCAGCGCCAGCCGCAGCGCCTCGGTGCCGTTGTGCACGGCCAGGACGTGCCGGGCGCCCAGGCGGTGGGCCACCGTGCGCTCCAGCCGGGAGGCGACGGACTCGCCCTCGCTCTGGTAGCGGAACAGCACGCCGTGCTCGATCGCCTGGCGCAGCTCGTGCATGTCCGCCCAGTCGAGGTAGTTGGCCCCGTAGGGCAGGAAGCGCTGTCCGAGGCGCTTGTCCAGGCTCATGGCGCGTCAGCCTCCGGGGCCGGGTCCGTCAGGGGGTACGCGGCCGCGTCGACGACCAGCTCCTCGCCGCGGTAGTTGCGCAGCAGCAGGCCCTCGTCGGTGGGCGTGACGTACGGCCGGGCGAGCGGGATCTTGCCGATCAGGGTGGTCAGGACGTACTGCGGCACCGCGAACCCGGTGATGTGGCCCTGCAGACCCTCCATGATCTCCCAGCCCTTCTCCAAGGAGGTCATGAAGTGCGAGACGCCGGTGACGTTGTCGCAGTGGTACAGGTAGTAGGGGCGCACCCGGATGCGCAGCAGCTCCGTCATCAGCGTGCGCATCGTGGTGACGTCGTCGTTGACCCCGCGCAGCAGCACGGTCTGGTTGCCGACCGGGATGCCGTGGCGCAGCAGGCGGTCCACGGCCGCCGCGGACTCCGCCGTGATCTCCTTGGGGTGGTTGAAGTGCGTGTTCAGCCACACGGGGTGGTAGCGCCGGAGCATCGCGCACAGGTCGTCGGTGATGCGCTGCGGCAGCAGCACGGGAAACCGGCTGCCGATGCGGATGATCTCCACGCTGGGAATCGCCCGCAGCCCGCGGATCAGCTCCTCCAGCTTGCCGTCGTGGTACGACAGCGGGTCGCCGCCCGTCAGCAGCACGTCGCGGATCTCGGGGTGCTCGGCGATGTAGCGCAGGTCCTCGTCGAAGGAGCCGCCCTCGTCGTCGCGGAAGTAGGTGCCGGACAGGTCGGTGGTGTGGAACTTGCGGGTGCAGTGCCGGCAGTAGACCGGGCATGCCTCGGTGACCAGCAGGATCACCCGGTCCGGGTACTTGTGCACCACACGGTTGGTGCGGCGGTAGTACATGTCCCCGACCGGGTCGACGTCCGAGCCGGGGAACTCCGTCAGCTCCGCCGGCGCCGGCACCGCCTGCAGCCGGACCGGGCACGACGGGTCGTCGGGATCCATCAGCGAGGCGTAGTAAGGGGTGACGCTCCAGCGGTACTTGCCCGCCGAGCCCGCGATGGCCTTCTCCTCCTCGGGCGTCAGACGGATCCAGCGCCGGGCCTTGTCGGGGGTGTTGATGCGTTTGCGCAGGTGCCAGCGCCAGTCGTTCCACTGCGCCGCGGGAATGCGGGGCCGGAAACCGGCGGGCTCTGCGGTCGCGTCGGGTGCGCCGGCTGTGCCGGACATGGCGGCTCCAGGGTCGACAGGCGAGCAGGACGACGGACGGGGTGACGGACAGGCTGACGGACGGGACGGCGCCGGGCGGCCGCCGGACGAGGACGGCCCGGTCACGGGGGTGCCAGGGCCAGCTGGCGGACGCTGCGGGCGACGCGCTGCGCCCCTCTGAGGTCCTCCGTCGCCGGGCCCGGGGCCCGCCACAGGTCCTCCTGCGGCGGCTGCCACACCTGCGCCTCGCTGCGGCCGCCGGCCACCGGGACGGGCACCACGCGCCGTACGCGCGCGGCCAGGTCCTCCTGGGCCCCGCCCAGCGGCGGCAGGAAGGCCAACGGCGCCCGGCGCGCCTGCGCGAGCCCCAGCGCGCCCAGCGTGGGCGAGGCCAGCAGGACCGCCCGGCCGGCGTGCAGGTCGTCGACGTCCACGGTGGCGGCGCGCAGCACCTGGACGGGCCCGCACCGCCCCGCCAGTGCGCCGCGCACCAGGGCGAGGCCGGTGTCGCACACCACCTCGCACCGGCCGGTGCGCTCGACCGCCGCCCGCACCAGGGCCGGCAGGACCCCCTCGGCGAACGCCCGTGCCGTCGCCTCCGCCACGCCGTACAGGGACAGCAGGACGAGCGTCCCGGCGCGGACCCGGTCCCGTGCCGTACGGGCCGGGGCGAGCAGACCCGTCGTACGGATCCCCGGCGGTCGCGGCCCCGGACCGGGCAACCACGCCGGCCGGTGCTGCCGCAGCAGTGCCCCGGCCGCCGCACCGGGCGCGCCGCCAGCAGTGCGGTGCCCGGAGTACAGGTGCACCACCGGCACGCCCGCGGCCACCAGGCGCTGCGTCGCCGCCTCGTCGTCGCAGACCAGGGCGGCGTCGGGCGGCGGCCCGGCGGTGCACGCGCCGCCGGTCGCGGCGAGCCCGCCCAGGTGCGCGGCGATGCGGCGGCGCGCGAGCAGGGAGTCGAGCTCCTCGTCGCGGGAGACCAGGTGCACGCGCAGGCGCGGCGGCGCGCCCGTCCGGTTCAGTAGCGCCATGGCGGCACCGTCCCCAGCCGGGCGACGTCGTCGCTGTAGCCCGCGGCCGTCGTCGAGCAGCCCGCGCACAGCTGCGGACCCCGCTCGCGGAAGAAGTCGGCGTGTGCCCGGAAGGCGGGCGTGTCCAGCGCGACCGTGCCGTTCTCCCGCAGCGGCGCCCCGGCGGCCGGGCCCTCGCCGCCGTCGCGGTGGGGCAGGCAACTGCAGGCGTACACGCGCCCGAAGCGGCCGTCGACGTAGAGGACGTCGTCCACCACGTGGCACAGCGGCCGGGAGGCGCGCGGCGTCACGGACCGGGTGAAGTACCGCTCCTGCTCCTGCGGGGTGTCCCCGTAGAACCGCTTGCCCAGCGGGACGAGCAGCGAGCGCGGGTCGGCGTCGTAGACCGGGTCGCACACCTGCCGCACGTGGCCGGGGTCGGGGTAGGTGATGGACCGGTCCAGCTTCAGCGCGGACAGCTCCCACTGCTGCGCCCCCGCATCGGTCAGGACCTGCTGCAGGCGGGGCACCTCGGCGTAGTTGTGCGGGCCCACCACCGTGTTGACCCTCGGCAGGACGCCCAGCTCGGCGGCCGCGCGCAGCCCCTGCAGGCCGTTGTCGAACATGCCGGGGGAGCGACGGTAGACGTCGTGGGTCGCCGCCGAGGCACCGTCCAGGCTGACGATCACCTGGGCCAGGCCCGCCCCGGCGAGCCGCCGCACCAGGCGCGGCAGCAGCATCCCGTTGGTGATGAGGGACATCCTCATGCCCGCCGCCGCGCCCGTGCGCACCAGCTCCACCACGTTCCGGTGCATCAGCGGCTCGCCGCCGGTGAAGCGCACGTACCGCACCCCGGCCGCAGCGGCCTTCGGCAGCAGTTCCTCGAAGTCCTCGACGGAGAAACGGTAGGTGTCGCGGGAGAGCGCGAACTCGCACATGAAACAGTCGGCGTTGCAGGCTTCGAGGATCCGGATGAAGAGATAGCGGTGACGCTCACGCATCGAGGCGCGACCTTTCGCATGGTTCAACTGATCCGACGGCAGGGCTGGTTCAGCGCGCGGGCCCGCGCCGCAGTATCTCCAGCAGCGCACCGGCGACCTGGGCCGCGCCGCCGGTGCCGACGGCGGTGGCCAGGGCACTCCAGTCCACGACCTCGCCCGCCCGCTCCAGTGCCGCCCCGACGGCGCCGGTGAGATCCGCCCGCAGCTGCGCGCCCGCCCGGGCCGCCGCGTCGGCGATCCCGCCGTAGACCAGCTCCAGGGCGTGCTCCTCGCCCTTCGTGCGCAGCGCCAGCGCCTCGTCCTCCCGGACGACCTCCGCGGGCCACGGTGTGCGGACGTCCACGCCGACCGCCCGGCAGTGGAAGCGGGCGTTGAAGATCTGGCTGAGGTTCTGCGGCGGCAGGCACACCGCCGGCACCCCGAGCGTGCCGGCCTCCAGCAGGGTCGTCAGGCCCGGCGAGGCCAGCAGAACGTCCGCGGCGGCCAGTTCGGCGAGGAAGGTCCCGTGCGGCAGCGGCCCGGCCGTCACCTGCAGGGACGCGGGGGCGCCCGAGAGGAGCCGCCCGAGGAGGTCGTCGGGAAGGTTGCCGGCCAGGTGGGCCTCGCGCACGCCGTGGGCGGCGAGCGCCCGCAGGGCCGCGGGCACCACCAGCCGGGGGTAGGCCGTCCAGTCGGCGAGCCCCGGGGCCCGCAGGCCGCCGAGGCTGATCAGTGCCCTGTGCCACGGCCGGGTGCCGTACCGGCCCGGGCGGGTGTCCGGCGCGGTGGCGACCACCGCCTCGACCCAGCGCAGCGAACGGACCGAGGCGAGGATCCCGGTGCACTCGGGCGGCAGTTCGATGCACTGTTGGGCGCAGTAGCAGTGCGCGTCCAGGGGCAGGGACGGGCGGTCGCCCTCGGTCCACAGGAAGGGCAGGCTGTCGACGAAGACGGTGGGGACGCCGGCCGCCTCCAGCGCCTTGGCCAGCCCCCCGTCCAGCACGACGAGCGCGGCCCGCACCCGCCGCACCCGCACGATCTCCGCGACGGCGGCGCGCAGGCCCTCGGCGGAGGCCGGCAGGTCGTACCAGGCGTCCACGGCGTGCTCCGCGAGCAGCGGCCGGCCGAGTCCGGAGCCCAGACCGACGAACTCCAGTGCGTCGTGCGGGCCGTGCCCCAGGGCGGACAGGACGGCGCCGAGCTTGCCCGAACTGCCCCAGCCGAACTCCACCCCGGCGAGGGCGACGGTGACCGGCTCCCGCAAGGGGGCGCAGACGCGGCGCATCGGCATCGGTGTCCTTCTCGGCCGCAGGGCGGACAGGTGCGCCGGACAACGGTCAGGGATGCGGTCGCCCCGGCACAAGGGCGGTATCGGAGGATTCCAGCCACGCGAGGACGTCTCGTTCGATATCAGATAAATACGCTAAGTCAAGCTTTGGGAGTGCTTGGGGGAACGGCCGGAAAACCCTGGGGCGCCGGCGGCCCACGGAGACCTGTGGAGCACCCGGCGGCCCGGCGCGCACGGGGCGCAGCGGCCCGGCGCGCACAACGGGCACTCCACCGGCCCAGATTTAATCAGTCCGAATCCGCACGCATCGTCGCTAGGCTCGCGGCATGGGTTATCTCGAAGCCGGCGCCCTGGCCCACACCCTGGCCGACGGGCGCGAGCTGTTCCGCGACGTGTCCTTCCGGCTGTCCGGCGGTCAGACCGTCGCCCTCATCGGCGACAACGGCGCCGGCAAGTCCACCCTGCTGCGCATGCTCGCCGGCACGCTGCCCGTCCAGGAGGGCAGCGTGCGCCGCCAGGGCAGCATCGCGGTGATGCCCCAGTTCATCGGCAGCGTCCGCGACGACCGCACCGTGCGCGACCTGCTGCTGACGGTCGCCCCCGAGCCCGTGCGCCGGGCCGCGGCCGCCGTCGACGCGGCCGAGCTCGCCCTCATGGAGAACGACGAGGAGGCCGCCCAGCTGCGCTACGCCGCCGCCCTGACCGCCTGGGGCGAGGCCGGCGGCTACGAGTACGAGGTGCTCTGGGACACCGTCACCGTCGCGGCCCTCGCCCTGCCGTTCTCCACCGCCCAGTACCGCGACGTCTCCACCCTCTCCGGCGGGGAGCAAAAACGCCTGGTCCTGGAGGCCCTGCTGCGCGGCCCGGCCGACCTGCTCCTGCTCGACGAGCCCGACAACTACCTCGACGTCCCCGGCAAGCGCTGGCTGGAGGAGCAGCTTCTCGCCACCCGCAAGGGCGTCCTGCTCATCACCCACGACCGCGAGGTGCTCAGCCGCACCGCCACCCAGGTCGTCACCCTCGAAGGAGGCTCGACCTGGACGCACGGAGGCGGCTTCGCCACCTGGCACGCCGCCCGCGAGGCCCGCTGGGAGCGCATCGCCGAGCTGCGGCGGCGCTGGAGCGAGAAGCACGACCAGCTCAAGGAGCTGGTGCGCACCCTGCGCCAGCAGGCGTCCATCAGCGAGGACATGGCCTCCCGCTACCACGCCGCCCAGACCCGCCTCGCGAAGTTCGAGGAGGCCGGCCCGCCGCCGGCCCCGCCACGCACCCAGCGCGTCGCCCCCGCCCTGCGCGGCGGCCGTACCGGCCTGCGGGCGATCACCTGCCGCGGCCTCGAACTGACCGGCTTGATGCGCCCCTTCGACCTGGAGGTGTTCTTCGGCGACCGCGTCTGCGTCCTGGGCTCCAACGGCTCGGGCAAGAGCCACTTCCTGCGCCTGCTCGACGAGTCCGGCGGCGAGGGGCCCTTCACCGTCGAGCACTCCGGCACCTGCCGCCTCGGGGCCCGCGTGCGGCCCGGGCTGTTCGCCCAGACCCACCGGCACCCGGAATGGACGGGCCGCACCCCGGCCGACATCCTCGGCCGCGGCGAGGGCGACCGGCCGGGGCTGGGCCTGCAGGACGCCATGTCCGCCCTCAGCCGGTACGGCCTGGCCGGCGCCGGCAGGCAGCCCTTCGAGACGCTCTCCGGCGGCCAGCAGGCCCGCTTCCAGATCCTGCTGCTGGAACTGGCCGGCGCCACCCTGCTGCTGCTGGACGAGCCCACCGACAACCTCGACCTGATCTCCGCCGAGGCCCTGGAGGCGGCTCTTGCCGCCTTCACCGGCACGGTCGTGGCCGTCACCCACGACCGCTGGTTCGCCCGGGCCTTCACGCGCTACCTCGTCTTCCGCGAGGACGGACGTGTCGTGGAGAGCGGCGAGCCGGTCTGGGACGAGCGCCGCGTCGTACGGGCCCGGGGGTGAGGCGTTGTTGGCGCGGAAGGCACTGTCGGTGATCGGCACCGGTGCACTTGGCTGACTGCCGCCCGCCACCTTGCCGCACGTCACCCCACCGCCCGCCCCCTCGCCGCCCGTCAGGAGCAGTCATGCACCCCATCGTCGTGGACACCGTGGAATTCCCGCTGAACGACCGACGGGAGGCATGGGCGGAGACCATGGCGCTGGCCCAGGTCACCCAGCGCGTGAAGTTCCTCGACACGGCACGGTTCGGCGCGCGCATCGAGGTGATGCCGCTGGGCGTGGGGCAGGTCTCCGTCCTGTCCTACGCCTCGCTCGTCGCCCAGCGGACGCCCAAGCTGGTGCGGCAGTCCGACCCGGAGATGTACCACGTGGCGGTGGCCACGGCCGGGGAGATCGGCATCGAGCAGAACCGGCAGTCCTCGCTGCTCAAGCGGGGCACCATGGGATTCTTCGACAGTTCCCGCTCGTTCGACACCTTCGCCGGCGACACCCCCGGCCGGACGGTCCTCTTCCAGTTCCCCAAGCAGCTGCTGCGCCTGCCGCACGAGCACTTCACCCGTCTGTGCGGGCTGTCCCTGCCCTGGACGGACGGCGTCGCCCGGGTGTTCGCCCGGTTCCTGATCTCCCTGGCCGAGGAATACCCCCACTGCACACCGCAGGACGCCACCCGCCTGGGCGGCACCGCCGTCGACCTGCTGACGACCGTGCTGGCCCACCACGCCGACCGGGCCACGGGCACCGCACCGGGGAAGCCCGGACAGCACGCGCTGTTCCTGCGGATCTGCGCCTTCGTCGTCGAGCACCTGCGGGAGGCGGACCTGGGCCCCGAAGCGATCGCCTGCGCCCACGGCATCTCCCTGCGCTACCTGCACCGCCTCTTCCAGCAGAACGGCACCACGCCCCGGGCGTTCATCCGGCAGCAGCGGCTGGACCGCTGCCGCAGGGACCTGGCCGACCCCGCCCTGGACCACCTCACCATCCACACCATCGCCGCCCGCTGGGGCTACCCCCAGCCGGACGGCTTCTCACGCGCCTTCCGTACGGCCACGGGCATGTCCCCCAGCGAGTACCGCACCTCGGCACGGGCCGGCGGCGCCCCGCGCCCCTGACGGGGCGCCGTGGTGCGCGTGACGAAGATCCGCCGGACGGGCCCTAGTCGCGCGGGCCGATCACCTCGCCCTCGTCCGTCACCGTGATGGCGCCCGCCGGGCAGGAGTCGGCGGCGTCGAGGACCGCCTCGTCGGGGGCGATCCGGCCGGCGCGCGGCCGGGAGTGCTCGTCGGTCATGGCGAAGTGGCCCGCGGCCAGGGCCGTGCAGATGCCCGAGCCCAGGCAGCGGGCGCGGTCCACGCTCACCTCCCAGGCCATGCTCACCACCCCACCGGCAGCGCACGCGGGCCGCGCACCAGCATCTGCGTCTTCCAGACGACGTCCCCGGCCACGTGCAGCCCCGGCAGGCGCAGCACCAGGGCCCGCAGGGCCTCCTGGAGCTCGACGCGGGCCAGCGGCGCGCCCAGGCAGTGGTGCACGCCGTGGCCGAAGCCCAGGTGCTGGTTGCCCTCCCGGCCCACATCGAGCCTGTCCGCGCCAGCAAAACGCTCCTCGTCGCGGTTGGCGGCGCCCACCGACACCAGCACGGCCTCGCCCTTGCGCACCAGCGTGCCCCCCACCTCGACGTCCTCGGTGGCGTAGCGCGGCGAGGCGGCGGCCATGCCGAGGGGGACGAAGCGCAGCAGCTCCTCGACGGCCGCAGGGATCAGCGAGGGGTCCTCGCGCAGCCGGGCCAGCTCGCCGGGGTGCTCCAGCAGCGTGCACACGAAGTTGGGGATCTGGGTGGCCGTCGTCTCGTGGCCCGCGACCAGGACGGCCACGCACAGGTCGATCAGCTCCGGCTCGGAGAGCCGGTCCTCCTTGTCGCGGGCCTCGATCAGGGCCGTCATCAGGTCGTCCGCAGGCCGGGCCCGGCGCGCGGCGATCAGCCCCGCCATGTACGCGCGCAGCTCCTGGCGGCTGGTCTCCGCCTCCTCGGCCGTCAGCGAGCTGGTCGACAGCGCGTCGTCGCTCCACTTGCGGAACAGCGGACGGTCCTCCTCGGGCACGCCGAGCAGGCGGCAGATCACGGAGACCGGCAGCGGCAGCGCGAAGGCGTCGACGAGGTCGACGGGCGGGCCGGCGGCCACCATCTCGTCCAGCAGGCTGCCGGCCAGGGCCCGGATGTCCGGGCGCAGCCGCTCCACCCGCTGCACGGTGAACGCCTTGGTCACCAGCCGGCGCAGGCGGGTGTGGTCCGGCGGGTCCATGGCCAGGATGCCGCTGGTGACCTGGCCGGGGGACTGCCGCGGCTCGTCGTGCACGGTGGCCTCGGCGCGGCTGAACCTGCGGTCGCCCAGGACGAGGCGGGCGTCCGCGTAGCGCGTGACGAGCCAGGCCGGCTCGCCGTAGGGCAGCCGCACCCGCCGCAGCCCCGGCGCGTCGCGCACTTCCTCGTACCGCTCGGACAGGGCCAGGCCGACGGCTTCGTTGAAGGGGTAGGTCATGGGCTCGCCGTGGGTGGTGGACATCCGAAACCCTTGTTCCTTCGTGTAGGCAGTAAGGTCTCGCGCCGGTGCAGGAACGTGATGTAAGCACCTGCTTACAAAAACGGTAGGCCGGTGCACCGGGGGCGTCAACGGGCCCGCGGGCACCGGCGCTTGAGGAGGAACGGGATGAGCCAGGACAAGCAGGTGCGCCGGCGCGACGCGGAGGCCACGCGGCGCTGCCTCGTCGAGGCGGCGGCCGAGCTGTTCGCCGAACGCGGCTACGACCGCACCACCGTGCGCGCCATCGCCGACCGCGCCGGCGTCAACCAGGCACTGCTCTTCCGCTACTTCGGCTCGAAAACGGCGCTCTTCGGCGAGGTCGTCGCCAGGGACGGCCGCCGCAGGCTGCGCGAGAGCCCGCCCGAGCAACTGCTGGCGGGGGCCCTGCGCGACCTGCTGGCCCCCGCCGGGACCGCGCCCGGCGACCGGTCCCTGGAAGTGTTCCTGCGCTCGGTCGGCAGCGACGACGAGGCGGCCCGCACGAACCGGCGGCTCAGCCAGGAGTACACCGACGCCCTGGCCGCGCTCAGCGATGCCCCCGACGCCGAACTGCGCGCGGCCCTGGTCCTGGCCTGGCTGCTGGGCATAGGGCTCACCCGCGTCGTCGTACGCCAGGAACCGCTGGCCGGTGCCGACGCCGACCGGGTGTCCGCACTGATGCTGGACGCGGCCCGCACGCTCCTGGAGAAGCTGCCCTAGGGTCTGCCGGCGGATGTGCGTCGCGGGGCCCCACGGCGCCCCCTAGGGGCGCGGGGCTGTGCCGATCTGCGGCTGCCGCCGCGTGGGCGCGACAAGCCACGACGCGCCCGCAGACAGAGTGCCGTGCTCCGCCCGGGCCCGGGGTGGCGCGTTCGGCTGCGGGCCGTCGGTGGCCGATCGCGCAGTTCCCCGCGCCCCTTACGGGGCACTGCATCAGTCCACGGCGCCCCCCAGGGGCGCGGGGAACTGCGCGACGAGCCACCACGCGCCCGCAGGCGGGGGGCCGAATCGCGCCCACGCGGCGGCAGCCGTACATCGACAGCGCCTAGGAGGGCTGCTTCCACACCGTGAGCAGACCGGAGTAGCCCGGAGGGCTGTACGGCTGCCCCGTCGGCGTCACCTCCGTGATCTTGAACATGGCCAGATTGCCCTTCGAGGTGACCGTGCACAGCACGTCGTCCTTGGCCAGGACGCCCTGGTCGATCAGGGCGGCATCGCCGAGTTCGGCCGGCAGCGGGGCCGCGTCGACGGCCCTGCGGCACTCCTCGGGCGTGCTCCCGCCGCTCTTGGCGGTCGCCTTCTTGAAGTGCATCCACTGCGACATGTACGTCAGTTCGGCGTCGTGGTCCGAGACGTCGCCCTGCGGGGAGACCTTGGGGGCGTCGAGGTCCACGGTGATCAGCGTGCCGGTGCCCGGCGGCGCGATGGCCAGCGGACGGTCGGTGAAGACCGCCTCGTACGTGCGCGCGGGCGCCTTGGCCGCGCCGCCGCTCGGCCCACCCGCGCCCTGGGACGCCTGCTTGCTGTCGGAGTGGGCCGGCGTCGCACTGGCCGAGGTGTCGACGGCCTTGGCGCCCGAGCCGCCGTCACCGCCGGACAGCGCCCACGCCGTGCCGGCCACCACGGCCAGTGCGACGGCGACCCCCGCGGCCAGCGGCGCGCGGCGGCGCCACGGCGGGGTGGTGCCCGCCGGGGCGAGGGGGGCCGCCGGCGGGGCGGTCGCGGCCTGCGTCGGCGCGGCGTGCGCGAACCCGCCGGACGCCTGGGTGGGCACGTACGTCGCGGGGTGCGCCGGCCTCGCGGCGGCCGCCGCCGGCTGCGCGGCCTGCGGCGCTCCCGCGGTCAGCTGCCGTACGTGGTCGGCGCGCCCGGCGATCGCGGTCGCCACCGGAGCGGGGAGCCAGTCGTCGAAGTCCCGCGGTGCGCGGCCCGAGACCTGCTCGCACAGCCCGGCCACCTCGGCCGCGGTGGGACGGGCGGCCGGGTCCGCGGCGAGGCAGCGCTCCAGCAGGGGGCGCAGGCCCTCCGGGTAGCCGGACAGGTCCGGCGGCCGCTGCGCGGTGTTGGCGATCTGCGTGGCCACGGTCAGCGCGGCCCCGTCGCCGTACGGGTGGCGGCCGGTGGCCGCGACGGCCGCGATCAGACCGAGCGAGAACACGTCGGAGGCGGTGGTCGGTTCGGTGCCCGTGCCCTGCTCGGGCGACATGAACTGCGGGGTGCCGACGAAGCCGCCCGTGCGCGTGAGCCGGGTCGCCTCGGCGGCGCGCGCGATGCCGAAGTCGATGACCCAGGGGCCGTCGGCGCCCAGCAGGATGTTGCCCGGCTTGAGGTCCCGGTGCACCACCGCGGCGGCGTGCACGGCGTCCAGGGCCCGGGCCACGCAGCCGGTCAGCTGCAGGGCGGCCGGCAGCGGCAGCGGGCCGTGCGCGGCGAGCACCTCGTCCAGCGGCAGCCCGGGCACGTACGCGGTGGCCAGCCAGGGCTGCTCGCCCTCGGCGTCGTGGTCGACCACCGGGACGAGGTGGTAGCCGCGCACCTGCTTCGCGGCGCGCACCTCCTGCTGGAACCGGCGCCGGAACTCCGCGTCGCCCGCGTACTCCCGGCGGATCACCTTCAGGGCGACGGGCTGGTTCCCCCGGGTGCGGGAGAGGTAGACCGAGCCCATGCCGCCCTCGCCGATGCGGGCCAGCAGCCGGTAACCGGCGATCTCGTGCAGTTCGTCCGCCCGCAGCGGGCGCAGCGCGCCGCCGTCGTCGTGCCCAGTGATGGATCCCACCCCCGTTGATCAGGACATGTCGAGGGCTGAATCTATGTCATGGCGGAGGCCGGGAGCACATCCACGGTCCCCGGCCGCCCGCCGGGCCCGGGTGGCGACGACTGCCGGACGGTCACAGGAAGCACCAGGCCAGCACGCCGGGGAGGGCGAGCAGGCCGCAGATCGGGAAGTTGACCGTTTTGTGGTCGAGGAAGACGGCCACGAACTCGCGGATCGTCGCGCTCGGCCAGAAGTACGCGGCCGTCGGCGAGCCCACGACCTGCCCGTTGACGCCCGCCTTGCGCGCGGTCAGGGCCGCGCGGAAGGCGTGGAAGTTGTTGGTGACGATCACGCACGAGTAGCCGGGCCGGGCCGCCGACATGATCGCCGCGCTGTAGGTGAGGTTCTCCTCGGTGGTGCGCGAGGCGTCCTCCCGCAGGATGTGCTCCGCGGGCACGCCGCGCTCGACGAGGTGGTCGGCCATGGCGTGCGCCTCGGGCAGGTCCTCGTCCGGGCCCCGGCCGCCGGAGGTGACGATCACGGGCGGTCTGCCGCGGGCGGCCTGCGCCGCGTACAGCTGCCGCCCGCGCTCCAGCCGGCTCGCCAGCAGCGGCGGCACCCGGTTGCCGCCGACCAGGCCGGAGCCCAGTACCACCACGAAGTCGACACTGCGGCGCGGGCGCAGCCAGCCGTAGACGAAGGCATAGGTGATGAAGCAGAAGAAGAGGAACGCGATGTAGCCGGTTATCAGCAGCAGGGTGCCGGTGACGATCGTCAGCTGGCGGGAGCGGCTGACGGCGGAGGCGATCGTGAGGCCCATCAGGCCGACGATGACGAGACCGGTGAGGAAGGACAGCAGGTTCGCCGGGCTCCGCCCCTCCTTGCGGATCATCTTGACGCCGTTGGCCAGCAGGAACACCGGCAGGATCAGGGCACCGAGGACGGGGATCAGCAAGGCGGCCGCGGCGAGCCACTCCAGGGCGTGATGGCCGTGGCCGCCGCTGCGACCGGCCACCCACACCAGGCCGAGCAGCAGGCAGGTACAGGCGAGCCCGAGGTGGACGGCGTTGCTGAAACGACGCCGGTCGCGCAGGACACCGATGCCGAAGAGCAACAGGAAGAAGGCGGCGGGAGCGTAGGCGAGCACGCCTGCATGGTACGGGAATTGACGGTGCGTCGGGACGGGTCGGACTTACGTCGACTTAAGCGGAAAGCCGCCTGTTCGGTCCTCGTGTTGTCGGCCCGCGGCATGTGTGCCAGCCTGAAAGGAGGAAGATCGGCGGGGGAGCAGCGCAGGCGAGTGCCGGCCGGGTGCCGGCGCAGGCAAGTGCAGGGAGCAGTGCCATGACGTCTTCCTTCCACGACCTCCACGGCCCGGGGCTCCACGGGCAGGGGGACCCCTACGGAGGCCTCGGGGGCCTGGCGCACGCCGGCTGGCAGGCGCTGCTGGGTGCGGGCATCGCCTCGACGGCCCTGGGGGCCGTCGTCCTGGCCTGGCCCCAGGCATCGCTGCTGGTCGTGGGGGTCCTCTTCGGCCTGTACCTGCTGGTGATCGGTGCCCTGCAGCTGGCGGGCGCCTTCGCCGCACACATCCCCGGCGCCCTGCGCGTCCTGGGGTTCGTCAGCGGTGGGCTGTGCGTCCTGCTGGGGCTGGTGTGCTTCCGCGGGCCTGCGCAGTCGATCCTCCTGCTGGCCCTGTGGATCGGCTTCGGCTGGCTGCTGCGCGGGGTGATGCTGGCCGGAGTCGCCCTGTCGGTCAAGGAGTTGCCGGCCCGGGGTTGGCAGTTGTTCGTCGGCTTCCTCAACATCGCCGCCGGCATCCTGATGATCGACCTGCCCTTCCACTCCATCGCCGTCCTGACGGTGGTGACGGGGATCTTCCTGGTGGTGATGGGCGTGTTCGAGGTGTTCCACGCCGTCCGGTTGCGCAGCCATGTCAGGAAGGCCGCGAGCCCGGTCGGCTAGTTCGCGGCCATGCCCATTGAGGCCAAGGCCAGGCCGGTCGCCCGGTAGGCCCTGAAGGTCAGGTCGGTCGCCCGGTAGGGGCCTGGCCGAAAACGTGCCCCCGGCATTCACTCGTTGGTGGTGGCCGGGGTCGGGCGGCCTCCTGCGTGGGCAGGGTCGGACGGGGCCCGGGTGGCGGGGTCCGGCGAGGGGGGGCAGGGCCATGAGCGATCCCGCGGTGCCGGCGGACGTGCAGGACTTCGTGGAGTTGTGCGTGCCGCTCACCGGCTTCACCGCCTTCGACCTGTACGCGACCGACATGGCGGGGGCGTATTTGGACACCGCGCGCCGGCAGGTGGGCCCGGAGCACTTCGAGGAGTTCCGGATCGCGTGGAAACAGGCGGCAGCCGAGGGCCGCGGGCCGGGCGACCTGACGCCCACGCACCGGGAGGTGGCCCGCGCGCTGGTCTACCTCTGGTACACCGGTGCCTGGCCCCGGCTGGCCCCCGCGGCCCATGCCGCCCTGCGGCGCGAGGTGGCGAACACGGAGTTCGTCGTGGCCCCCGAGGCCTACGCGGAGGGGCTGGTGTGGCGGACGTTCCACGGCCACCCCGCGGGCGCCAAACCGCCCGGCTTCGGCACCTGGTCGATCCGCCCGCCCGCACCGCCCGGGCTGCCGGAGCTGCGCGCCGCACTCGGCCTGCCCACCGGTCCGGACGCCGAGGCGGCAACCGAGGACCTCCCCGCCCACCTGCTGCCCGGCTTCCGCGCCGGGCGGCACGTCGCGCCGTCCGAGGTCCCCGTGGCCACCGCCCCCGGCACCGGCGGGCAGGCGCGGGCATGACGCGGTACGTCACCGCCCCCGCCGCGGTCCGCCGCCGCTACGACGTCGTCATCGTCGGCGCCGGCTGGGCCGGCAGCGCGCTCGCCCAGCGGCTCGGCGGGAAGGGCTGGGACGTCCTCGTCCTGGAGGCCGGCAACGGCGGCACGGACACCTGGCCCGGCTTCCTGGACACGCTCGCCACCTTCCACTCCGCCGTCGCGAAGGTCTCCAACTCCGCCTACCGGCCCAACACCGCCGCGCCCTCCCCCGACGTCCTGGACCTGGCACCGGTGCACAACCCGCGCCCCGGGCAGCCGGAGTTCACCGCCGGCGGCTACTTCGTCCAGAACGGCCCGCTGCCCTACGGCACCGACTACCTGCGCGCCCTCGGCGGCACCGCCATGCACTGGCTGGGCGCCGTCCCCCGCATGCGCGACGAGGACTTCGAGACCCGCACGCGCTACGGGTACGGACGGAACTGGCCCCTCGGCGCCGCGGAGCTCCAGCCCTGGTACGCCGAGGCCGAACGGCTCCTGGGCGTCGCCGGGAACGGGCCGGAGCAGTACGACCTCGGGGTCGTGCACGATCCCGGCCACGAGTACCCGATGCAGGAGATCCCGCGCAGCTACATCGACCACTACTGCAAGGGGGCGGTGGAGGGCGAGACCATCACCGACCCGGTGGCCGGGCAGGACTACAAGCTGACCCTCTACGGCCTGCCGCAGGCCCGCAACTCCACGCCCAACCCCCGCTACCGCCACGATCCCGCCTTCCGCGTCCAGGGCGCGGTCGGCCTGCCGAACTTCGGCGAGCGCTGCGTCGGCAACGCCAGCTGCGTGCCGATCTGCCCCGTCCAGGCCAAGTCCCTGCCCCTGCGCCTGCAGGCGGCCTTCCCGCCCTCCGTCACCGTGGCGAACCGCTGCGTGGTCACCCGCGTGCACAGGGCGGGCGAGCGCGGCGTGCGGGGGGTGGAGTACCGCACGTACACCGATCCGGCCTCGCCGGCCGGCCGGTCCTGCGTCGTCGACGCCGACGTGGTGGTGCTCGCCGCCCATGCCGTCGAGAACGCCCGGCTGCTGCTCTGCTCGGAGCTGGCCAACGGAAGCGACCAGGTGGGCCGCAACCTGATGGACCACCCCACCGTGCTCGCCTGGGCCCTCGGGGCGCGGAGCAGGGGGCCGGTCGGGCCGTTCCGCGGGCCCGGGCACACCTCCGGCTGGGAGGCGTTCCGCTTCGGTGCCGGACGCCGCCGCCGGGCTCCCTTCCGCATCGAGATCGGCAACTGGGGCTGGGGCTGGGCCACGGGAGCGCCGATGAGCAACGTCGCCACCGCCGTGGGGCTCGGCGGCGACGAGCGCGGCGAGGTGCGCCCGGGCGGCGTCTTCGGCCCGGAGCTGCGCCGGCTGCTGGGCTGCTCCATCGGCCGCCAACTGCAACTGCAGTTCGCCGTGGAACAGTCCGCCGACCCCGGCAACCGGGTCACCATCGACGCCCGCCACCGCGACGCCATGGGAAACCCGCGTCCCGTCCTCACCTACGACCTCGACCGGCACGTACGTGACGGCGCACTGGCCGCCCGGGCGGTGGCCCGGGAGATCTTCCGCCGCATGGGAGCCGACGACCACACCGACCACGCGCCGCGCAACGGCGTCCCGCCGCTCGGCCACTTCGTCCACGAAGGCGTGCACCTGGCCTACAGCGGGGCCGGCCACGGCGCCGGCACCCACATCATGGGCGACGACCCCGCGACCTCCGTGGTCGACGCCGACCAGAAGACCCACGAGCTCGACAACCTCTACGCCGTCGGCTGCGGCAGCATGCCCTCCATCGGCACCAGCAACCCCACGCTCACCATGATGGCCCTGGCGCTGCGCAGTGCCGAGCGGATCCACGACCGCCTGGCCGCCGGCCGGCGCCCGGTCGTCGTGCGCTCCACCGGCACGGCGGGGGAGGCGACGACGTGATCACCGCGACGGCACTGCACGACGAGGGCTTCCACATCCCGCGGGACCTCGGCGAACTGCGCACCTTCCTCCAGGCCGCCATGGAAGTCGAACATCTGACCATCCCGGTCTACATGACCGGGCTGTACACCATCCGCCCCGGCACCAACCGCACCGCGTACTTTGCCATCCGCAGCGTCCTGGTGGAGGAGATGCTGCACATGACGCTGGCCGCCAACCTCCTCAACGCGGTCGGCGGCCGGCCCCGGGTGGGCCGGCCGGAGTTCGTCGGCCGGTACCCGGCCCGGCTCCCCTTCAGCGACGACGACGTGCCCCCGGTGTCCTTGCAGCACTTCTCGCCCGGGGCACTGCGAACGTTCCTGCGCATCGAACAGCCCCGCTCGCTGACGCCCCCGCCGCAGGAGGGCGCCGGCTGGACGTCCATCGGCCAGTTCTACGACGCGCTGCGCCGGGGCCTGCTGCGGATCGTGGAGCGGGAAGGCGAAGCCGCGGTCTTCCCCCGCGGCCGCGAGCACCTCCAGGTCGGCCCGGAGGACTTCTACAACTCCGGCGGCGAGGTCTTCGCCGTCCACGACACCGCCTCCGCCCTGCTGGCCCTGCGCGTCGTCAGCGAGCAGGGCGAGGGCGTGGGCGACACCATCTGGGACAGCAACGACCTGATCTTCCGGGAGGAGCGGACGCTCGCCCACTACTTCCGCTTCCACGAGATCTTCTCCGGCCGCAGCTACGGCCCGCACGACCGGCCCAAGGACCCGCCCAGCGGACCGCTCGTCGACGTCGGCTGGCAGGACGCCCACCCCATCCACGGCGACTCGACGATCGCCGGCTACGAGCGCTTCGCCGCGACCAGCGAGGTCCACGCGCGGGCCGTGGAGTTCAACTGCCGGTACGCCGCCCTGCTCACCTGCCTGGACCGGGCGTTCAACGGCAGACCCCGCGCCATGGCCCTGGCCGTGCCCCTCATGCTGGAGCTGCGCGACCGGGCCGGACAGCTCCACCACAACCCCCACCCCGACCCGGCCCTGGCGCGGCTCGGCATCTTCGCGAGCCCCACCTTCGAGCTCGGCGCCCCCGAGTTCGAGGTTGCCGCCGCAGCGGTCGACAAGGACATCGCCCTGGCCGGACTGCGGGCCGGCGAGCCCGTGGACCTGTCCGCCCTGACCCCCGCCACCCCCGGCGAGCCGCTTCCCTGACCACCGGGGCCGGCCGCAGCGCCCGCCCCGGGGAGCCGGGATTTCCGGCCAACCAGGACCTCGGCGTTCTCAGGCCCGCACCCCCGGCGCCAGAATCCGGGCATGAGAAGACTCGTGAGAGTGTGCGCCGCAGCAGCCCTCCTGGCCGGGGCGCTGCAGGCGGCTCCCGCTGCCGCTGCCGCGGCCGACGCCACGGCGGTCACCGCCGGCCCCAGCCTGCGCATGGGACGGCTCTACATGCACACGCCCAGGGGCCTGGAGGCCTGTACGGCCACCCTGGTGGCAAGTCCGCGGCACAACGTGGTCGTCACGGCGGCCCACTGCCTGCACTCGGGACGCGGCGGTGCGTACTACACGGGCTTCCAGTTCATCCCCGGGTACCAGAAGGGCAAGCCGGCCCCGCTCGGGGTGTTCGACGGTGAGAGACCCCTGGTCAACAATGCCTACGCGGCCAAGGAGGGCGGGGACGGCGAGCACGACTACGGGTTCCTCGTCCTGAAGGCCGACAAGGAGGGGAAGCAGGCCGGGGAACTGGCCGGCGAGAACCCCATCGCCTTCGGGCAGCCCGTCATCGCCTCCCGGACGGTATGGGCCTACCTGCTCAACGACAGGACTGCCGAGTGCTTCGGGCAGACGGAGGCGTACCTCTTCCCCTTCGACAGCCGGGTGAAGATCAACTGTAAGTTCGAGCCCACCACCAGCGGCGGACCCTGGTACGCCGACTACAACGCCAGCACGCAACAGGGCACCGTCAACGGCGTCATCAGCGGCCCGGTACCCCAGCACGAGAACGAAGCCGCCGTCCTCTCCCCCTACTTCGGCATCTACGCCCAGTCGCTCTACCAGCAGGCGCAGGCCGCATCGTGACCGGCGGCGCGGCCGGCGCGCCCTCGCCCTGAGCCCACTTGAGCCCCTGGCGTTTCCCCGCAGGCAACCGCACAATCGAGCAGCGCGACGCGGCGCGGTGCGGGAACATGGCACGGGGGTGGAGTGTCATGGCGCGGACGGTGGGGGCCACGGGCGGCGAGATACGGATCGGGCGCGCGCGGGCGCATCGCGCCGGGCCGGCGCTGTTCGCGGTGCCGTCGGCCGTTGCCCTGGCGGCGAGTTGCCGGCTCCTCGCCGTCACCGTCGACCACGGCCCCGCCCTGTGGCGGGCGTACGCCACGGCGGCCGTGGCCGTGTGGGCGGTGGTCCTCGCGTGGCTGCTGTGGGAGGTGTGCGCCCCCGCGGACCTGACGGCGGCCGCCGACGGCCTCGCGCTGCGGGGCGGCCTGCGGCGCGTGCACCTGCCCTGGGAGGCCATCGACAGCGTGTTCCTGGCGCCCCTGCCGCGTATCGTGCCGAACGCGGCGGCAGCGGCCTTCCAAGGGCTGCTCGTGGTCCGTCCGCGCGACGGCTGCCCGCCGGGGGTCACGGACCGGGGCCGGCTGCGGTGGTCGGCGGCCTGGCAGGGCGTCGTGTTCGACCTGCGGCCCCTGGACGCACAGCGCACCCGCCTGGACCAGGTCCTCGCCCCCCGCCTGCAGGAGCGCTGGCACGGCGCCGCCGCGCTGCCCAGCGACCGTACGGGCGCGGTGGACGTGCCGGGGGAGCTGCTGCCGGTGCACGCCCGCGCCGTGCTGCTCCTGCGGGCGCCGTTCGCCGCGGCCGGCGTCCTGGCCCTGGGGGCCGCCTCGCCCGGCCACGGGCTCGGCTTCTGGCCGGTGGCCGCCACCATGGCGGCCTGGGCGGTGGTCTGCTGGCGCAGCGGCTCCCGGCTCGCCGGGCGGCTGGCCCGCGAATGCCGCCTGCACATCGACGCCCAGGGCCTGCGTGCGAGCGTCGCCGGCGCCGAACGGCTCCTGCCGCGCGCCGCCGTGCACACCGCCGAGGTCACCACGGCACCGGCCGGCAGCACCGTCGTCGTCCGCCTCGCGCCCGGTGCCCGGCCGCCCGCCGCGCTGCCCCGCCACCGCTTCCCCCACCACGAGGCCCGGCGGACGGCCGAGCTGTTTCCGCTGCTCTCGAGGCGCCACGGGCACCGGCATGGTCTGGCCGCCTTCCCCGGGCAGCTCTCCCGCGCGCTGGCCGACCTCGGATACGCCGAGCCGCCCGCGCAGCCGGTGCCGGCCGGGCCGCCCGCGGCGGGGGAGCCGGTGACGCTGCGCGTGGCCGCCGGACCCGGCTCCGCCCACCCCACCATCGCCTCGGCCCTGCGGGCGGCGCCGGCCGGACGGCCGTTACAGGTGCTCATCGAGCCCGGCCACTACGAGGAGGCCCTGGAGCTGTCCGGGACGGTCGAACTGCGCGCGGCCCGGGGGCAGGGCACGGTCGTCGTCGAGGCGGCGGCGGACGCGGTCGCCGACTGCACCGGCCACGTCACGCTCGACGCGCTGCGGATCACCGGCCGCGGCCCGGCCGCCGTACGCATCGCGGGACAGGGCCGCCTGGAGGCGCGGCACTGCACGATCGAGGGGACGGGCGAGTACGCCGTCCAGGCGCTGCGCGGCGCGGAAGTGACGCTGCAGGAGTGCGAGGTGCGGACGGGCCGCACGGAGCTGGCCGGGGCACAAGGCACCCTGCGCGGCAGCCGCTTCCTCGCCGCCAGGAGCGAAGCGGTCCTCGTCACCGGCGGCGCCGACGCCCGCATCACCGGCTGCACCGTCGAGGACGCCCGCGGCCACGGCATCCAGATCTCCGGTGCGACGGCCCGCATCGAGGACTGCGAGCTGCGCGGCACCGGCCGGGCGTCCCTTGCCGTGGGCGACCACGCCCGGGCCGACATCGTCGGCTGCCGGGTACACGCGGCGCACCGTACGGGCGTCTCCTACTACGACCACGCGCGCGGCACCCTGCGCGACACCACCGTCCACGGGGCCCAGGACGGCGTGTTCATCGCCCGGGGAGCCGACCCCGTCGTCCAGGGATGCCGCATCGAGGACTGCCGGCGCACCGGGATCAGCGTGGAGGAACAGGGGCTCGGACGCCTTGAGGACTGCACCGTGCGCACCGCGGGGGAGACCGGCATCGCCGTCCTGAGCGGTGGCGCTCCCCAGGTCCACGGCTGCCGGGTCACAGGCGGCCGCAATGGAGTGGTGGTGCGCGAGGCCCGCGGCACCTTCACCGGTCTGCAGGTCCGCGACCAGACCGCCAATGCCGTGCTCGTGCGGGACGAAGCGTCCGTGCGGCTGCGCGACGTGCGCCTGGAGTCGTGCGAGAGCGGTCTGTTCGCCCGGGGCGAGGGCGTCACCGTCGAGCTCGCCGACGCGACCGTCACGGACATGGCCAGCTCCGGCGTCGCCCTGCAGGACAGCGCGCGGGCGACCGTGGAGCGGGCCGTACTGCTGCGCACGGCCCTGTTCGGCTTCAACTGCCGCGGCGACAGCCACCTGACGGCCCGGGAGTGCACGGTCGACGAGGCCGGTGAGGCCGGCGTGCTGACCGTCGGGTCCGCCACCGTCGTCGCCGACCTGCTGACGGTCACCCGCTCGCGGGACTGCAGTGTCCTGGCCCGCGACAACAGCCGACTGGAGATCACGCGCGCCCGGCTGCGCGACGGCGCCGGCGACGGCATCCGCCTGGACCCCTCGGTGTTCGGGCGGTTCGCGGACTGCGAGGTGACCGGGTGCGCGGGCGAGGCCGTCGCGGGCAACGACCGGGTGGTGATGGACGACGTGCGCACCGGGGCCACGGCCGAGGACGCCCGGCAGCCGGAGGCCGGTCCGCTCGCCGAACTGCAGGGCATGATCGGCCTGGCGGCGGCCAAGCGGCAGGTCGCCGTGCAGACCGATCTGATCCGGCTCGCCCGCTGGCGCGCCGACGCAGGGCTGCCGGACCCGCCCATGTCCCACCACCTGGTCTTCTCCGGCCCGCCCGGCACCGGCAAGACCACCGTCGCCCGGCTCTACGGGCAGATCCTCGCCGCGCTGGGAGCGCTGAAGAAGGGGCACCTCGTCGAAGTCGCGCGGGGCGATTTGGTGGGGGAGTACCTCGGGCACACGGCGCAGAAGACCCAGAGGGTCTTCGCCCGGGCCCGCGGCGGCGTGCTGTTCATCGACGAGGCCTACAGCCTGGCCCGCCGGTTCGGCGCCGGCACGGACCTGGGGCAGGAGGCCATCGACGTCCTGACCAAGCTGATGGAGGACCACCGCGACGACGTCGTGGTGATCGCGGCGGGCTACACCGAGGAGATGCACACCTTCCTGGAGTCGAACCCGGGCCTGCGCTCGCGCTTCTCGCGCGTGCTGGAGTTCGGTGCCTACGAGCCCGCCGAACTGACCGAGATCGTCAGTCGGCAGGCCGGCAAACACGCCTTCCGCCTGGCACCCGACGTCGGCCCCCTGCTCACCGAGCGCTTCGAGCGCCGGCGCCTGCGCGGCGACGCCGCCAACGCCCGGGACGCGCGCACCCTCCTGGAGGCCATGGTCGAGCGCCAGGCCGCCCGCCTCGCCGGCCGGACCACGCCCACCCGCGAGGAGCTCGTCCTGCTGCTCGCCAAGGACATCCCCGACGCCACCGGAACGTCCTACGGCGAAGGGACGATCCGGTGACCGCGGACGAGGCGGCCGAGCTCATCCTGCAGCAGGCACAGCGGGCCGACGCCGACCCCGGCGCCCTGCCCTGGTTCCTCGGACCGGAGGCCGCCGCCGCTGCCGCCGCCGTCCGCGCCGAAGTCCTGCTGCCCGACGGCGGCTTCGACGCGAAGGGCTTTCACGCGCTCGCCTTCGCCGAGTGGTTCCGCTACCTCGCCAGTGGCGGCACCGACCGGGCGGCCCTCGGCGCGGCCGTGCTCGCCTTCACCGACCTGACGGGCCACGGCCTCGTCCTGCCCCCCGTCCTGCAGACGCTCTGCGCGACGGTCGCCGCCCTTCCCGAAGGGGCCGGCACCGAGCCCGCCCACGCCTACGAGGCGGGCGTCGGCGCCCTGGCGCTGTACCAGCAGGCCCGCCACCCCGCCGCCCTGGCCGCCGCCGAGCGGCTGCTGCGGCACGCACGCGCCGGCTTCCCGCCCGGCAGCGTGGAAGCCGGAACCTGCCTGTCCGACCTCGCCCTGGTGTTCCTCTACGGCCACGCGGCCGGTGCCGGGCCCCAGGCGCTCGCCGAAGGGACGCAGCTCGCCCGCGCCGCCCTGGCGGCCGCCCCCGGCGACCGCGACGAACAGGCCCGCAGACACGGCAACCTCGGCTTCGCCCTCAAACTCGCCGCCGAGGCGACCGGCGAGGCCGGCGCCCTGCACGAGAGCGCCGGCGAACTGCGGCAGGCCGTGCGGCTGAGCACCCCGCAGGACCCCCACCGTCCGGTGCACCTCGCCTCGCTCGGCGCGGTGCTGTGGCGCACCGCCGCCGCGTCCGACGACCCGGAACTGCTGACCGAAGCCGTCGCCCTGCTGCGCCGAGCGGTCGCCGAAGCGGACCCGGCCCTGCCGCAGCGCGCGGCCCATCTGGCCGACCTGGGCATCGCGCTGATCATGCAGGCCATGCAGGACGGCGACCGCGCGGAGCTCTACGACGAGGGCATCGCGACCTGCCGCCGGGCCGCCGAGAGCGCACCCAACGCGGTCGAGCGCACCGGCTACCTCACCCAGCTCGCCCTCGCCCTCAAGGGCCGGGCCGTGCGCGCCGACGCCACCCGCTTCCTGGACGACGCACTCGCCGCCGGCCGCGACGCCGTCGAGGGCGCGCCCCCGGGACACCCGGTGCTCGCCCAGGCGCGCTTCGTCCTCGCCGGCGTCCTGCGCTCCCGGAACGTGGCGGGCGGCGACATCGCCGACATGGACGAGGCCGTCGCCCTCGCCCGCCAAGCCCTGGCGGACACACCGGCGGACGACCTGCGCCTGCGCGTCCTGCGCGGCACGCAGTTCGCCGACCTGGCCCGGCTGCGCGCGCACATGACCGAGGCCCCCGCCGACCTCGCCGAGCCCATCGCCCTGCTGCGCGACCTCGCCCGGGAGGTGCCCGAGCGCTCCGAGCAGCGGGCCGAGGTCCTGCTCCAGCTGGCCCGCTGCCTGCTGGCCTCCGGTCGCAGCACCGGCGCCGTCGCGGCAGCCGGCGAGATCGTCCCGGCCGGTGCCGACGTCGACGAGGCGATCGCCTGCTTCCGCGCGTGCCTCGCCCTGCCGTCCCCCGGCCGCGCCTTCGAGGCCCGGGCACGGTTCGCCCTCGGCCAGGCCCTCGCCGAGAGCGCCGGCCCGGGCGACGAGGCCGCCTGGCGGGAGGGGGAGGAACAGATGCGCCGGGCACTGTCCCTGCTCCCGGAGAACGACGTCCGCCGCTCCGAGTACCTGTCGGACCTCGGCGGCGCCCACGTGCGGCGCGGTGGTCTCACGGGCCGGCACGAACTGTACGGGGAGGCGGTCCGGCGCATGCGCGAGGCACTGGCCGCCGCGCCGCGCACCAGCCCCTCCGAGCGGGCCGCACGCCACTCCAACCTCGGCGCCGCCCTCGCCACGTCCGGCCGGTACGCCGGGGACGCCGGCCTGCTGGCCGAGGCCGTGGGCGAACACCGCAGGGCCGTCGCCCTGACCCCGCCGGACGACCGCTTCCGCGTCCACCGGCTGGGCAATCTGGGCGACGCCCTGCAGAGCCTCGCCGAGAACCGCTCGGATGCCGCCCTGCTCCAGGAGGCCGTCGACGTGCTGCACGAGGCGGCGAACACGGCCGGCCCGGGCACGCCCGCCCGGGCCGCCGCCCTCGGCCGCCTCGGCAAGGCCCTGCGCTCCCTCACCCGCTTCACCGGCGACCCCGAGCCCCTGCGACAGGCCCTCCGGCGGCATCGCGAGGAGATCGCCGCGCACCCCGGGCCGCCCCCGCCGAGCGCGCTGCTCGGCCTGGCCAACGCACTGATGGACCACTACCGCGAGGTGCGGGACGCCCGGGTGCGCGACGAAGCCCTGGAGCACTACCGCGCCGCCCTGGCCGCCACCTCCGCCTCGTCCGGCGAGCGGTTCGTCGTCCTCACCGGCTGGGGGCACGCCGAGTGGGACCGCGCCGCCGACACCGGCGACGAGACGCTCATGGACGCGGCCGTCGACAAGCTCCGCGAGGCCACCGCCACGGTGCCGCAGGGACACCTGGGCCGCGGCAACGTCCTGACGAACCTGGGCGTCGCCCTGATGCAACGCGCCGGGACCAGCGGTGAGCGCACCTGGCAGGCGGAGGCGGTCGCCGTGCTGCGCCGTGCCCTGCAGGAGAGCGCCCCCCAGGCATTCGACCGGGCCGGGCTCCTGAGCAACCTCGCCGAGGCGCTGCGCGGTTGGTACGAGTTCACCGGCGACGAGGCCGCCGCCGAGGAGGCCGAGGCGCTGCTGCGCGAGGCGGCGGACCACCGTGGCGGCGACCGGCGCGCCCGCGACCTGGCCATGATCAACCTCGGCGTGCTGCTGCACAGCCGGGCCCTCGGCGGTGGCGCCCTCGCCGTCCGCGCGACCGGCGAGGCACGGCGGGTCCTGGAGGACGCAGTGGCCTCGCTGGGCGAGGACCACCCCCTGCGCTCCTTCGCACTGGCCAACTTCGCGGGCGTGTGCCTGATCTCCGGGCAGCTCGCCGAGGATCACCGGGACCCCGCCACCCGGCAGATGCTGCACCGCGCGGTCACCGCAGCCCGCGAGTGCCTGGCCCTCGTCCCCGACGGCCACCCCGACCAGGCCCGTTGCCAGTGGCTCCTCGCCGCGGCCCAGGTGCGCCGGGCCGCCGCCGGCGAACGGGTGGACCTGGCCGAGGCGGCCCGCCTGGCACGGCAGTCCGCGCACAACGCGGCCTCGCCCCTGCTGACCCGCCTGCAGGCCGCCCGCACCTGGGGCGAGGCCGCCGCCAACGCCGGGCGCAGCGCCGACGCGCTCGACGGCTACGCCTACGCCGTCGGCCTGCTGCCCCGCCTCGCGCCGCGCAGCCTGACCCGCGCCGACCAGGAGGAGCGGCTGCGCGCCAGCACCGGCCTGGCCGGCGACGCCGCGGCGCTCGCCCTGCGGGCCGGCGATCCCGGCCGCGCCCTGGCCCTGCTGGAGCAGGGCAGGGGCGTGCTGCTCGCCCAGGGCCTGGACAACCGCGCCGACACCTCACGGCTGCGCGACGCGGCCCCCGGCCTCGCGGCGGAGTTCGAGCGCCTGCGCGAACAGCTGAGCACGCCGGCCGAGCGCCCCCCGGCGCTGATCACCCCGGCCGGCGCCCCGGAGCTGCCGGACGCCGCACAGCACGCCGCGGGCCTGGCCGCGGAGGCCCGACACGCCCTGGCCCGGCGCTGGGACGAACTCCTCGACCGCATCCGGCAGCTGCCCGGCTTCGAGGACTTCCTGCGCCCGCCGGCGCTGCCGCAGCTGCTCGCCGCCGCCACCGGCGGCCCGGTCGTCGTCGTCAACGTCAGCCAGTACGGCTCGCACGCCGTTCTCCTCACCGCCGGATCGGGCATCGAGGTGCTCCCGCTGCCGGAGCTCACCCCGCAGACGGCCATGATGCTCGCCGGCGCGTTCATCGGTGCCGTCGAGGACGCCTACGGCAAGGAGGGGCCGCAGCGCGCCGTCGCCGCGACGCAGATGATGAGGGGGATCCTGCGCCGGCTGTGGGACACGGTGGCCGCGCCGGTGCTCCACCGGCTCGGGCTGCGCACCGTACCGGCCGACGGCGAACCCTGGCCCCGGCTGTGGTGGTGTCCCACGGGCTGGCTGTCCTTCCTGCCGCTGCACGCGGCCGGGCACGGCGCGCCCGGCTCCGGCACCTGGGTCCTGGACCGCGCCGTCTCCTCGTACACGCCCACACTGCGCGCCCTGGCCCGGGCGCACGGCCGCGCCGGCGGCGGGGCCGGGGCGCGCCCGGAGCCGCTGGTCGTCGCCCTCGCCGAGACCCCCGGCGCGGCGCCGCTGCCGGGTGCCTCCCGCGAGGCGCAGCGCGTACGCACACTGTTCCCCGGGGCCCGCCTGCTGGAAGGCCCGGCCGCCACGGTGCAGGCGGTGGGCCGGGCCCTGCCCGCCCACCCGTGGGTCCACTTCTGCTGTCACGGCGTCAGCGAGCTGCTGAGCCCGTCGGAGAGCGGCCTGATCCTGCACGACGGCCGGCTCACCGTGGCCGCCGCGGCCGCCCAGCGGCCGCAAAGCCCCGAGCTGGCCGTGCTGTCGGCGTGCTCCACCTCCCGGGGCGGCATCGACCTGGCCGACGAAGCGGTGCAGCTGGCCTCCGCCTTCCAACTGGCCGGCTACCAGCATGTGATCGGCACCCTGTGGCCCGTCTCCGACGCCCTGTCGACCCGTCTGACCGGCGAGTTCTACGCCGCCCTCGCCGAGGATGCCGCCGCGGGCCGCGCCATCGACGCAGCCCTCGCCCTGCACCACCCCGTGCGGCGCCTGCGGGACCGCTACCCGCAGGCGCCGCACCTGTGGGCCGCGCACATCCACACCGGCGCCTGACACCGGCGCGCGTCCCTCAGCGCCGGTCCGTCTCCCCGTCGCCCCCGTCCTGACCGGCACCCGCGCCGGAGGCCGTGGTCTGCGCCGTGGCCGTGCCCGAGGGCGCCTGCGGCACGGCACCGGGTTCCGCCACGTCGTCCGTGGGCCGGTAGGTCCTGGTGTCGGAGAACTCCGCGAGGAGGTCCTCCAGGGCGCTGTCCTCGTCGCGGTCATGTCGCTGTGTCATCACGCTCACCTTCCGTCGCTTGCTCGTCCGGCGGCAGCAGCAGTTCCAGCACGTCCACGTCGGCCGCCCGTACGTACACTCCCGCCGTCCCCGGCACCCGTTCCAGGAACCGGCCGTCCGGCCCCATCCGGTACTGCGCCTGCAGGTACAGGTCGCCCTGCTGCGGGTAGGCCGAGACCGCCGACCGCGAGCCGAGCCAGCCGCCCACCCACAGCCCGCTCTTGAGCCGCACGCGCACGAAGCACGAGCCGCGGTCGCGGAAGAGGGCGTCCCAGGCGGTCGGCGTCGGCTCGTAGCGCGCCCGCGCCCGGCGCCGCCGCCAGGCGGCCGAGGCCCAGGCGGCGGCGGACGGCACGACGACGACCAGCACCAACGCGGCCAGCCCCGCCCGGCGCGGGTGGCGCAGCGCCCCGGCCAGCGGCCCCTCGCCGCTGCCCGCCAGCAGCTCCACCAGCCACGGACCCGCGGCCACCGCGTACAGGGCGTCGAGCAGGGCGCCGGCGGCGAGGGCGCGCAGCAGCCGGTTCTGCGGCTCCTGCTCCGCGGCCGAGGCGCCGCGCAGCCGTTCCCGTACGGCCTGGTGGACGACGCCGGGCAGCACCAGGACCAGCAGGATGGCCAGTTGCTCCACCGTTCCCGGAACCATCGAGCCCCCCGCCCCGTGCTGCGCCCCGCCGGCCGCACCCCGGCCCCAGCATGACGCAGGCCCGGTGTCCGCGCGACGGCCTTCTCACAGTGCGTCGATGCGGGGGAACGCGGCCTCCTCCAGCACGATGGCGATGCCGGCCGCCACGGGCAGGGCGATGAGCGCGCCCACCACGCCCAGCAGGGCGCCGCCGATCACGACGGCGACGACCGTGACGAGCGGGGGCAGGGCCAGGGCGTAGCTCATCGCCTTCGGCATGATCAGGTAGTCCTCGGCCAGCCGGAAACCGATGTAGAAGCCGGCCGTGCCGAGCGCGACGGGGAAGGACACCGACAGTGCCACCAGGCTGACCACCACGCCCCCGACGGTGGAGCCGACCACCGGCACCATGTCCAGCAGCGCGACCAGGACGCCCAGTGCCGCCGCGTACGGCACGTCCAGCACGATGCACCACAGGAAGGTGGCCAGGCCCGCGATGGCGGAGGTGACGACGTTCCCGAGCATGTAGCGCCCCACCCGCCACAGGATTTCCTCCGTCAGGCCGACCACGGTGGCGCGCCGGGTCAGGGGCACGAAGCGGTAGGCGAAGCGCTTCAACTGCGCCATGCCCGCCATGAAGTAGACGGTCAGGACGACGACCAGCACCGTCCCCGTCACCGTGCTCAGCACGACGTGGCCGGCGCCGAGCAGCCCGCCGAGGACCGCCGCGCCGCCGCCGGCGCCGATCTGCTCGCGTGCCCTGGCGATCAGGTGGTAGCGGTCCTCCAGGCGGCCGAGGGTGGAGTGGTGGTCGTGGAGCTCCTGCAGCCACTTGGGCACGGCGTCGACGAGGGCGGCGATCTCACGGGAGACCGGGGGGATGACCAGGGCGAGGAAGCCCGCGACCACGATCAGCAGGCCGAGGACGACCACGGCCACCGCCCGGCCCCGGCCGAGCCGGCGGCCGGCCAGCCACGCCACCACCGGCTCCAGGCTGATGGCCACGAACAGGGCGAGCAGGAGAAGGGTGAGCAGATCGCTGATGTGCAGGACCGTCTGCAGCGCGGTGGAGGCGAGGGTCAGGCCCAGACCGACGCCGAAGCCGGCGGTGAACCACGAGGCGGTGGGGCGTACGCGGATGCCGGGCTCCGCGTGCGGCACCCGTGGCCCGCCCCCGGGCCCGGCGTCGCCGTACGCCCCGCCGCCTCGTGGTTCACCGCCCGCGCCACCGCTTCCTGCTGTCAGCGTCCGCCACCTCTCCACCGTCCGGGCCCGGTGCACCGATACCCCCGCCGCGGCGACACGCCCCGGTGCGGCGGTCAAGACCACCTGCAGGGACGAACGTTTGGTTGTACGATTGAAATCGTTACAGAAGTACAACTACTCAGGGGCGTACACCTCGCCCGCTCCCCGCTCCCCCCGGAGGGGTCCTCGTGCCCGAGCTTTCGCGCCGCCGCCGGTTGCTGGTGCTGGCCATCTGCTGCATCAGCCTGCTGATGGTCAGCCTCGACAACACCATCCTCAACGTCGCGCTGCCGTCCATGCAGCGGGAACTGCACGCCTCCGTCTCCGGCCTGCAGTGGACCATCGACGCCTACACCCTCGTGCTGGCCTCGCTGCTGATGCTCGCCGGCTCCACAGCCGACCGGTTCGGCCGGCGGCGCGTCTTCCAGACCGGCCTCGTCCTGTTCACCGCCGGCTCCGTGCTGTGCAGCCTCGCGCCCGGCCTGCCCTGGCTGGTCGCCTTCCGCATGGTGCAGGCCGTCGGCGGCTCCATGCTCAACCCGGTCGCCATGTCCATCATCACCAACACCTTCACCGACCCCCGCGAGCGCGCCCGCGCCATAGGCGTGTGGGGCGGCGTCGTCGGCATCAGCATGGCCGCCGGACCCGTCATCGGCGGCACGCTCGTCGAGACCACCGGCTGGCGCGCCATCTTCTGGATCAACCTCCCCGTCGGCCTCGCGGCCCTCGCCCTGACCGCCCGCTACGTGCCCGAGTCCCGCGCCCCGCGGCCGCGCCGCCCCGACCCCGTCGGCCAGCTGCTGGTCATCGCCCTGCTCGGCAGCCTCACCTACGGCATCATCGAAGGCCCCGCCGACGGCTGGACCTCCGCCCCCATCCTCGGCTGCTTCGCCGTCGCGGCCGGCGCGCTCGCCGCGCTCGTCCCGTACGAGCGCCGGCGCGCCGACGCCCTGATCGAGCCGCAGCTCTTCCGCAGCGCGCCCTTCAGCGGCGCCGTCGCCATCGCGGTGTGCGCCTTCGCCGCCCTCAGCGGCTTCCTCTTCCTCAACACCCTCTACCTGCAGAACCAGCGCGGCCTGCCCGCCTTCCAGGCCGGCCTGTACATGCTGCCCATGGCCGTGATGTGCCTGGTCTTCGCCCCGCTGTCCGGCCGCCTGGTGGGAGCCCGCGGCCCGCGCCTTCCGCTGGTCCTCGCCGGCATCGCGATGACCGCGAGCGGCGTGATGTTCGCGGCCCTCGACGCGGGCTCCACCGACGCCCTGCTGCTGCCCGCCTTCGTCGTCTTCGGCATCGGCTTCGGGCTCGTCAACGCGCCCATCACCAACACCGCCGTCTCCGGCATGCCGCGCGCCCGGGCCGGGGTCGCCGCCGCCGTCGCCTCGACCAGCCGGCAGGTCGGCGCCTCCCTCGGCGTCGCCGTCATCGGCGCGGCCGCCGCCACGGGTGCGCAGCGCACCGGCTGGTGGATCATCGCCGGGTGCGGGCTCGCCGTCCTCGTCGTCGGTACGATCACCACCGGCCGCTGGGCCGCCGGGACGGCCGAGCGCTCCGCGGCCCGCCTCGCAACGTCCGAACGGAACAGGATCCCGGTGAACACGTCATGACGACCGTCCACGCGCACGGGGCGCACGACGCCCACGAGGCCGCCACAGCCCACGAGGCGCACGACGCGCACGAGGCCGAGGCCCAGCAGGCATGGAGCAACCTGCGCGCGATCGTCCTGGGCGGCAACGAACGCCGCAAGGAGGTCGTCGACGCGCTCGGCATGAGCTTCTTCCGCATCAAGGCGCTGCGCCGGATCGCCAAGGGCCCCCTCACACTGCGCCGGCTGGCCGAGGAACTGCTGACCGACCGGCCCTACACCACGCTCGTCGTCGACGACCTCGCCGGGCGCGGCCTCGTCGAACGCTCCCCGAACCCCGCCGACCGCCGCTCCAAGATCGTCTCCGTCACCCCGGCCGGCCGCGACGCGGCCCTGCGCGCCGAACGGATCCTCGGCACGCCGCCCCCCGCCCTGCTCGGCCTCCCCCCGGAGGACCTGCGCACCCTCGCGCGCATCACCGCCCGGCTGGCCGCCGGCCCGGTCGGCGAGGACCGGCCGGAGGAGGACCGCCCGAAGCCGGACGCCGGCTGACCCGGCGGCCTGTGCCGGGGGGCCCGAGGGCACACTGGGGCGCAGATGATTTGCGTGCACCCTCGGAGCAACAAGGAGCGAAGATGTCCTTCCACGACGTCGAGATCGGCGCCCTGACCGGCGGCCCCGCCGACCTGGCCCAGTACCGGGGCAAGGCCGTCCTGGTCGTCAACGTGGCCTCCCGCTGCGGGCTGACCCCCCAGTACGCGGCGCTGGAGAAACTCCATGCGCACTACGCCCCGCGCGGCTTCACCGTCCTCGGCGTGCCGTGCAACCAGTTCATGGGCCAGGAACCCGGCACCGCCGAGGAGATCGCCGCCTTCTGCTCGGCGACGTACGGCGTCACCTTCCCCCTGACGGAGAAGACCGACGTCAACGGCGAGCACCGGCACCCCCTGTACGCCGGGCTCGTCGGCACCGCCGATGCCGAGGGCCACACCGGCGACATCCGCTGGAACTTCGAGAAGTTCCTCATCGCCCCCGACGGCACGGTCACCGCCCGCTTCGGCCCCCGCACCGAGCCCGACGCCCCGGAGGTCACCGCCGCCATCGAGGCGGTCCTGCCCTCCTGACGCCGCGCCGGCCGGGGGTGCGCGCCGCGCCCCCGGCCGAAGCGGACGCGTCCCCACGGCCCGGCTCGTGCCGGGTGGTTGGCGGGTGCACGTAAGGTCGGTGAGGACCATGTCGTCCCACCCTCGGGAGGAAAACCGCATGAAGAAGCTCTTCTTCGTCGCCATGACCACCGCGCTCGCCGTTCTCGGAACCGCGCTGGTCCTCCTGGCGTTCAAGCTGCGGGCGCAGGGCTACGAGCAGTACGTCGAGCAAGTGACCTTCCTGGCGGGCACGGTGTACTTCACCGCGGGCATGACCGTGGTGACGTGGTTCCGCGCCCGCCGCACGCCCCTGGGCTGAGGCCCGCCCCCGGTTGCCCCCGGCCGCCCGGCCGGGGGCAACCGTGCACTCCACGCCAACAAGTGTGCGCTGGACGCCAACGACGCCAGGGCAGTGGCTCCGACACCATCTGTGCCGCACGACCACCGGTGATCACGCCGGTGCCGCAGGCAGGGGAGGAGCGAGATGGTGTCGACCCATGGGCGCGCCCGGGCAAGGGCCCTGGGGGCGCTCGTCCTGGTGCTGGGGGTGCTGCTCGGCGCGGCACAGCCCGGCACGGCCGCCGGCCTCGGAGCGTCCCGGCCGGCGGCGCGGGCCGGGGATCCGCGAGGGGACAAGATCGAGGACTGGCTCCACAGCGCCGTCGGCCGGCTCTCGTACCAGGAGCGGAAACGACTCGGTGTCGAGCGCGACGCCAACCGGAACCTCGCCATGGGGTTCGTGGACATCACCGGGCTGTCGGGTCTGAAACTCGAACCGCACCAAGCCGTGCTCGTGCCGGACGAGCTCAAGAAGAGCAACCCCGCGCTCTACGACGAGCTGGGCCTCAAGGACCGTCCGCACATCAAGAAGTTCGTCGTCGCCACCGCCGCCAACCGCCAGTCGAGCACGACCACCGGAGCCCACTCCGAAATCGTCGTGCTGACCAGTGAGTTGACGTACATGGGGGTCACGGACGAGTCGAGGGTCTTCGTCATGTACTCGGACCGCTCGCCCTGCGAGGACGGGCCGAATTACTGCGCCTTCACGATTCCCCGCAGCACCGACGTGTTGTACGCGGTGAAGTACAACAGCCGGGCGAAGGGAGCGCTGGAGAAGCTTCTCACCTCCGCCGCAGCCGCCGAAAGCGACGCGAAGAGGTCTCCCGAGGACATCAAGCGCAGCCAGGAGAGGGCCGAGGCCGCCCGCAAGAAGGCGGCCGAGAAAAGGGCCCGGGAGAAGGAACGGAGCATGAATCTGTTCCAGAGCCCGAAGAAGACGCAGAAGGAGAAAGCGGCGAGTCGAGGGCCGGAGGTCTGCAAGAACCAGGCCCTCGCCGCAGGCCCCGTGGCGATCGCCGGTGCCGCCCCCGCGCGGCGGACCGCGCTGCTGGCCGCGCCCTGCGGTGAGCAGGAGGGCGACGGCGCCCGCCCGGGCGGCCTGGCGCAGGCCCTGACCGAGGACCCCGGCGGCATCGACTTCTCCTCGCTCCAGCTGAGGTACCTCTCCGACCCCGGGGACGGCAGCGGACTGCAGTACTCCTTCCGGGCCCCGGACACCACGGGCGGCGACCAGAGTCCCCGTACCGGCGAGACCGCCGCGCTGCAGACCTCCGACGCCTTCTTCGTCTGGCTCGCCCTCAACCCGTCCGCGTTCTGGGTGAACCTCAACCCCAACGAGCCCCACCGCATCGTCGACGCCAAGCTCGGACGCACCGATGCCGGCCGCATCATGCTCGAAGCCGATCTGCAGATGAAGAAGAGCGTCGGGAAGCTCCTGCACCCCGACACCGAACTCGGCCGCACCTTCTGGGACCGCATCTCCGGCAGCTGCATGTCCCAGCGCGTGTGGATCCTGCCCGCTCCCGCCACCGTGCGGCAGGACGGGGACAAGCTGTACATCATCGACGCGCCCCTCGACGTCCGCATGGAGACCCAGTACCTCGCCCAGAAGGGCCAGGCGGCCGCGGCATCCTGCGCGCAGCAGGACAAGGCCGCCGAGAAGCACAACGAGGAGCTGTTCCGCAGCCTGATCCTGCCCAAGCTGAAAGAGGCGATCAACACCGGGCCCGAGTACGCCGACGTGCGGCGCGTGTATCTCGCGCGGGTCGCCGCCGAGTGGTACCGGGATATCAGCCGCACCCGGCACACCACCTACGGCGACCTCATCGACAAGGGGGACATCGACAACTGGCGGACCAAAGCGGACTGGAAACCCACCGACACGTTCGACAAGTTCGTCGAGTCGTACACCAAGGGCGAGTTCAAGGTCACCCACAACACCACCAGCGGTGACACCACCTACGTCCACACCTACACCTACGGCGGCGTCGACCTCACGCGGATCCCGTTCACGAAGGTCTCGGGCGACCGCTTCCGCAAGGAGCACGCCGCCCTGTCCCAGAACATCGACAAGTCCCTGACGTCACCCGCCACCGGGGAGGGGGACAAAGCCGTCTGGCTCGGCGCGCCCACCCCGCTGCAGGCGTCCGGGGGCGTGCCCGACGGCGGACCGTCGGCCCGGTGGACGGCGCTGCGCCTGCTGCCCGCCCTGCTGGTGCCGATCGTCGCCCTGCTGTGGTGGCGCCGCCGTCGCCTGAGCACCTCGGCCACCGCCAGCCCCTTGCGCCGCGCGGCCGCACCGCACCGCCAGAAGCAGCACCACCACCAGCACCACCAGGACCACCAGAACCGACACGACTTCCGGAGCCCGTCATGACCTCCCCCGCACAGCCGCCCGGCAGCGGCGCGCCGTTCCCGCCGCTTCCCCCGGAACCGGGGGCGGCCCCGCCGCGGCCCCGGCCCTACGTGCGGCTGATGACCGCGACCGGCGGGCTCGGCGTGGTCGCCGCGCTGATTGCCGCGGTCGTCGGCCTCACTACCGATCCGGCCTTCCCGCTGCCGAAGACGATGCCGACCATGCCGTCGCTGCCGGGCATGCCCAGCGGCCATCCCACGGGCCTGCCGACGGACATGCCCACCGACGTGCCCACCGAGCTCCCGACCGCCTTTCCGACGGACCTCCCGACCAGCTGGCCCACGAACCTCCCCACGAGCTTCCCCACCGGCTTCCCGACGCGCTTCCCCACGGCCTGGCCCACGCTTCCCCCGCCCCGGCCGCTGCCGTCGCTTCCACCCCTGCCGCCGGTGCCCCGGCCCGGAGGCACGCTGTGACGACCGCCCACGAACCGTTCGGTCCCCTCCCGCCCCTCCCCCCGGGACCGCCCCCGCTGCCGCGAACCCCGCGGCGGGCGTTGCCCGCCGCGATCGGTGTGGCCCTCGTGCTGTCGGCGGCCTTCGTCGTCGGGCAGATCCTCTTTTGGACAGCGCCCGAGATCACCTCGCCGCTGCCGTGGATGCGGGTGTTCCTGCTGCCGGAACCGGACGCCTTCAAGCTGACGCGCGCGGTCCTGTACGCCGGCTGGGCCCTCGCCGCCCTCCTCGCCGCCCTCCTCGGCGTCCTGCTGACGGCCGGTCGCCGCACGGCATCCGCCCGCCTCGTCCGTGCCCTGCAGGCCGGCATCCTGGCGGCCCTGCTGCTGCCGTTCGCCGTCATGTCGCTGGACGTCCTGCGCCGTGCCCCGCTCACGCTGCTGCTGTGCCTGCCCACCACGGGCGCCGCGCTGCTGTGCGTGCACCGGATGCAGCTCTTCCGCCGGATGCCGGTCCGGCTGCTGCTGGCCGGCTTCGCCTGGGGCATGGTCGTCGGCGCCGGCTTCGGCACCGTCATGATCACCTGGTTCACCCGGTACGCGCCGGGCTACCTGCTCGACTGGCAGCACCCGCGGGACGCGATCCGCACGCTCTACACCCTGTTCGCCCTCAACGCGGGGATCGTCGCGGAACTCGGCAAGGCCGCCGGCATCGCCGTGCTCTTCCTCCTCTTCCGGCGGCACATCGACGGAGTGGTCTCCGGTGTCGTCCTCGGCGCCGCCGTGGGACTCGGCTTCAACCTCACCGAGACCGTCGGCTTCATGAGCACGATCGAGCACGGCCAGCAGTCCGCGCAGTTCTGGATACGGCAGGTGGTCGGGCTGATGGCGGCCCACGTGGCGTTCTCCGCGGTCGCCGGCGCCGGGTTCGGCGCCGCGCGCCGGCTGCCCGGGCTGCGCGACCGGCTGCTGGTCGTGGGCGGCGGCGTGCTGGCCGCCGCCGGCGGGCACTTCGCCACGGACTCGGTGATGCCGCAGCTCGGCAAGGTGCGGGAAGAGCTGTTCGGCCACGACCAGACGCTCGGCCTGCTCCTGGGCATGCCGCTCATCACCGCCGTCACCTCCGGGCCGTTCGTCGCCCTGTACGTGGTCGTCCTGCGGCGCGGCCTGAAGGCCCAGGCCGCCGGTCTGGCCGAGGCCCTGCGGGCGGAAGCCGCATCGGGCGCCGGCGCGGTCACCGCGCCGGAGGCGGAGTTGCTGCTCGCCCCACGCCGCCGCCTCCTGCTGGAGCTGCGGGTCTGGCGCCGCGACGGCACCGCCGGGCTGCGCCACCTCCTGCGCCTGCACCAGGCGCAACTCGACCTGGCCACCCAGCGCTGGCACCGCACCGGCCCCGGTGCGGACTCCTGCATCCCCGACGAGGGGCCCCTGCGCGAGCGCGTGCTGGCGCTGAAGCACCTCCCGGCGGCCCCCGCCGGCCCCGCCCTCCCCACGGCGCAGGAGGCGCTGTCATGACACCTTCCCGATGGGCACGACCGTCCGCGCTGGCCGTCGCCACCGCCCTGCTCGTCCTCGGCGCGCCGGCGTCCGCCTCGGCGCAGTGCGCGGACCCCAACTACCGCGGCACGCGCACTTTTCCGGGCGGCAGCTGCCCCACGACGGTGGCGGAGACGGCCTCGGCGGGCGTGTGGGCCGTCCTCGTCCTGGCCGCCGCCCTCTGGCTCGCCCGCCTGCTGACCCGCTCGCGCTCCACGACGGACGCCGATCTGGCGATGCTCGACGGCGTCTTCGGCCCCGGTGAGGAGCCCGCGGCCCCCGCGCAGGACGCGCCGGTCCGCCGCCCCGAGTAGGCCGTCCGGCGTGGGGCTTTGCCCACACGTGACGTACGCCCCGCGGTCGTTCCCGGCGGCCGCGGGTCGTGCGGTGGTGTGATTGTCGGCCTGACGGCTTTCTTCCGCGCAGGCCCCGATGAGAGTCTCGGTGGGGAAATCGGGCGCCTTTGCACTGATGTGGGTGTCATGGGTGACATGGGGCACGCAAAGGCGCCGACGGGGGAAAGCGAGTCGTACGGTGTCCGAGCCGACCGGTGCCACCACCGAACCACGCACGGACGGGCAGGGGTGCCCCCTGCTGTCGTCCGCATCCATCGCCGCGACCTTCCTCGCACACGGGTCGCCGCAGCTGTATCCCGTGCTGAAGGACATGCGCGACAGCGCGCCGGTGTTCTTCAGCGAGGACCTGGGACTGTGGATCATCACGCGGTACGCGGACGTGTCCACCGCCTTGAAGGACGCCCGGCGCTTCCCGGCGTCCACACGGTCCGTCATCATGGCCAGTTACCCGCCCGCCGTGCGCGACGTGCTGCGGCGGACCGCCACGTTCACGGCGGCCAACATGGGCTTCGACGGGCCACCGGACCACGACCGGCTGCGCAGGCCCGTCGCCCAGTACTTCTCCGTCCGCGGGGCGCAGCGGCTCGAGCCGCGCATACGGCGCACCGTGCGCCGCGTCGTCGCCGGCCTGCCGGACCGGCCGCCCACCGACCTGGCCCGCGACTTCGCCCGGCCCGTCGCCGATCACGTCGTCGCCGAGCTCGCCGGCCTGCCCGCCGAGGACCACGACCTCGTCGTCCGCCACCACCGGGCGGTCGACGCCTTCTTCTTCGGCCGCCCGCCCGCCGAGCTCCAGCTGACCTACGCGCACGACGTGCTGGCGTGGGAGGAATACCTCGCCGGCATCGTCGCCCGGCGCCGCGCCCGCCCCGAGGACGACCTGATCAGCCTGCTCACCCGCAAGACCGCCGAGGGCCACGCGCGCTACTCCGACGCGGAGCTGATCAGCCTCCTGAGCTTCGACGTGGTCACCGCCGGCTTCAGGCCGACCAGCTTCGCCCTCGTGGCACTGCTGCACGCGCTGCTGACCGAGCCCGAGCGCTGGGACGGGCTGCGGCAGGACTTCGCCTCCTTCGACGCCGTCTTCCACGAGATCCTGCGGCACTCCGGACCCGCCCTCGGCGTCTTCCGCACGACGGCCGAGGACACCGAGCTGGGCGGTGTCCGCATCCCCGCCGGCGCGTCCCTGTGGCTGATGACGGCCTCCGCCAACCGCGACGAGCGCCGCTTCGCCGATCCGGACGTCCACGACCCCGGCCGCGCCCACCTGACGAGCAGTCTGCACTTCTCCCAGGGCCTGCACCGCTGCCTGGGCGCCAACCTGGCGCGCACGGTGGCGCGCGAGGCCCTCGCGGCCCTGATGCGGCACCGCCCGGGCCTGCGGCTGGTCCCCGCCCAGAGCTGGGAGTACGAACCGAGCATCAACGTCGTCGCCCCGACCCGCCTGCTCGCCACCTGGTGACCGACCGCCGTCCGCACGGGGGAGAGACCATGACCACCCGCACGAGCGTTCTGGGCCTGGGCCGCACCGGTGCGGCCGTGGCCCGCGGCCTGCTGGCCGCGGGCCACCCCGTGAGCGTCTGGAACCGCACACCCGCCAAGGCCGCCGCCCTCGTCCGCGACGGCGCGACGCAGGCGGCGACGGCCGGCGAGGCCGTCACGGCGGGCGACCTGGCGGTGGTGTGCCTGTCCGGGTACGAGGCCGTGCACGCCGTCCTCGAACCGGTGGCCGGCGACCTCGCCGGCCGTACCCTGCTCAACCTCACCCCCGGATCGCCCCGGCAGGCGCCGGCGACAGCCCGGTGGGCGCACGGGTGCGGGGCCCGCTACCTCGACGGCGTCCTCCTGCCGGACCCGGCGGGCACCGGCCCCGGCCTGCTGGTGTGCGCCGGGCCCCGGGAGGCCTTCGACGCCCACGAGGCGGCGCTGTCCGCCGTCGGCCGCCCCCGCCACGTCGGCGAGGACCCCGCCCTGCCCTCCGTCTACGACTGCGCCCTGCCGGCGCTGACGTGGGCCGCGCTGGCCGGCTGGCTGCACGGGGTGGCCCTGCTCGGCGCCGACGGTCCCGGGGGCAATGTCACGGCGAGCGCGTACACGGAGGTCGCCGAGCAGTGGCTGGCCACCGTCGGTGCCTCCCTGGCCGGTTACGCCCGGCAGATCGACACCGGCAGCCACCCGGGCGGGGCCTGGCCCCTGCACCGCGGCACCGCATCCCTGGACCTGCTCGTCCACGCCGGCGAACTGCGGGGCGTGCACGCCGCGCTGCCGGAACTGCTGCGCGACCTGACCCGCAACGCCGTCGCCGCCGGTCACGGCGACGACAGCTGTGCGAGCCTGCTCGCCTTCCTGCGTACGGAACCCCGGAATGCGGCCGCGGTGCCGAAAGGTTAGAGAATTTCGATGGACTTCACCTTCGGCGGGCGGTTCGGGAAGGTGATGTCGTGCCACCGCTCGATTTTCACGGAATCGCCGTTGGCGTCGTAGTAAATGAGGTCGTTGTTCCCCGTGGAGATCCGGTCGACCCACCACCCGCCGAAGTCGGTCCGCCCGCGGTTGGCGTAGCAGTCCACGCTCTGACGTCCGCCGTTGTGCGACCAGATCTTCAGGAAGTTCTCCCCGCCCCGGCATTCGACGTGGTCGATGGCGTAGGCGTTGCCGGTCGGCATGGTCACGGTGAACGCAGCAGCCGTGGCCAATGCCACTGCCGCGGAGCGCACGATTTTCTTCGTCTTCGGGAGCACGAGTTCTCCTTTATTCGGTGTCGAATCGGGAGCTCACTTTCGACAGCAACGATCCAACGGGATTGCTGTACCCAGCAACTGTTGAACGGTCTACGGCTGGAACACGGTGCCTGGATGTCCGGATCGACCGCGATGCGGGGAATCGGAATCGGCCAGGACGGCGCGGATCACCACGGGCGCAGCGCGCCGGGCGACGGCCGAACGGCGTGATTCGGTGCGGACAGCAGCGGCCGGTGTGGGGCAACGTGAGGGCCGTCGTGTCCGGCGTCCTACGGAGGTTGCATGACCGCGCGATCCGTACTCCTGCGTGCCCTGACGGCTGTGCCGCTCGCCGCCGCCCTGGCCCTCTCCCCGGTGGCCGCCGCCCCGGCCGGCGCGGCCGGCCACGGCCCGGCGGCCCACCGGCAGTTGTCCCTGCCCCAGCTCATCGAGCGGGCCACGGCCAAGGTCCGCTCCATGTACCCGCAAGCGGTGCTGATGGTGGCCGAGGGGGACGCGCCCGAGGGACCCACCCGGGACATGGCGAAGGTCTCCCACTGGAGGTTCGTCCTCAACAACCGCGACAACTCCTCCGCCGAGATCAGCGGCAACCTCGACGGCACGCTGGGCCCGGTGCTGCGGCACGACTCCCGCTGGGTCGGCGTGCTCGCCATCGACGAGCCCCTGACCATGACCCCGGCCGCGGCCTACGAGCGGCTCGCGGCCGCGGGCCACGGGACCGCCTATCGCTACGTGTCCCTGGTCAAGCCGCTGGGCACGCCGCCGTGGCGGCTGCAGTACCACTTCTCCGGGCACCCGGGCGGCTGCGACGGCTACGCCGTCTTCGTCGCCTCCGGGGGCGTCGCGCCCATCTGCGGTCCGTCCCTCAGCGTTTGATCCTGCCCCGGACGGACAGCACCGCCAGCCAGAGAAGGACGGGCTCGAACATGCGGGAGGCGATGTCGATGTAGGTGCCGGTGACGGTGAGGTCCTGGCCGGGCGCGCGGAAGACCGCCGCGTTCAGGGCGACGGGCACCGACCGCGCCAGCCGGCGGGCCGTCAGCCGGTCGCGCAGGGTGCCCGTGGGGTCGGCCGGGGGAGCGGAGGTCAGGGTGAAGTTGCCCGGCACCCCGCCGCCCCGGGCCACGGCGGTGGGCGCCGTGCCGGGAAGCCCCCACAGGGCCGTCGTCAGGACGGTCGCGGTCATGGCCAGGACCAGCCACAGCAGGGTCCGCCGCAGACGCAGCGCGTACCCGCTGACGGCCCAGTACACCATCAGCAGGGCCCGATCCTTCAAGGGCCGGGTCGCATCGCGGCGCCGCATCTCCATCTCGCCGTAGCGGAAGTCGGCCGCGTCGGGATGGTTCCTGCCGTCCTCCAGCGACTTGCGCAGGGCCAGGTAGAGCGGGGAGATGACGGCGGGGCTCTGCACGGCCACCCCGGCCGGTGCCGGACTCCAGCCCCGCTCGCCCTGCTGCGCGCGCCAGTGCTGCTCCTCGGCCAGCACCCGGCGCCCGCAGCGGCGCCCGCGCGCGCGGGCGAAGGAGGGCCGGCCCTCCAGGCCGAGCCGGTCCAGGTGCAGGGCACCGGTGAACAGGCAGCCCGACAGGTCCGTCCCGGTCAGGGCGAGGTGGGCGGCGTCGGCGCCGCGCAGCGAGCGGATGCGCACGCCCGGATCCGCCTCGCCCAGGACGGACTCGTCGTGGCGCTGGTCGTCCTCCTTGCGGCGCTCTTCGTCCGGGGGCAGCAGCGGCACCGGGTGCGCACCGACGCTCAGCGGGCGCTCGGCGACGATGTCGGAGAGGTCCACGGTGGCGTACCGCAGCCGCAGCGTGGCGGCGGAGGCCCAGTACGTCTTCGCCAGCACGAGCTCGCGCGCGGCGATCTCCAGGGCGACGGGGGCGAGGAAGCGGGCTGCGGTGAGGTCCATGCTCCCGGCGCCGACCAGGGGGCCGAGCGCGGGCGCCGCGTGGAAGACCGCGCCGGCGAAGACGGCCGGTCCGCCGAAGACCGCCGCGCCGAAGAGGGTGTCGCCCCGGAAGGCGGCGTCGCGGAAGCACGCCTCGTCGCGGAACCGGGCGGCGCCGAAGTGGGCGCTCGCCGCGAACGCCGCCTCCGTGAACCCGGCGCTCCCGTGGAAGCCCGTACGGCTGAAACCGGCGTCCTTGGCGAACTGCGCGGAACCGAAGACGGCCCCGTCGGCGAAGACCGCGTCGGGGAACGAGGCGTCGGCGAGGAAGACCGCTCTGTGGAACGAGCAGCTGCCCCGGAACGTGGCGTGGGTGAAGTCGGCCAGCCCCATGAACGTCGCCCCGGTGAAGCGGGCGCCGCCGCGGAACACCGCGTGCGCGAAGCGCGCGTCGGCGGTGAAGCAGCACTCCTGGAAGTCCGCGTTCCCCAGGCGTGCATGTCCGGTGCGCGGATCGGTCAGGCGGGCGAGGAGCCGCTGCAGCAGGTCTCCGGTGAACCGGGTGGCCTGGTGGTCCACCGCGGCCCCGGGAGCGAGCCCGGCCAGGTGGGCGGCGAGGGCGGCCTCGTCCAGGTGGGCCAGGCACCGTCCGCCGGCGGTGCCGGGCACGGCGCAGCCGCGGCAGCCGACCGGGTCGCGCGGTCCGGCGCCGAGACCGCAGTGCGGCCACGACGGAGGCTCGTGAGAGGAGGTCATGTCGGGCCGGACGCCGGGCGCGGTACGGCGGTTGCGGTCGGTGCAGGGACCAACGGGAGCACACGGAGTCGGTCGCAACCGATCGATTGCGCACCTTCACGAAGCGGAACGCATCCGGCGCCCTAGCGTCGTTTGCATGACACGGACACACAACGGCACCGGCGGCAACGGCACGCGTCTGCTCGTGGTCATGGGGGTCTCCGGGGCCGGCAAGACCACCGTGGGCCGGCTGCTCGCCGCGCGGCTCGGCCCGCCGTACGCCGACGCCGACGCCTTCCACCCGGTGGCGAACAAGGAGCGCATGTCCAAGGGGATCCCGCTGGACGACGCGGCCCGCGCCCCGTGGCTCGCGGCCATCGGCGCCTGGCTGGCCGAGCACGCGGACACCGGTGGGGTGGTGAGCTGTTCGGCCCTCAAACGCCGCTACCGCGAACGGTTGCTGCGCGATGCGCCGGACGCCTTCTTCGTCCACCTCGACGGGTCGCGGGAGCTGATCCACGGGCGACTGGCCCACCGCACGGGGCACTTCATGCCGGCGTGCATGCTGGGCTCCCAGCTCGCCGACCTCGAACCCCTGGAGCCGGACGAGCCCGGCATCGTCGTGTCCGTCGAGCGGTCGCCGGAGCGGATCGTGGAGCTGATCCTGCAGCGGCTGCCCGGCTGAGGCCGGCCGCGGGCCTCAGTCCCGCTCGAAGCCGGGCCGGCCCGCCTCGGTGACGAAGCTCGCCGCGGTGCCGATGGGGGCACCGGGCCGGGTGACGTAGGGCAGGGTGCGGTAGTCGGCGCGGGCCTGCTCCTCCTCCAGTGTGACGACGACGTAGCCGCGGCGGTCGGCGAAGTACTTCATGTGCGGGTTGGCCGCCAGGACGGCGTCCCGGTTGGCGGGCCGCTCCACGCCGTCGAAGCCGCTGGAGAGCGACGTGCTCGCGATCTCCACGCCGGCCGTGGGCGACCGGGGATCGTCGAAGTCCTCCTTGATGTCCATGGCGTAGTGCACATGCGCATCTCCCGAGAGCACCATCAGGTTCTCCACGCCCGCGTTCCGGGCGCCCTGCAGCAGGCGGCGGCGGGAGGCCGGATAGCCGTCCCAGGCGTCCATGGACAACCGCGAGCGCCCGGCGGTGGTGCGGCGCCGCGAGAAGATCACCTGTTGCGGCACGACGTTCCACACCACCGAGGAGCGGCGGAAGCCGTCGATCAGCCACTGCTCCTGGGCGTCCCCGGTGATGCTGCGGGCCGGGTCCTCGGACTGCGGCCCCGGGTACTGCCAGCCGTCGCCGTACGCCTGGTCGTCGCGGTACTGCCGGGTGTCGAGGATGTCGAACTGCGCCAGGCGCCCGTACGAGAAGCGGCGGTACAGCCGCATGTCCGGTCCGCTGGGCCGTTGCCGGCTGCGCAGCGGCATGTTCTCCCAGTACGCGCGGTAGGCGGCGGCGCGGCGCCGCAGGAAGGCGGCCACGGGGTCGTGGTGCTGGGAGACCTCGGCGGCGTAGTTGTTCTCCACCTCGTGGTCGTCCCAGGTGACGTACCACGGGTGGGCGGCGTGCGCGGCCTGCAGGTCGGGGTCGGCCTTGCCGACGGCGTAGCGCATGCGGTAGTCGGTGAGCGTGCGGAGCGTGTGGTTGCAGGAGGCCGGCAGCTCCCGGCCGCGCGGATAGCGCCGGGCGCCGGCCTTGGCGTTGATGGCGTTCTCGTAGATGTAGTCGCCGACGAAGAACACGGCGTCGAGGTCCTCGTCCGCCAGGTGCCGCAGCGCGGTGTAGTAGCCCTCGTCGTACTGCTGGCAGGAGGCCAGGCCCAGCCGCATCTCGCGCACCGGGTCGCCCTGCTCGGGCGTGGTGCGGGTGCGGCCGGCCGGGCTGATCCAGGAGCCGGTGCGAAAGCGGTACCAGTAGACGCGGTCGGGCTCCAGCCCGCGGACGTCGATGTGGACGCTGTAGCCGTCCTCGGCCTCGGCGAGGGTGCTGCCGCGCTGCTCGACGGTGCGAAAGCGCTCGTCGCGCGAGATCTCCCACTGCACGCTCACCTCGCCCTCCTCCGGCAGACCGGCCGAGGGCTCGTACGGGCGCGGGGCGAGCCGGGTCCACAGCACCACGGAGTCCGGCAGCGCGTCGCCCGAGGCGACCCCCAGGGCGAAGGGGTCGTCGCGCAGGTCGAGGGAGGGGGAGGGCGCCGCGTACGCCCGGGGGAGGCGGGGGGCGAGGGCGAGGACGGCGGCACCGGCGGTCAGGGTCAGGAACCGCCGTCTGAACGGGCCGGAGGCCGCGGGGGACGACTGCTGCTGCGACGACTGCTGCTGCGGGGGTGGCTGCTGCGGCATGCCGTGGGGCCTCCCGGAAGTGATGATCAGTCAGTACTAAGGGCTGATGCTAGGGAGGGGCCCGGCAGGTGATCCCGAGGGCGGCCAGCGTGTTGGGATCCGTACGTGCAGGAGTGAACGCATGCCCCCGAACGCGCGGGGAGACCACCCCCTCATCACCGTCCGTCGCGGGCCGTCACAGCTGGTCGCGCCTCCATTGGACAGCTCGACGGAGCCTGATCACCATGGAGGGACACGTGTGAGCCGAATGCCGGAATGCTTCCCTCCAGCGAATCGAGGCCGGTCATGTCTCCCACCAGCACACGTCACCACACCACCTCCCGGGCGGTCGCCGGCGGCCTGACCTACTTCGCCGCCGTCATCCTGCTGATCGCCGGGCTCCTGGACTTCTTCCGGGGCGTCATGGCCGTCGACCACGACGACGTCTTCGTCTCGACCCCCAACTACGTCTTCAAGTTCGACCTCACCAGCTGGGGCTGGATCCACCTGATCCTCGGTATCGTCGCGGTTGCGGTGGCCGTGGGCCTGTTCATGGCCTCTCCCTGGGCGCACGCGCTCGCCGTGGTGTGGGCCGGACTGCTGCTGATCGCCAACTTCCTCTCGCTGCCGTACCACCCGCTGTGGTCGCTCGTGGTGATGGCGCTGTGCGCGTTCGTCATCTGGGGCCTGTGCACCTCGGGACCGGCCGGCGCGGGGAAATGAACGACCGACGGCAGGGCAGTCGCTCCGGAGCACGCCGCCGACGTGGCCCGTGCCGACACGGATCCGAGGAGCGACCATGCCCGACCATCCCGACCACCCCGACGGCCCCGGCGCGGACGAGCTGGCCGCGCTCGACGCCCACTGGCGCGCCGCCAACTACCTCTCCGCCGGCCAGATTTACCTCCTGGACAACCCGCTGCTGACCGAGCCGCTGCGCCCGGAGCACATCAAGCCGCGGCTGCTGGGGCACTGGGGCACCTCACCCGGGCTCAACCTGGTGCATACCCATCTCAACCGGGTCGTGCGGGCACGGGACCTGGACGTGGTGTGCGTATGGGGGCCGGGGCACGGCGGGCCCGCCGTCCTCGCCAACTCCTGGCTGGACGGCAGCTACGGCGAGGTGTACCCGGACGTCGGCCGGGACGCGGCCGGCATGGCCAGGCTGTTTCGCCAGTTCTCCTTCCCCGGCGGGGTCCCCAGCCACGTGGCGCCCGAGACCCCCGGGTCGATCCACGAGGGCGGCGAGCTCGGCTACAGCCTCGCCCACGCCTACGGGGCCGCGTTCGACAACCCCGGCCTGGTGGTGGCCTGTGTGATCGGCGACGGCGAGGCGGAGACCGGGCCGTTGGCGGCGTCCTGGCACTCCAACAAGTTCCTCGACCCCGTCCACGACGGGGCCGTGCTGCCGATCCTGCACCTGAACGGCTACAAGATCGCCAACCCCACCGTCCTCGCCCGCCTGCCCGAGCCCGAGCTCGACGAGCTCCTGCGCGGCTACGGCCATCTGCCCATCCATGTCGGCGGCGACGACCCCCTGCAGGTCCACCACGACATGGCCGTGGCGATGGACACCGCCCTGGAGCGCATCGCCCTGCTGCAGCACGCCGCCCGCCGCGAGGGCGTCACCGAACGCCCGCGCTGGCCCGTGATCGTCCTGCGCACCCCCAAGGGCTGGACCGGGCCCAAGGACGTCGACGGCGTGCCCGTCGAAGGCACCTGGCGCGCCCACCAGGTCCCCCTCTCCGCAGTGCGCGACAGCCCCGAACACCTGCGGCAGCTGGAGGAATGGCTGCGCTCCTACCGCCCCGCCGAACTCTTCGACGACCACGGCCGGCCCCGCCCCGAAGTCCTCGCCTGCGTGCCTGCAGGCCCCCGCCGGCTCGGCGCCAACCCCCACGCCAACGGGGGGCTGCTGCTGCGCGAGCTGCCCCTGCGGCCCCTGGAGGAGTACGCCGTCCCCGTCAAGGCGCCCGGCAGCACCCGCCACGAGCCCACCCGCGTCCTCGGCGGACTCCTGCGCGACGTCATGGCCGACACCGCGGACCGGCGCGACTTCCGCCTCGTCGGCCCCGACGAGACCGCCTCCAACCGCCTGGACGCCGTCCTGGAGAGCACCGGCAAGGCGTGGGAGGAGGACGTCCTGGCCACCGACGAGCACCTCGACCGGCACGGCCGGGTGATGGAGGTCCTCTCCGAGCACCTGTGCCAGGGCTGGCTGGAGGGCTACCTCCTCACCGGGCGCCACGGGCTGTTCTCCTCCTACGAGGCGTTCGTGCACATCGTGGACTCGATGGTCAACCAGCACATCAAATGGCTGCGCACCTCCCGGGCCCTGCCCTGGCGGCGCCCCATCGCCTCCCTGAACTACCTGCTGACCTCCCATGTCTGGCGCCAGGACCACAACGGCTTCTCCCACCAGGACCCCGGCTTCGTCGACCACGTCCTGAACAAGAGCCCCGAAGCCGTCCGCGTCTACCTGCCGCCGGACGCCAACACCCTCCTGGCCGTCGCCGACCACGTCCTGCGCAGCCGCGACTACGTCAACGTCGTCGTCGCCGGCAAACAGCCCTGCTTCGACTGGCTCGGCCTCGACGACGCCCGCGCCCACTGCGCCCGCGGCGCCGGCATCTGGGAGTGGGCCGGCACCGAGAACGGCGCCGGCCCCGACGTCGTCCTGGCCGCCGCCGGCGACATCCCCACCCAGGAGGTCCTCGCCGCGGCCGGCCTGCTGCGCCGTCACCTGCCGCACCTGGCCGTCCGCGTCGTCAACGTCGTCGACATCGCCCGCCTGATGCCCCAGGAGGAACACCCGCACGGCATGCCCGACCACGAGTACGACGCGTTGTTCACCCCCGACAAGCCGGTCATCTTCGCCTACCACGGCTACCCCTGGCTCATCCACCGCCTGGCCTACCGCCGCACCGGCCACCGCAACCTGCACGTACGCGGCTACAAGGAATCCGGCACCACGACCACGCCCTTCGACATGGTCGTGCGCAACGACCTCGACCGCTACCGACTCGTCATGGACGTCGTCGACCGCGTCCCCCACCTCGCCGTCCCCGCCGCCCGCCTCCGCCAGGCCATGGCCGACGCCCGCACCCGCCACCACGCCTGGGTACGGGCCCACGGCACCGACATGCCGGAAGTGGAGCAGTGGACGTGGGAGCCGTCCTGAAACCCTGAGGGTTCCGAAGGAGCGTCCCGGAGGCCGGGGTCAGGGCGTCCCGGCGGCCGCGGTGACCAGCTTCGCCCCGGCCCCGGCCAGGGCCTTGCGGAAGGCCGTCGTGCCGCGGTCGCCGGTGTCGGAGTAGTTGTTGCGCACCGTCGTCACGGCGCCGTGGCTGCGAATGGTGCCCAGGTCGAAGTCCATCTGCGAGGTGCCGCCCTGGACGATGCGGACGGTGTAGCCGAGGGACTCGTCGCCGTACGCCGGCAGTCCGGCGGCCTTCTTCACCGTCAGCACGGCCTTCTTGCCGCCCATGGTGCCGGTGAAGGTGCCGCACTGTTCCACGGCGGTGCGCAGTGCCGCCACGGCCTTCTCCGCCTGGGCCCGGGAGTACCCGCTGACGTCCTGCGCCAGGTTCGTCGTGTCGCCCTGCTTGGTGAACACCTCCTGGGCGTTGGCCTTGCGGTCCTCCTCCAGCCGGCCGGTGTTGAGGACCGCGGTGATCGGCGCGCACACGGGCTTCACCCCGGAGAGGATCTCCTCCTGGTCCCCCGCCTGGGGCTTGTCCAGGCCGGTGTCCGGCTGCAGCTGCCACCCCGCCGGCAGGTCCCCGACCGCGACGAGCGCCTGCCGGGCCTGGTCGGCGGTGATGGCTTCCGGGGGAGCGGAGGGGGTGGCGCGGGTCTTCGTCCCGGAGCCGGCCGGGGCGGTGTCCCCGTCGCAGGCGGACAGCAGCAGGAGCGAGGAGGCGGCCAGGGCCGCGAGGGCGGCGCGGCGGGGACGGACGTGCAGCACGGGGGTGTTTCCTTACGCGGGACGAAATGCCGGGCGCAAGTATGCAGGCCCCCTCGCCGGCCCCTCACACCGGCCAGGCGTACGGCGTCGACGTGCGCGGCTCCGGGGCCGCGCCGTGCGCCTCCACGTCCTTCTCGGCCGCCTCCAGAAGACGATTGCCCAGGTCGCGCAGGGCGCGCCCGGCGGCGAACTCGTCGCCTATCGCCGGGACGTCCGCATCGCCCGGAGCGCACCGGGCCGTTCCGCGGCCGGTGATCGGGGCGCCGCCGGTCTCCAGGTCGGCACGGGCCGTGGTGCGGCCGTCCTCCTCGTGGAGCTCGACGCGGACCTTCCACTGTGCATCGTGCGACATCGCTCGCCTCCTTGCCGTGCGGGCCGTGGGGCTTTCAGTGCGTGAGGTGGGCGTCCTCGTGCATGACCTCCTTGATGTCCTCCTCCGCCTTGCCCAGCAGTTGCTCGGCCAGGCCGGTCAGTGCGCGGGCGGCCGCGACCTCCTCGCCGACGCGCTGCTGCACGCGGTCCTCGGGGTTGCGGTTGGCGACGCCCTGCGAGCTGAAGCGCTGGCCGTCGTGCATGCGCAGCCGCACGTCGGCCTGCGTGGTCGCGTCGATCTCGCGGAACTCCATCTCGATGTTGCAGTCGACGATCTTCTCCATGACGATCACCCGCTACTGGCTGTCACTGCTCGCTGTCGGATGCGCTGTCAGGTGCGGTGTTCAGGTGCGCTGTCAGGCGCGGTGTTCAGTTGCGGTGTCGGGCCTCAGGTGTCCGGTGAACCACGCGCACGCGAGGTCCGCCACGGCCTCCAGCGTCCCCGGCTCCTCGAAGAGGTGAGTGGCGCCCGGGACGACGGCGAGCCGGTTCTCGCAGGTCAGCTGCTCCGCGGCGCGCCGGTTCAGGTCCAGTACCGTCTCGTCCCGGCCGCCGACGATCAGCAGGGTCGGCGCGGTGACCTCGGCCAGCCGGGGGCCCGCGAGGTCGGGCCGGCCGCCGCGGGAGACCACGGCGGCGATGCCCTCGCCGCCGGCGCGGGCGGCGTCGGCCGCGGCCCACAGGGCGGCCGCCGCGCCGGTGCTCGCGCCGAAGTAGCAGACGGGCAATCCGGTGTGACGGTGCAGCCAGCCCGCCACCTCGCCGAGCCGGCGCGCGAGCGGCTCGACGGCGAAGACGTTGGCCCGGTCGCCCTCCTCGGCCGGGGTCAGCAGGTCGAACAGCAAGGTGCCCAGGCCGGCCGCGTTCAGCGCCGTCGCCACCGCGCGGTTGCGCGGGCTGAGCCGGCTGCTGCCGCTGCCGTGCGCGAAGACCACCAGGCCCGGGGCCCCGGCGGGCACGTCCAGATCACCGTCGAGGGTCAGGCGCCCGTCGTCCACCGGCAGCTTCACCGGCCCCGAGCGGGCCGGGCAGCCGCAGCCCCCGCCGGTGCCGCCGCCCCCGGCCTCCCCGGCATTGCGCCGCAGCAGCTCGACGACCTCCTCGTCCGCGGTCTGGGAGAAGTCGTGGTACCACTCGCCGACCGCCGAGAACGCCGCCGGCGTGCTCAGGCAGACGAATTCGTCGCACTCGCGGCGCAGCGCCGCCGCCGCGTCGGGCGGGGCGACCGGCACGGCCAGGACGACGCGGGCGGCGCCGTGGGCGCGCGCCACGCGGCACGCCGCCGACGCCGAGGCGCCGGTGGCGATGCCGTCGTCGACGAGCACCGCGGTGCGCCCCTCCAGCGGCACGCGGGGGCGGCCGCCGCGGAAGCGCTCGGCCTGCCGGGACATCTCGGCCTGCTCGCTGCGCTCCACCTCGGCCAGGTCGTCCTCGTCGACGCGGCTCAGCCGCATGATGTCCTCGCTGACCACCCGCACCCCGCCCTCGCCTATGGCGCCGAAGCCCAGCTCGCGGTGGTACGGCACGCCCAGCTTGCGCACGAGGATCACGTCCAGCGGGGCGCCGAGCGCCCGGGCCACCTCGTAGGCCACGGGCACGCCGCCGCGCGGCAGGCCGAGGACCACCGGGTCCTCGGCACGCAGGTGCTCCAGCCGGCCGGCCAGGCGCCGGCCGGCGTCCACTCGGTCGGTGAACCGCATCCTCCACCTCCGGCCCCGGGGCCCGGGCTCCGGAAGGCTCCGGAAAAGGGGACTTTCGGTCGGCTGTCGACGGCAAGAGGAGCCGTAATTCCAATATGACCGGATCGGGGCCCGCAGTCCACGCGAGCCGGGCCCCGGCGCCCCTCAGGGGCCCTCCAGCGCCCCCCGTACCCGTGCCGCGACCGCGGCCGCCTCCTCCTCGGACGCGTACCGGCCGCGCGGCCAGAAGAAGCCCCGCAGCCCGTCCCCCCGGGTGCGCGGCACCACGTGCACGTGGAAGTGCGGCACCGACTGGCTCACCCGGTTGTTCGCGGCGACGAACGACCCGGCGGCCCCCATGCCCCGCTCCACGGCCCCGGCGATCCGCTGCACCCGCAGGAAGAACGGCCCGACCTGCTCCTGCGGCAGGTCCGTGAGCGTCTCGGCGTGCCGCCGCGGCACGACCAGCACATGGCCCGGGAACAGCGGCCGGGCGTCCAGGAAGGCCACCACCGCCTCGTCCTCGAACACCCGGTGACCGTCCGCCTCACCCGCCGCGATCGCACAGAAGACGCACTCCACGACACCAGTCAAGCAGCACCGCCACCGCCCCGGTGCGACCCTGGGCACATGCCCCTGCTCGTCGGCACCTCCGGATGGCAGTACAAGGACTGGCGCGGCCCGTTCTACCCGCCGGAGGTGCCGCAGCGGCTGTGGCTGGAGGAGTACGCCCGGCACTTCACCACCGTGGAGAACAACAACGCCTTCTACCGCCTGCCCGCCCCCGAGACCTTCGCCGACTGGCGCGGGCGCACCCCCGACGACTTCGTCATGGCCGTCAAGGCCAGCCGCTTCCTGACCCACATCAAGCGGCTGCGCGACCCGCAGGAGCCCGTGGAGCGCCTCCTGCGGCACGCCGCCGGCCTCGGCCCGCGCCTGGGTCCCGTCCTGCTCCAGCTCCCGCCCACCCTCAAGGCCGACCCCGCCGTCCTGGAGGCCGCCCTGGCCTGCTTCCCGGACACCGTGCGCGTGGCCGTCGAACCCCGCCACGAGACCTGGTGGACGGACGAGGTGCGCACCGTCCTGGAGCGGCACGGCGCGGCCCTGTGCTGGGCCGACCACGGATCCCGCCCCGTCACGCCGCTGTGGCGCACCGCGGACTGGGGGTACGTGCGCTTCCACAGCGGAGCCGCCGCGCCCTGGCCCCGCTACGGGCGCCAGGCCCTGGTCTCCTGGGCCGGCCGCATCGCCGAGGCATGGCCCGACCGCGGCGAGGTATACGTCTATTTCAACAACGACCCAGGAGGCGCCGCCGTGCACGACGCGGCCGCCTTCGCCCGCGCCGCGGCCCGCCTGGGCCGCACGGTCACCCGCACCCCGGAGCCGCGCGGCTGAGCCGCCCCGATCGGCGGCCCTCGCCCTGCGCGGCGCAGGGGCCCGTGCCAGGGTGGCGCTGAGCGGCCCGGTCGCGGGACGCACCAGCCCATGAAGGAGCGTCGGATGCCCAGGGGATCCAGCCCGAAGCGCGAACGGCAGTACGAGCACATCAAGGACAGCGCGCGCAGCCGCGGCGAGAGCGAGAAGCGCGCCAAGGAGATCGCCGGCCGCACCGTCAACAAGGAGCGGGCCCGGGCGGGGGAGTCGAAGACGGCCAGCCGCTCCTCGCTGCGCGACAAGTCCTCCTCCCAGCGCGGCGGCCAGCGCTCCCACTCCGGTGCCCAGGGCCCGACGAAGGAGCAGCTGTACAACGAGGCGAAGAAGCGCAACATCCAGGGCCGCTCCGACATGACCAAGGACGAGCTGAAGAAGGCGCTCGGCCGCTGACCGGCACCCGCGCAACCGTGCGGCGCATTGTAGGAACCGCACAGCCGCCCGCCGCCGGAGCTGACACCGGCCCCCGGTCCGCCGCACCGCCGCCGTCGGCAAGGATGTGCGGGTGCCCGAAACCCTGGACCCCGCCGACCCCGGCTTCGCCCGCGACCCCCATCCGTACTACGCGGACCTGCGCTCGCGCGGACCCGCGGCCCGGGTGGCGCTCGCCAACGGCACCCATGCCTGGCTCGTCACCGGCTACGACCGGGCCCGCGCGGTGCTGGCCGACACGCGTTTTTCCAACGTGCCCCCGCAAGCCGCCGGCCGCCCGCGCCCCGACTCGCCGGCCCGGCGCGCCCAGGCGTGCCTGGCCCGGCACATGCTCAACTCCGACGCCCCCGACCATGTGCGGTTGCGCCGGCTGACCACGGCCGCGTTCACCCCGCGCAGGATCGATGCGCTGCGTCCGCGCATCGAGCACCTCACCGACGGGCTCCTGGCCGGCCTCGCGGACACCCTGGCCCGCGAGGGCGGCGCCGACCTGGTGGACGCCTTCGCCTTCCCGCTGCCCGTCCTGGTGATCGGCGAGGTGCTCGGCGTGCCCGAGGCCGACCGGGCGGACCTGCGCGAGTGGACCTACCGCGTCGGCTCGCCCGCCGATGCCCTGGCCCCCGGCGCCACCGACGAGGCATGGGCGGCCCTGCACGCCTACTTCTCCTCGCTCATCGCGCACAAGCGCCGCACACCCGGCGCGGACCTGTTCAGCGCGCTCGTCCACGACGCGGGGGAGGGCGGGCTGAGCGACGAGGAGCTGCTGGCCATGGCCTTCCTGCTGCTCTTCGCCGGCTACGAGACCACCATGAACCTCCTCGCCTCCGCCGCGCTGCTGCTGCTCACCCACCCCGCCGAGCTCGCCGCCGCCCGCGCCGGCGGCGAGGCCCACTGGGCGGCCGTGACCGAGGAGACCCTGCGGCACGCCAGCCCCCTGGAGGGCACCACATGGCGGCGCACCACCGAGACCGTCGTCCTGCAGGACGCCGACAGCCGGACGGAGATACCCGCCGGCGAGTCGGTCCTGGTCGTCCTCGCCGCCGCCAACCGCGACCCGGGGCACTTCCCGGCGCCCGACGCCTTCCGCCCCACCCGCCACCTGCCCGGACCCGGCGGCCGGCGCCCCGCCCCGCACCTGGCCTTCGGCCACGGACCGCACTTCTGCCCGGGGGCCCGCCTGGGCCGCCTGGAGGCGGCGATCGCCCTGCCCCGCCTCTTCGCCGCCCTGCCGCACCTGCGCCTTGCCGCCGACCCCGCCACCCTGCCCTACCGGCCCGGGCTGCTGGTCCGCGGACCGCGCAGGCTGCCCGTGCGCAGCGCCCCACCCGCCCCTCCGAACGGGTGAGGTGAATCGCGCCCGGGCAGCGGCTGCCGGAAGGTGGAGGATGTGAACGCCACGCACCCGCCCCCCGGCGCCCCGGACGGCCACCTCGTGCCCGACGACCACATCGTCGTGCTCTTCGGTGCCACCGGCGACCTCGCCCGGCGCAAGCTGCTGCCCGGCCTGTACCGGCTCGCCCGGGCGGGACTGATGCCGCGCTCCTACCGCATCGTCGGCTCCGCCCCCGCCGCCGACGCCCTGACGGACGAGGAGTTCCGGGCCCGCGCGAAGGAGGCCGTCGCCACCTTCGGATCCGAGCCGCCCAGCGGCGAGCACTGGGAGGCGTTCGAGAGCACCCTGACCTTCGGCGCCGCCGACCCCGCCGACCCCGAGCCGCTGGTCGGCGCCGTGCGGGACGCCGAGCGGGCCATCGGCGGCAGCCCCCGCCGGCTGTGCCACCTGGCCGTACCCCCGCAGGCGTTCGCCTCCGTCGTCGAGATGCTCGGCAGCACCGGCCTGGCCCAGGGCGCCCGGGTCGTCGTCGAGAAGCCCTTCGGCACCGACCTCGACTCCGCCAAGGCCCTGGACGCCACCGTCCACGCCGTCTTCGACGAGGACCGGGTCTTTCGCATCGACCACTTCCTCGGCAAGGAGTCCGTCGACAACATCCTCGCCCTGCGCTTCGCCAACGGCCTGTTCGAACCCATCTGGAACCGCGACCACATCAGCCACGTCGAGATCGACGTACCCGAGACCCTCGGCATCGAGGGACGGGCCGCCTTCTTCGAGGAGACCGGCACCTTCCGGGACATGATCGTCACCCACCTCTTCCAGGTGCTGGGCCTCGTGGCCATGGAACCGCCCGCCGCCCTCGACGCGAAGTCGCTGCGCGACGAGAAGGCCAAGGTCTTCCAGGCCCTGCGGCCCGTGGACCCCGACCTCGTCGTCCGCGGTCAGTACGAGGGCTACCGTGCCGAACCCGGCGTCGACCCCCACTCCGACACCGAGACCTTCGTCGCCCTGCGCGCCGAGATCGACAACTGGCGCTGGACCGGCGTCCCCTTCTACCTGCGCTCCGGCAAGCGCCTGGCCGAGCGCCGCCAGGTCGTCACCCTCCACTTCACCGAGCCGCCCCTGCGCATGTTCCCCCTGGCCCCCGGCCGCGGACACGCCGCGCGGGGCGGGCGCCGCGCCAACACCCTCGTCGTCGACTTCGACGACCCCGGCTGGATCGCCGCCGGCTTCCTGGTCAAGGAACCCGGCCCCGCCATGCGCCTGACCGACGCCCGCATGAGCTTCCGGTACGCCGACTCCGTCCAGCGCCGCTACGGCCTGGAGGGCTACGAACGCCTCGTCCACGACGCCATGCTGGGCGACCAGTCCCTCTTCACCCGCTCCGACGGCATCGAACGCCTGTGGGAGGTGGCGGCACCCCTGCTGCGCGCCCCGCGCCCCGTCGAACCGTACGCCCCCGGCTCCTGGGGCCCGGCCGCGGCCGAAGAACTCCTCGCCCCCCACCACTGGTTCCTGCCGGACGAACGGGGTAGCGGATCACCATGACGACGACACTCGGACTCCCCGGCACCATCGAGGCCTGCCTGTTCGACATGGACGGCGTCCTGACCAGGACGGCGACCGTGCACGCCGCGGCCTGGAAGGAGACCTTCGACGCCTTCCTGCGCCGCCGCGAGGGCCCCGCCTTCCGCCCCTTCGACGCCGTGGCCGACTACGACGAGTACGTCGACGGCATGCCCCGCGCCGACGGCGTACGCTCCTTCCTCGCCTCGCGCGGCATCACCCTGCCCGAGGGCGAGCCCGGCGACCCACCCGAGAAGGACACCGTCCAGGGCCTGGGCAACCGCAAGAACGCCCTCGTCCTGCAGAAGATCAAGGAGATGGGCGTCGAGGCGTACCCCGGATCCGTCCGCTACGTCGAGGCCGTCCGCGCCGCCGGGCTGCGCACCGCCGTCGTCTCCTCCAGCGCCAACTGCCACGACGTGCTCGTCGCCGCCGGCATCGACGGCCTGTTCGACGTGCGCATCGACGGCATCGTCGCCGCCGAGCGGCAACTGCCCGGCAAACCCCACCCCGACACCTTCCTCGCCGCCGCCCGGGCCCTGGGAGCCGGCCCGGAGCAGGCCGTCGTCTACGAGGACGCACTGGCCGGCATGGAGGCCGGCCGCGCCGGCGGCTTCGGCTACGTCGTCGGAGTCGACCGGGCCGGCCAGGCCGAGGCCCTGCGCCGGCACGGCGCCGACGTCGTCGTCAGCGACCTCGCCGACCTGCTCGACGACACCGTGCCCGGCACCACCGTGCCCGACACCACCGACGGAGGTGCCGCGTGATCATCCATCCGGCATACATGGTCGAACCCTGGTGCCTGCGCGAGACCGAGCTCAACCTCGACGTGCTCTCCCAGAGCGAATCGGTCTTCGCCCTCTCCAACGGGCACGTCGGCTGGCGCGGCAACCTCGACGAGGGCGAACCGCACGGCATGCCCGGCACCTACCTCAACGGCGTCTACGAGTACCGGCCGCTGCCCTACGCCGAGGCCGGCTACGGCTACCCCGAGTCCGGGCAGACCGTCATCAACGTCACCAACGGCAAGGTCATCCGGCTCCTGGTCGACGACGAACCCTTCGACCTGCGCTACGGCAAACTCCACAAGCACCAGCGCTTCCTCGACCTGCGCACCGGACTGCTGCACCGCATCGCCGAGTGGACCTCGCCCAGCGGCCGCAGCATCCGCGTGCGCTCCGCCCGGCTGGTCTCCTTCACCCAGCGTGCCATCGCCGCCGTCGCCTACGAGGTCGAACCGCTGGACGACGAGATGCGCATCGTCATCCAGTCCGAACTCGTCGCCAACGAGCAACTGCCCCGCGCCAACGGCGACCCGCGGGCCGCCGCCGTCCTCGAAACCCCGCTCGTGCCCGAGCAGCACGCCGCCAACGGCTCCAGCATCCGGCTGCTGCACCGCACCGCGCGCAGCGGCCTGCGCGTGGGCGCCGCCGCCCACCACGTCGTCAGGGGCGGCCTGAAGACCGAGACGACCTCCGAGAGCAGCGAGGATCTCGCCCGCCTGACCGTGACCTCCGTGCTGCGCCCCGGTCAGCGGCTGCGCATGGAGAAGATCGTCGCCCACGGCTGGTCCGCGGTGCGCTCCGCACCCGCCGTGCATGACCAGGTCGACGCCGCCCTCGCCGCCGCCACCAGCGCCGGATGGGAGGGCCTGGTCGCCGACCAGCGCGGCTACCTCGACGACTTCTGGTCCCGCGCCGACGTCGAGGTCGACGGCGACGCCGAGATCCAGCAGGCGGTGCGCTTCGCCCTCTTCCACGTCCTGCAGGCCGGCGCCCGCGGCGAGGCCCGGGCCCTGCCCGCCAAGGGCCTGACCGGGCCCGGCTACGACGGGCACTGCTTCTGGGACACCGAGACCTTCGTCATGCCCGTGCTGACCTACACCGCACCCCAGGCCGTCGAGCAGGCCCTGCGCTGGCGGCACGCCACCCTGCCGCAGGCGCAGGAGCGCGCCCGCCAGCTGGGCTTCCAGGGCGCGGCCTTCCCCTGGCGGACCATCAACGGCAGCGAGTGCTCGGGCTACTGGCCGGCCGGGACGGCCGCCTTCCACATCAACGCCGACATCGCCGACGCCGTCGTCCGCTACATCCGCGCCACCTGCGACGAGACCTTCGAGAAGGAGGTCGGGCTGCCGCTGCTCGTCGAAACGGCCCGGCTGTGGCGCTCCCTGGGCCACCACGACCACCACGGCGCCTTCCACATCGACGGGGTGACCGGCCCCGACGAGTACAGCGCCATCTCGGACGACAACGTCTACACGAACCTGATGGCCCAGCACAATCTGCGCGCCGCGGCCGTGGCCGCCGAGCGCCACCCCGACGTCGCCGCCTCGCTGGGCGTCGACGACGAGGAGACCGCCGCCTGGCGCGACGCCGCCAGCCGCATGACGCTGCCCTTCAACGAGGACCTGGGCGTCCACGAGCAGTCCCAGGGCTTCACCCGGCACCAGGTGTGGGACTTCGCCCGCACCGGCGAGAACCAGTACCCCTTGATGCTGCACTTCCCCTACTTCGACCTCTACCGCAAGCAGGTCGTCAAGCAGGCCGACCTCGTCCTCGCGATGTGCCTGCGCGGCGAGGCGTTCACCCCCGAGGAGAAGGCCCGCAACTTCGCCTACTACGAGCAGCTGACGGTCCGCGACTCCTCCCTGTCCGCCTGCGGACAGGCCGTCATGGCGGCCGAGGTCGGCCACATGCGGCTCGCCTACGACTACCTGGGCGAGGCGGCGATGATGGACCTGTCCGACCTGGAGGGCAACACCCGCGACGGCCTGCACATCGCCTCCCTCGCCGGCACCTGGTTCGCCCTGGTCATCGGCTTCGGCGGCATGCGCGAGGTCGACGGACTGGTCGCCTTCAGCCCCCGCCTGCCCGAACAGCTCGGCCGTCTGGCCTTCACCGTCCAGTTCCGCGGCCACCGGCTGCGGGTGGAGATCGCCCGCACCCAGGCGACGTACACCCTGCTGGACGGGGAGAGCCAGGACATCCTGCACTGCGGCGAACGCCTCACCCTGCTGACCGACGCCCCCGAGTCCCGCCCCATCCCGCCCATCCCCACCGGCCCCGCCCCCGACCAACCGGCCGGCCGCGCCCCGGCCCGCCGCGGCCGTGCCCTCGGACACGGGGAGGTGTGAGGGGGCAGGACCTCAGTCGCGGTTGGCGAACCAGCCGCGGCGCCGGCTGGTGCACAGCGTTGCCAGGGTGACAGCGTCGGCCAGCGTGCCCGGCTCCATCCGGCCGAGCGCAGCGAGCGTCAGAACGGTGATGAGTATGACGACGAACATCACCAGTTCGGCTCGGCTACGGGCAGGGGCAATCGATTTCTTGTCGGTCCCTGAAGGGGACCTGTCGGGAAGCGCCATCGAATCCTCCAACCGTCCATGGGAACGAGGTCGCCGGGCGGAGGCTGGCCGTGGGCAGCGCGGTGCAAGGAGCGCAACCTCCGTGGGCGAAGGGCCTGCGCCTTGACTCTTCCCTGGGTGGTGGTTGGGAAAGTGCAGGTCAGATGCATTGCGACACATCGCTACGGCGCAGGCCGCCGACCGGTGGGACGGTGCCGGCTGGACTGTGGACGGCCTGACGGCCTCTGACCTTTCCTGACAAAATTGGACGGTGTCTTACGGCAACCGGCTGGGGGGATGCTTGTGGCGAGCGGCAGGTCGGCAGGTTCCGACGAGGAGTTCCGCACTGCTCTCCGATTGCTGCACCTCCAGGCAGGGGAGCCGAGTCTGCGGGAGATATCACGCAGGATCCGCGCACTTCCTGCCGCCGAGTACGTGAGCCACGACGCCGTGCATCGCATCCTGTCCGGAGCACGCCTGCCCCGGTGGCCGCGTACCGCTCTGGTAGTCCAGGCTTTGGGCGGAGACCCTGACCACTTTCACCGGCTCTGGATCGCTGCCAAGGTTGGCCGCACTCCGTCGGCGCCGCCTCCCCCGGACCGGTCCGCCCCTGGGGCGAGACCCGTCTCACGCAAGTCCCTCGTCCACCCCACCGCGCAGATCCTCGGAATGGCGTGCGCGGACCTTGACGGCCGACTGCTTGCCGTTACTGGAAACGGTGGTGGCGCAGTACACGTGTGGGATGTGGCGGCATCGAACATGGTGGCCTTGGAAGGCCACAAAGGCGCGGCCTCGGCATGGGCGGTAGCGTGCCTGGACCTTGAGGGCCGCCCCATCGCGGTCACCGGTGGTGGGGACTGCGCCGTCAGGGTATGGGACCTGAGGGCTCAACGGCAGATGACGACCCTCGAAGGCCATGAGGGAACCGTGCAGTCCGTGGCCGGTACCTCCTTGGACGGGCGGACTGCTGTCGTCACCGGAAGTTCCGACTGCACGGTGCGCCTGTGGGACCTCATCGATCGGAACGAGATCGGCGTGCTGCGAGGCCATACTGCTGGAGTCCCGTCGGTGTCATGTGTCCACCTCGACGGCCGCGCCATGGCCGTCTCCGGGGGCGAGGACTGCAGTGTCCGTTTGTGGGATCTGGCCAGCCGTACTCAGGTGGCCGTCCTGGAGGGCCACATCAACGCGGTGGCCGCGGTGACGTGCGCACGCCTCGACGAGCGCTGTGTGGCCCTCACCGGGAGCGTCGACGGCAGTTTGCGGGCGTGGGACCTTGCCACATGTCAGGAGCTGTTTGCTTTGAGGCAGGATGCAGGGGTATCGGCAGTGGCATGCGTGGAGCTGGAGGGGCGACCCGTCGCGGTTGCAGGGAGCGGGAACGGCAGTGTGCGGGTCTGGGACCTCACCGGTCGTCGGCAGCTTGCCGTACTGCAAGCGCACCGCAGGTCCGTGACGTCGGTGGTGTGTACGCGGCTCGACGAAGGTGTTTTCGCTCTCACCGGCAGCGGGGACGGCAGCGTACGGGTATGGGATCTGGCGGCCGAGCTGCCAACCCCTTAGTCAGGCCGGGTCAGCCGGCTCCGTGCACCACCTGCCCAAGCCGTGGTCGGTGAGCTTGTCCGCCGGGCGGGAAACCGAGTCGCCATGCAGCCACGGATGTCCGGTTTCTGGTTTTCACTCCTGACGGCCTGGCGCGTCGCTGCACGAGGCTGACGAGCGGCCTCAGTCGCGGTTGGCGAACCAGCCGCGGCGCCAGCCGTAGCCGCTGCTACGCAGGCGGCGCTGGACGCGGTGCAGCAGCGGGTAGCGCTCGCGCTGTTCGCGGGTGGCGCGGTCGAGCTCCTCGGTCAGGCGCTCGGTGCGCTTCTCCACGTCCAGCTCGTCGAGGATGCGGTCGATCTCGGCCAGCAGTGCGCCGTGCAGCTGCCACTGGCGCGGGTGGCGCTGCACGCCCTCCAGGAGCAGGTGCGCGGCGCGGTCGCGGCCGGCCCGGCCGGCGGCGAGTTCCTCCATCAGCCGGTCCTCGGCCTTCTCGGCGTTGCGGCTGACCTGGGTGGTGATGAGCACCGCGAAGCTCTCCACCGCCCGGGCGAGGTGGTGGCAGACCTCCCGCAGGGCCTCGGCCACCTCGGGGGTGAACATCGGCTCGCCCGTCCGTTCCTTGGCCAGGTCGGTCAGCGTGCGGCACAGCACCCGCAGCACCACCGCGGCGATCTCCAGGGCGTCCAGGCCGGTGCGCAGCACCACGCGGAACAGCAGCCCCTCGCGGACGCGGGGGTTGAGCCGCAGGCTGTCCTCGGCCTGCCGCAGGGAGGCGTCCACCTGGACGATGTCGTGGTCCAGCCGGCGGGCCTCGTGCAGCCGGGCCGCCGCCTCGGCGACCGGGGTGTGCCCGGTGACCTCCTCGCCGACGTGCCGCAGCAACTGCCCCATGCGGCGCGAGAGCTGTTCGATGGCCTCGCTCGCGGGCTGCACCCATACCGGGGGGACGAACAGGACGTCGAAGAGCAGGCCCACCACGGCGCCGATCAGGGTCTCCAGCACCCGGTCCCAGGCGGTGGCGGCCACTCTGGTCACCCCGAGCACCAGCATGGCGCTGATCGCCACCTCCGGCACGAATTCACCCGCGCGGACGAACCGCCCGATGATCAGCGAGGCGAGGATGATCAGGCCGAGGCTCCACCAGGTCAGGCCCACCAGGACGCTGAAGCCGATGGCGATCAGGACGCCGGCCACCACGGAGTTGACCCGGCGGATGCCGGTCGTCAGCGTCGAGTACAGCGTGACCTGGACGACGAGCAGCGCGGTCAGCGGTGCCGTCAGCGGCAGGGGCTCGTTGCTCAGCTGCAGGGCGACCACATAGGAGATCACCGCGGCCAGCGTCGAGCGGACCGCCTGCACGACGGCGGGTTCGCGGTGGCGCCGTACCAGGGTCGTCAGGGGGTCGATGAGTTCAGGCACTTTGTGCCTCTTCCCGCCCAGAAGCATCACATGACACTTCCGCCTCACCCGTATGGCGCAGCCGGTGGCCCCGGGCTCCTCACTCCGGCAGTTCGCGCACCACCCGTGCCGGATTGCCCACGGCCAGCACGCCTGCCGGCAGGTCCCGGGTGACCACGGAGCCGGCTCCGACGACCGTGTTCGCGCCGATGTCCACCCCGGGGCAGACGATCACTCCGCCGCCCAGCCAGACGTTGTCGCCGACGGAGATCGGCAGCGCCCGCTCCCAGCCGGCCCGCCGCCGCTCGGCGGCCATCTCGTGCAGCGGCGTCAGCAGCTGTACGTACGGCCCGATCTGCACGTCCGCGCCGACGGTGATCGGCGCCGCGTCGAGGAAGACCGCCCCGAAGTTGACGAACGTCCCCGGGCCGAGGCTGATGTGGTAGCCGAAGTCGCAGTGGAAGGGCGGCCGGACGTTCACCCTCTCGCCCACCGAGCCGAGCAGCCGCTCCAGCAGCGCGCGGCGCTCCGGCGCCGTGGCCGTGGACGCCGCGTTGAACGCCGCGCACAGCTCCGCCCGCCGCCGGGTGTCCGCGGCCAGCTCCGGATCGTCGGGGACATACCACTCGCCCGCCCGCATGCGCCGTTTGTTCTCGCCCACCACCGCTCCTCACGCCGATTGAAGCCGAGCGAAGCTGATTGAATCAGCTCATGGTTGATCATGTCGCGGTAAGGGTGTTCACCGGCCCGGACGGAACGGGCGGCAATCCCCTCGGAGTCGTCATGGACGCAGCGGCCGTCCCCGGCGCACGCGAACGCCGGCACCTCGCCGCCGAACTCGGCTACAGCGAGACCGTCTTCGTCGACGACGCCCGGACCGGGCGCGTCGACATCCACACCCCCAGCACGCGGCTGCCCTTCGCCGGACACCCGCTCGTCGGTGTGGCGTCCTGGTTGCGCAGCCGCGGCGAGCCGGTGGACGTCCTGCGCCCACCGGCGGGCGAGGTGCCCACCTGGCAGGAGGACGGACTCACCTGGATCCGGGGACGGGCCGCCTGGGTCCCCGGCCGGCGGACGCAGCGCTTCGCCACCGTCGCCGAGGTCGACGAGCTGCCCGCCCCGCCGCCGGGGGAGGGCTGGCTGTACGCCTGGGCCTGGGAGGACGAGGTCGCCGGACGCGTCAGGGCGCGGGGCTTCCCGCGACGCGGCGACGGAGTGGCCGAGGACGAGGCCACCGGCGGGGCCGCCCTGGTGCTGACCGTCGAGCTGGGCCGCTCCCTGACCGTGCGGCAGGGCGCGGGCTCGCAGATCCTCACGCGCTTCCTCGGCGACGGGGTGGTGGAGCTGGGCGGCCGGGTCACCGCTGCCGGGTGACGGCCACCGGGTGACGCCCGCCGCGACCTTCAGCGGCCTTCAGCGGCCCTCAGCGCCCCTCAACGGCCCTCAGCGGCGGCAGTGCCGCGTCACCGCGCCGCGCTGCGTGGCCAGCGCGCGGTCGAGATTGGTGGCCGCGCTGATCAGTGCCAGGTGGGTGAAGGCCTGCGGGAAGTTTCCCAGGGCCTCGCCCGCCGGGCCGATCTCCTCGGCGTACAGGCCCAGGTGGTTGGCGTGGGTGGTCATCTTCTCGAAGATGTACCGCGCCTCGCCGACCCGGCCGGCGCGCGCCAGGGCCTCGACGTACCAGAAGGAACACAGGTTGAAGGTGCCCTCCCGGTCGGTGAACCCGTCGGCGCCGTCGGCCTGGTAGCGGTGCACGAGGCTGTCGCTGACGAGTTGCTCCTCCAGCCGCCGCACGGTCGACAGGAAGCGCGGGTCGGCCGGGCCCACGAACTTCACCAGCGGCATCACCAGCAGCGAGGCGTCCAGCACGTCGCTGTCCGCGTACTGCACGTACGCCCCCAGCTCGTGGGAGTAGCAGCTGTTCTGCACGTACCGGTACGCCGCGGCGGCCGCGTCGCGCCAGCGTTCGACCGGGGCGGGCATGCCGCGGTGGCGGGCGATGCGCATGGCCCGCTCGAAGGCCACCCACGTCATCAGCGCCGAGTACGTGAAGCGGCGCCGGCCCCCGCGGGTCTCCCAGATGCCGTCGTCCGGCTCCTCCCAGTGCTTCTCCAGCCACTCCAGCTGCCGGCTCAGCGCCTCCCACAACTCGTAGGAGATCGGCTCGCCGTACTTGTTGTACAGGTAGACGGAGTCCATCAGCTCGCCGTGGATGTCCAGCTGCAGTTGCAAGGACGCGGCGTTGCCGATCCGCACCGGACGGGCCCCGCGGTAGCCGGCCAGGTGGGTCAGCTCGGTCTCCGGCAGCCCGGCGCGGCCGTCGATGCCGTAGAGCACCTGCAGCCCGGTGTCCGGCGGCGCCTCCACGCACCGGTCGTGCAGCCAGTCGACGAACCCGGCCGCCTCCTCGGTGAAGCCCAGCCGCATCAGTGCGTACAGCGTGAACGCGGCGTCGCGCACCCAGGTGTAGCGGTAGTCCCAGTTGCGGGAGCCGCCCGGCGACTCCGGCAGCGACGTGGTGGGAGCGGCGATCAGGGCGCCGGTCGGCTGGTGCACCAGCAGCTTCAGGGCCAGGGCCGAGCGTTCCACCGTCTCGCGGTAGCGGCCCTGGTAGCGGGACTGGCGCAGCCAGCCGTCCCAGTAGCGCAGGGTGTCGTCCAGGAGGCGGTCGACCTCCGTGCCGTCCACCGGCCGCGCCCGGCCTTCCCACTGGGCGGCGAGGGAGAGCGCCTGCCCGGCGGACAGCTCCACCGTGGCCAGCGCCGCGTCCCCGTCGGCGCGCAGCGGCACGGAGGAGCGCAGCACCAGGTGGCCGGCCGGGCTCGTGAACACCGCGCCGACCCCCTCGACCAGCGCCACTTCGTGCGGGGCGCGGGCGTAGTCGAACGCCGGGCGGCACTCGACGTCCACCCTGGCGCTGCCGCGCACCACCCGCAGCTGGCGCACGATCTGCCGGGTGCCGCCCGCGGTGCAGGCGGGGTGGTCGGGGACCATGAAGTCGTACAGCTCCGCCACCGCGTCCTCGGCGAGGAAGCGCGTGAGCAGAACGTTGGAATCCGGCAGGTACATCTGCTTGGTGCGCTCGACCTCCGGCACCCGCACCGAGAAGAACCCGCCGCGCTCCGCGTCCAGCAGCGAGGCGAAGACCGAGGGCGCGTCGAAACGGGGCAGGCAGCACCAGTCGATCGTGCCCTCCGCCCCGACCAGGGCCACGGTGTGCAGGTCCCCGATGATCCCGTGGTCCTCGATGGGCAGATAGGGCGCGTCGTGCCGTCCCGCATGGTGCGCGTGCGTCATGGCCTGTGCCTCCTCGCCTCAGGGCGGGACGCGGCGCCGTGCGGCCGCCGGCCGCGGCCGGCCGTCAGGCGTCCGGGCGCGGCGCCAGGCGCAGCCTGACCTCCAGCTCGTGCTCGCCCGGGACCGTGCCCTGGTGCTCGACGTCGAAGACGGCCGCCAGCTCCTCCTCGACCTGGCGCACCGGATCGGCCGCGCCGAACAGGTCGGCCACCACGCCGCCGGTCAGCGGCGCCGCCGAGGGCGCCCCGCGGGGCGTACGCGTGCGGGCGTCGACCACCGTGCACCACATGGTGGCAGCGCCCTCACCGGTCCGCTGGCCGGCGGCGCTCCGGCTCGCGTCGGGCTCCGTGCCGCCGGGGAAGGCCGCCTCCAGGGCGCCGAAGACGACGCCCGCGTCGGCCGTGCCGCATCCGCTCAGATGCACGCTGACATGGTCCGCAGTCTCCAGGCCGCTCATCACCCACTGCTCCTTCGCCGTCGGCGTGCGCCACTGCGCGCGGGTCCCCCGTCCGAGGGTACGGGAGCGCGGGCCGCGCGGCGCGGCGGAGAGGCCGTCCGTGCAATCTCAAAGAATCCCTTGGGGATATAAGAGGAATCTGTTATTCGACTTATGAGTCGATTCTCGGTAGCTTCGGCAACATCGTCGAAACGTTCGACGCATACCGAGCCGATAGGCGGTGTTTTCCGTTGACCCCGTGGAAGTTCATGGCCGCGACCGCGGTCCTGTGGGGCTCGGCCTTCCCTGCCATCCGCATGGCCCTGGAGGGCTACGCCCCGGAGTCCATCGCCGTCCTGCGCCTGGTCACCGCCGTCGCCCTGCTGCTGCCGTGCCTGCTGACCGGCCGCATCGGCCGGCTGCGCCGCGGCGACGCCCTGCGCATGGCCGGCTTCGGCCTGACGGGCATGACCGCCTATCAGCTCCTGCTCTACGCAGGTGAACGCCACGTCGAAGGCGGCACCGCCGCCATGCTCGTGGCCACCTCGCCGGTCTTCGCCACCGCACTGGGCATGCTCGTCCTGCGCGAACGGCCCGGCCCCTGGGGCATCGCCGGCCTCCTCGTCGCCCTCAGTGGCGCCCTCGTCGTCGCCCTCGCCGGCGGCAGCGGCGGCACCCGCTCCGGCATGGCCATGATCGTGCTCGCGGCGGCCGCCCAGGCGACCTCCTTCGTCCTGCAGAAGCCGCTGCTGCAGCGGTACTCCGGAATGGACTGCATCTTCTACGGCAGCCTCTTCGGACTGCTGCCCCTGCTCTTCTTCGCCCCCGGCGCCGTCACGCAGGCCGCGGCCGCCGGATGGCAGCAGCACGCGGCGGTCCTGTGGCTCGGTCTGGGCTGCACGGTCCTGGCGTTCTGCACCTGGTCGCGCGTCCTGCAGGCCGCGACGGCCTCCGTCAGCTCCCTGGTCCTGTACGCGGTGCCGGTGGCGGCCCTCGCACTGGACGCCCTGCTCCTCGGCTCGGTACCGAGCCCGATGGCGGGGCTGGGCGGCCTGATCGTCCTCGCCGGCGTCGGCCTGGCGGCGCTACGCCGTGGGCCCTCGGGCGGCCCCTCGCGCACGGTGGCGTCGTCGCGCCCGGCACGGCACGACGAGCCGGTGGGCACCCGGCGCTGAGCCACGGCACCCCGTAGAGGCTGCCCCCGGGCCCCGCCGCAGGCGCGGACCTGAGGGCGATGTCAGACCCCGGTGCGAAACTCACCCCATGAGATGGGTGGTGGCCGACGCGCGCGACGGGGGCGTGCACCTGTGCCCCGTCGACGACGCAGGGCACCCCGCCGGCCCCACCCTCCGCGAGCCCTCCCTCGTGCAGGCCGTCGGGTCCCGGCCCGCCGTGGACCGGTGGATCTGGCGGTCCACGGCCGAGTCCTACGGCACTCTCCTCGCCGCCGGCCTGCACGTCGAGCGGTGCTACGACGTGGAGGCCGCCGAGGCGCTGCTGATCGGCCACGAGGAGGGGCAGTCCGGGCAGCCGCGGTCGCTGGCGGCGGCCTGGGCGCGGCTGCACCGCCTGCCCGTCCCGCAGGACGCGCCCGTGCGGACGGCGACGGCCGGCGGGCAGCCGTCGCTGTTCGAGCCGGGCCCGGTGCCGTTGCCCGCGGGGACGGACGAGCTGACCGCGCTGCGCGAGGTGTACGCCGACCAGCTGGCCCGTACCGCCCGTACGGTGCACCCCGAGCGCATGCGCCTGCTGGCGGCCGCCGAGTCGGCCGGCACGCTGGTGGCGGCCGAGATGGGGCGGGCCGGGGTGCCGTGGCGGGCCGACGTCCACCACGCACTGCTGACGTCGCTGCTGGGCGAGCGCTACCCCGGCGGCCAGGAGACCCGGCGCCTGGCGGAGCTGGCCGAGGAGGTCTCCCGGGCGTTCGGCCCGGGGGCGCGGGTGCGCCCCGACCGGCCCGCCGACATCGTGCGGGCCTTCGCCCGGGAGGGCATCGCCCTGTCCTCGACGCGCGCCTGGGAGCTGCAGGACATCGACCACCCGGCCGTGCCGGCCCTGCTGGAGTACAAGAAGCTCTACCGCCTGCACACGGCCCACGGCTGGGCCTGGCTGCAGGCGTGGGTGCACGAGGGCCGCTTCCGCCCCGAGTATCTGCCGGGCGGCACCGTCACCGGCCGCTGGACGACGCGCGGCGGCGGGGCGCTGCAGATCCCCCGGGTGGTGCGGCGCGCGGTGGTCGCCGACCCGGGCTGGTGCCTGGTCGTCGCGGACGCCGACCAGATCGAGCCCCGCGTCCTGGCCGCGATCTCCCGCGATCCGGGGTTGATGGAGGTCGCGGGCACCGGGCACGACCTGTACGCGGGCCTGTCGCAGCGGTTGTTCGCCGGCGACCGGGACCGCGCCAAGCTGGCCGTCCTCGGGGCGATCTACGGGCAGACGTCCGGCGACGGCCTGCGGCACCTGGCCGAGCTGCGCCGCCGCTTCCCGCGGGCCGTGGCGTACGTGGACGACGCCGCGCGGGCGGGGGAGGAGGGCCGCCTGGTCCGCACGTGGCTGGGCCGCACGTGCCCGCCGTCCTCCACCGCGCTCGCCGAGGAGGCGGGCCTGCCCCAGGACGAGGAGCCGGCCGCCCCCGGCGGCACGGCGGGCGCCCGCCGACGCGGCAGGTTCACCCGCAACTTCGTCGTCCAGGGCAGCGCCGCCGAGTGGGCGCTGATCGTGCTCGCCCTGGTACGGCAGGCGACAGCCGGGCTCAAGGCGGAGCTGGTCTTCTTCCAGCACGACGAGCTGATCGTGCACTGCCCCCGCGAGGAGGCCCCCGCCGTGGCGGAGGCCATCCGCTCGGCCGGCGACCACGCCGGCCGCCTCGCCTTCGGCGCGACACCGGTGCGCTTCCCCTTCACCACCGCGGTGGTGGAGTGCTACGCGGACGCCAAGGAGTGAGGGAGCGGGCCGTGCCCACGGGGTGAGTTCGACTCCATGGGCCGGGTCCGCCCCGAGAGCCGGTCGCGCGGCCGTGCCCGCGCCCCTTGCGGGGCGCCGATCCGCCGGACACGCCTCAGCGTCTCTGCCGAGCGGCTTCGGCGGGGTCACCCGGAGAGACAAGTCCTGTCTCGTAGGCGAGGACGACGGCCTGGGCCCGGTCGCGCAGGGCGAGTTTGGCGAAGATCCGGGCCACGTGGGTCTTCACCGTCGCCTCACTGAGTGTCAGCGTCCGCGCCAGTTCGCTGTTGGACAGCCCCCGGCCCATGAGCGTCAGCACCTCGCGCTCCCGTTGCGTCAGGGCGGCCAGGTCGCGGTGGACGGCCGGGGTCCCGTGCCCGGGGGCGCTGGTGCCTCCGGCGAAACGCTCCACCAGGCGGCGGGTGATCGAGGGGGCGAGCAGTGCGTCGCCGGTCCTGACCAGGCGCACGGCGGAGGCGAGGTGTTCGGGGGTGACGTCCTTGAGGAGGAAGCCGCTGGCGCCGGCGGCGAGGGCAGCGTAGACGTAGCGGTCGAGGTCGAAGGTGGTCAGCATGATCACCCGGCAGTCCGGGGCCTGCGCGAGGACGCGGCGGGCGGCCTCCAGGCCGTCCATGGTGGGCATCCGGATGTCCATCAGCACGACGTCGGGCCGCAGTCCGCGCACGGCTGCCACCGCCTCCGCCCCGTCGGCGGCCTCGCCCACCACGTCGATTCCGCGGGCCGTCAGGATCAGCCGGAAGCCGGTGCGGACGAGTTCCTGGTCGTCGGCGACGACGACGCGGGGGGCGGATTCGGCGGGTGTCATGGCCGGTCCAGGGGGATCCGGGCGCGGACACGGTAGCCGCCGCCGAGGCGGCGGCGGGCGTCCAGGTCGCCGCCGTAGACGGCGACCCGTTCGCGCAGCCCGAGCAGGCCGCGTCCGGTTCCGTCCGCCCGCTCGGCGGCCGGGCCGCCGGGGGAGGCGAGGCCGCCGGCCGTCAGGACGCTCGGCCCGCTGTTGAGGACCTCGACCCGCAGGAAGTGATCGGCGTAGCGCACCGTCACCTCGGCCTTCACCGCGTTTCCGTGCTTGAGGGCATTGGTCAGGGCCTCCTGGACGATCCGGTAGGCGGTGACATCGATTCCGCCCGGCAGCGGGCGCGGTTCCCCGCAGATGCGTACGTCCACGGGCAGGCCGGCGAAGGCGAACCGGTCGATCAGCGAACTGAGCCTGCTCAGGCTCGGCTGGGGCGAGAGATCCGTACCGTAGGGCTCGTCGTCGCCGTTCTGCGCGGGGGCGAGCAGGCCGAGCAGGTGCCGCAGTTCCGTCATCGCGTTGCGTCCGGCGCTCTCGACCGCGGCCATCGCGGCCGCGGCCTCGTCCGGCATGGTGGCCAGCACCTCGCGGGCCGCACCGGCCTGGACCACCATGAGGCTCACGTTGTGGCTGACGATGTCGTGGAGGTCCGCCGCGATCCGGGCCCGCTCGGCGTCGACCGCGGTCCGTGCCGCGCTCTCCCGCTCCCGCTCCAGCAGCCGGCCTCGCTCCTCGATGGCCGACCGGTGGCGCCGTCGCACCCGGACGAGGGCCGCCCCCAGCCAGCCGGCGGCAGCACATGCCGCCGCCAGCGCGACGACCGGCCACCCCACCCCTGAACTCCACACTCCGTCAGCCTCGCAGCCCCGCCCCCCGCTCCGCATCATTCCCAGGGCCCACCTGCGTACATCCCCGGGATGACGGGTCCGTACGGTTGCATCCGGGGAGGGACGCCGCCCCGTCCCCCCGATCCTAGGTTCGTGCCATGACTCATGATCCACTCAGTTCGCAGCAGGTCGTCGTGCGGCTGGACGACGTGCACAAGCAGTACGGCGACGCCAAGGCCCTGGACGGGATGTCCCTGGAGATCCGCGCGGGGGACGCGGTCGCCGTGATGGGGCCCTCCGGCTGCGGCAAGTCCACCCTGCTCAACATGGTCGCGGGCCTGGACCGGCCGACATCCGGCACCGTCGAGGTCCACGGCCGGGACCTCGGCACGCTGAACGAGACCGGGCTGGCCCTGTTCCGGCGGCGGCACATCGGCATGATCTTCCAGTTCTTCAACCTCGTCGACGACCTCCCGGCGCTGGACAACGTGGCGCTGGCCGCCCAGCTGACCGGGACCTCCGCCCGGCAGGCACGCCGTCGCGCGCTGGAACTCCTCGACGAACTCGGCATCGCCCACCGCAAGGACACCTACCCGGCCGCGCTGAGCGGCGGGGAGCGCCAGCGGGTCGCCGTGGCCAGGGCACTGATGAACCGTCCGGCCCTGCTGCTGGCCGACGAGCCGACCGGCGCCCTGGACAGCCGCTCGGGCGAGCAGGTGATGGACCTGCTGATCGACCTCAACCAGATCGGCCAGACCCTTTTGATCGTCACCCACGACCCGCATCTGGCCACCCGCTGCGCCAGCCGTCTGATCGAGGTGGCCGACGGCCGGGTGGCCCGCGAGAGCGCGCTGGAGCCGACCGCATGAGCGCCGTCTGGTCGGCCGCGCGCGCAGTGATGAAGCGTCGCAAGGTCCAAACGGCCGTCATCGGACTCGTCGTGCTGTGCTCCACCACGACCGTCCTGCTCGCGCTGACCCTGCTGAGCGCCGCCTCGGCACCCTTCGAGCGGGCCTTCGGCCAGCAGTGCGGCGCCCATGCGGTGGCGGCCTTCGACCGGAGCAAGGTCTCGGACACCCAGCTGGCGCGTACCGCCGGGCGGCCGGGCGTCCAGGCCGCCGCGGGGCCGTATCCCCAGGCCGCCGTCGACATACCCGCACAGTGGCTGTGGGTCCCCTCGGGCCCCTTGACGGTCGTGGGCCGCTCCGATCCCGGGGGCACCGTGGACCGCATCGGCCTCCTGGAGGGGCGCTGGGCCGCCCGGCCCGGCGAGATCGTCGTCAACTGGCCCGGCCGAGGCACCCCCGGCCCGCAGCAGCTGGGGACGAAGCTCACGGTGCGCGGTGCCCCGGCGCTCACCGTCGTCGGCTTCGCCACCAGCATGAGCAAGTCCGCCGGCGCCTGGGTCGTCCCCGAACAGATGGCCGCGCTGCACCCGGCCTCCGTCCAGATGCTCTACCGCTTCACGAACGCCTCCACCGACCGGCAGATCCGCGACGGCCTGGCGCAGGCCACCGCAGGGCTGCCTGCGGGCTCGCTGACCACCACGCAGTCCTCCCTCACGCTCAAGCGGGCCTTCTCCGCGGTGGTCGATTCCTACCTTCCGTTCATGACGGTCTTCGGCGTCCTGGGCCTGCTGGTCTCCGCCCTGATCGTCGGCAACGTGGTCAGCGGCGTGGTCGTCTCCGGCAACCGGCACATCGGGGTGCTCAAGGCACTGGGCTTCACACCGAACCAGGTGGTCGCCGTCTACCTCACGACGGTCTGCGTGCCCGCGGTGGTCGGCTGTGTCGCCGGCACCCTGATCGGCGACGCGCTGGCGCAGCCCCTCCTGCGGGACGCCTTCAGCGGAATCGAGACCGGCAGTGCCGCCATCGGCATCGGCCCCTGGGCGTACGCCGTCTGCCTGCTGGGCATGCCCGCCCTTGTCGTCCTCGCCGCGCTGGTCCCCGCGCTGCGCGCGCACCGGCTCTCCGCGGCCCGGGCGATCAGCGCGGGCAACGCCCCGCGCACCGGGCGCGGGCTGCGCATCCAGCGGGTGCTCGGCGGCACCCGGCTGCCGCGCGCCGTGAGCCTGGGCCTGGGCCAGCCCTTCGCCCGCCCGGGCCGCGCCCTCATGACGACGGCGGCCATCGTCCTCGGCGTCACGACCGTGACGCTGACGACCGGTCTGACCAGCACCATGGTCGCCTTCGGCAAACACGGCCAGAACAACGGCGCCGCCTGGGTGAACGTGGAGGCGGGCAGGCCCGGGCTCGGCCAGAGGGCTCCGCAGCTGAGCGACCGCCAGGTCGAGGCCCGGCTGCGGGCCCTTCCCGGGGCGGAGCTGGTGACCGCCCGCGCCCTGACCACCGTGCGCCTGGCCGGGTACACCCAGACCGCCTTCGCGGACTTCTACCGCGGGGACACCCGGATGTACGACTCCGAGGTCGTCAAGGGCCACTGGCCGCACGGACCGGGCGAGGCCGCGGCGGCGCCGGCGTTCCTGAACCAGCACGGGCTCACGGTCGGCGACGAGATCACCCTGTACCTGAACGGCAGGCAGGCACGCGTCACCCTCGTCGGTGAACTCATCGAGGGCAATCCCCGTGCCATCGAATCCAGCTGGCAGACCCTGGCCGAGCTCGATGCGGATCTGCAGGCCGTCGAGTACACGGTCAGGCTTGCCGACGGCGCCGACCCCGAGACGTACGCCAAGGCCGTCAAGGCGTCCGACCCGGGCCTGTACCTGCTGCCCGGCGCCTCGGCGAACACCACCACCACGACGGTCGTGGGCTTCTCGGCGGTGTTCACCGTGCTGCTGACCGCCGTCGCCGCCCTGGGCGTCTTCAACACGGTTCTGCTGAACACCCGGGAACGCCGCCGCGACCTGGGCATGCTCAAGTCGATCGGCATGACGCCGCGCCAGGTCACGGTGATGACCGTGACGTCCGTGGCGGGCCTGGGCGCGGTCGGCGGGCTGCTGGGGATACCCCTGGGAATGGCCGTGCACCGGCTGCTGGTGGACCACGTGGGGGTGGCCGTGTTCCCGGAGTCCATGAAGGACGTCTGGCACGCGCCGCAGTTGGTCGTCCTGGCCCTGGCGGGGGTCGCGATCGCGGTCCTCGGCGCGCTGGTCCCGGCCCGTTCGGCGGCGCGGCTGACGATCGCCGGGGTGCTGCACAACGAGTAGGCCGGACAAGCAGCCCCATCCCCGTCACAGGCGCCTCAACTGCCTCACGTATAACACGTGCATGACACACATGACCTTACGCCGTACCGCCGTCCTCACCGTCGCCCTCGCCTCCCTCCTCGGGCCGGCCGCCTCCACCGCCACCGCCGTGGGCCCGGCGGCGCCGGCCGCCGCCGCGCAGGGTCCCGACCGGGGCGTCGTGGCCGGGCTGGAGCGGGCCGCGCACCCGCTGCGCAGCACCGCGCCGGGCGGGTTCGACGCGGACCTGGCCGCGTTCGGCGCGGCGACCCAGGGGGCGCGGATCGTCGGGCTGGGCGAGGTGTCGCACGGCTCGAAGGAGGTCTTCACCGTCAAGGACCGGCTGCTGCGGCGCCTGGTGACGCACGAGGGCTTCTCCGCCTTCGCCATGGAGATCAGCTGGTCCGCGGGCGTCCGGCTGGATGCGTACGTGCGCACCGGCGAGGGCGACCTGCGCCGGATCATGCGCGAGGAGTTCCAGGACGGCTACGGCCTGCTCAACACCGAGGAGCTGCGGCAGCTGTTCGCCGGGGTGCGCGAGCACAACCGCACCGCCGCCCGTCCGGTCCGGATCGTGGGCCTGGACTTCTCCGACGCCGACCCCGAGCAGTACGAGCGCATCCTCGCCTGGGCCGGGAAGCACACGCCCGCCCTCGTGCCGGAGCTGGAGCGGCGCTACGCCGCCCTGCGGGCCCTGCCCGGCGGGGTCGGTGCACGGCTGGCGGCGTACAGTGCCCTGCCGCCGGCCCGGCGCACGGCGATGGCCGGCGACGCCCGGGCCGCGTACCGGCTCCTGGAGGGGGCGGCCGAGCGGGATCCGTGGGTCCTTCAGGAGGCGCGGGTCCTTGCGCAGATGGCCGAGTCCTTCGACGTCGACTTCGACGATCCCGCCCAGGTCACGGCCGCCAACCGGCAGCGGGACCGGATCATGGCGGAGACCGCCGTGTGGTGGCAGCGCACGATGGGCGACCGCCTGGTGCTCTCCGCGCACGACGGGCACGTCGCCCACGACTCCGCCTTCCCGGCCGTCTACCCCGTGACGATGGGCGCGGACCTGCGGGAGCTGATCGGCAGCGGGTACCTGGCCGTCGGCACCACCGTCCACAGCGGCGAGTACCGGGCACGGACGGCATCGGGGGAGGCGGGGACGTTCCGCGTGCCCCCGGCCGCGCCGGGCAGCAACGAGGAGACCCTCGACGCGGTGCGCCACCGCGACTTCGTCCTCGACCTGCGCGCCGCGCGCCGCGATCCGGCCGTCGCCGCCTGGCTGGGCACCGCCCGGCCGACGTACGTCATCCCCGGACGCCATCCGTACAACCCGGTGTCCTCGCTGGCCCTGGGCAGCGCCTACGACGTCGTCGTGCACCTGCACCAGGTGCATGCGTCCGTGCCGGTGCCGGTGCCGGGGCAGCGCTGAGGCGAACGCCCGGCACTCCGCCACGGGGGCGAGCGGAGTGCCGGGCGCGTCGAAGGGGTTGACGTGCGGTCAGCCCACGGGGAGCTGCTCGGCCCGGGCCCGCAGCGTGTTCTTGTCCGGCTTGCCGGCCTCGGTCAGCGGCAGTGCCTCGGCGAAGGCGATGCGCGCCGGTTCGTACATGGCACCGCGCTGCTCGCGCACGTAGGCCCGCAGCTCCTTCTCGTCCGGCTCTGCGCCGGGCCGGGGCACGATCACGGCGTGCACCTGCTCCATGCGGTCCGCGTCGCGGACGCCGAAGACGGCGCTGTGCAGGACGTCGGGATGGCGGTTGAGCAGGTCCTCGAGCTCCGAGGTGTACACGTGCCCGCCCACCACGATGATCATGTCCTTGAGCCGGTCGACGACCGTGAGGTAGCCCTCCTCGTCGACGAAGCCCACGTCACCGGTGTGCAGCCAGCCGTCGCGCAGGACCTCGGCGGTCAGTTCGGGCTGCTTCCAGTAGCCCTGCATGACGTGCGGCGAGCGGACGCATATCTCGCCGTGCCGCCCGGTGGGCAGGTCGTTGCCCGCTTCGTCGCGGATGGCGACCTCCACGTCGGGCAGGATCTTGCCGGCCGAGCGCAGCACCTCGGGGCGGTCCGGGTCGTGCTGATCGGGCATCAGCATGCTGATGCCGCCCACCTCGCTCTGCCCGTAGAACTGCATGAGCACCGGGCCCAGGCGCCGGACGGCGTCCGCGATGCGGGCAGGGGACGCCTGGCAGCCGCCGTAGGTCAGGGACCGCAGGCTGGAGGTGTCGGTGCGGTCGGCGTCCGGGTGGTCCAGGAGGCGGTAGAGCAGCGGCGGCAGCAGGAACAGGTCGGTGATGCGCTCCCGTTCGATCGCCGCCAGCACCGCGGCCGGGTCGAAGTCCTCGTGCAGCACGACGAAGCCGCCGTGGCGGAGCGTGATGTCCGTGAACAGGCCGCCGATGTGGGCGAGCGTGGTGCACACCAGCTGCCGGCGCTCGTACGGTTCGCGCTCCGGCCGGTAGCCGGCCACCTGGCCGAAGGTGGTGCAGATGCCCTTCGGGTGGCCGGTGGTGCCACCGGTGTGCCGGATGCTGCAGATGTCCTCGGGCCGCGCCGCACCGGGCAGCGGCTCGGCGGACTCCCCGGCGGCCAGCGCCAGCAGGTCCTCGCCCGTGGCCGCGGGGCCGAGGGTGAGCACGTGCTCCACCGGAGCCAGTGCGGTCACCTCGGCGGTGCGCTCGGCCCAGCGGGGGTCGGCTATGAAGGCGTGGGTCTCCACATCCTGCACGATGAGGGCCTGGGCCTCCGCCGACAGCCGGTTGTAGAGGTGGTTGACCCGGCTGCCCAGCAGGTTCGCGGCGTAGCGGGCGGCGACGATCTCCGGGAGGTTGCCGCCGAGCAGCGTGACGGTGTGGCCGCGGCCGATGCCCCTGCGGCGCAGGGCGCGGGCGGTGCGGTACACCAGGTCGCGCAGCTCCCCGGCGGTCGTCCACCGGTTCTCATGCAGTAAAACGTTGCGCTCGGGACGGTCGTTCAGAGCATCGAGGTTCTCCTCCACATAGCTGCGGAAGGCCTCTTCGGTGGCGGTCATGCGGTGTGCTCTTTCCTTCGGTCGTGATGCGCGGCGCGCTCCATATAGTTTCCTGGGGCAATTATATGGACGGGCCGGCCTGTCGATCAATCACCCGACGTTGACCGCGGCCCAGGCGGCCCCGACCGCCGTGTGCTGCGCACTGCCCGTTCCGTAGAGGTCCGCGGCCGCCTTCAGCGTCAGGTCGCGCGCGCCGTGATAAGTGGTGTCGGCGCGCATGGAGGTGGTCAGCGCGCGGTACCAGATCCGCGCCGCCGCCTCCCGCCCGATGCCGGCGACGGGCCTGCCGTCGTACGTGGGGCTGTCGTAGACGACGCCGTTGATCACCTTGCGGCCGCTGCCCTCGGCCAGCAGGTAGAAGAAGTGATTGGCGGGCCCGCTCGCGCTGTGCACGTCGAGCCGCTCGATGCCGGGGTACCAGTAGTCCTTGGACCGCCCGTCCCAGGACGGCCGGTCCATGCGGCGGTCGACGTGGTCGCCGGTGACATCGGTGCGTTCACCGAAGAGGTAGTCGCCCGGATCCGCCGGGTTGTTCGCCGCGAACTCCACGGCCGCGGCGAAGATGTCGCTCGTCGCCTCGTTGAGCGCACCGCTCTCGCCGCTGTAGGCCAGGTTCGCGGTCGCTGCCGTGACGCCGTGGGCCATCTCGTGCGCGCCCACCTCGATGCGGAAGAGGTCGTTCGGCCGGCTCGCACCCGAGCCCCAGACCATGCAGCCCCTGTCGTCCGCCCAGAATGCGGTGGCGTAAGCGGTGCCGTAGTGGACCTGGCTGCACCCGCCGGAGCCGTCGCCGCGCACGCCGCGGCGGCCGTGGGCGGTCAGGAAGTAGTCCCACACCACGGAGTTGATGTAGTGCGCGGCCACGGCGTCGGCCTGCGCGGCCCCGTCGCACCAGCTGTTGTCGTCGTCCGTGACCAGCTCGCCCCGCCCGGTGGTCGCGCCGCGCAGGTCGTACGTACGGTGGTGGCCGCGCACCGGGTCGTCGAGCTGCCAGCGGCCGGTGGTGGCGTTCTGCGTGGTCTCCAGCGGCACCCGGCCCACGCCGGTGCCGCAGCCCGTGGCGGCCGTACGGGCGGCGCCCGCCGCGGGCCGGGCCTCGGCGGGCGTGCCCAGGGCGCTCGCCACGAGCGCGACCGCGGCACCCGCTAACGCGGCCGCACGGACACGGTGGCGTCTCGGGCGCGGGCGGGACGGACGGAATGAACGGAACGAGGTCATGGGAAGCTCCCCCTTCGGCGACGCCGGACCGGCGGCGGTGGACGCGGCACCGCCGAGCCTGCCACTGCACCCGACGGGTTGTCAGGAGTGATGCACGCTTCAAGCGTTCAGCACGCCCGCCGCGACCCGCAGGTCCGCCACCAGCCCCGCGTACGCCGCGGCCCGCGCCTCGGCGTCGGCACGCAGCACCGCCGAGGGGTGGATCGTCGCCACCAGCACGCCCGCCCCCTCCCCGCCCTCCTCGCCGTCGAGCGCCGGCATCGGCAGCACGATGCCGCGCTGCTCCGTCACCCGGAACGACGGGCCGAACAGCGACTTGCCGGCCGTCGCCCCCAGCGCCACCACCACCTCCGGGTCGATCAGCTGCAACTCCGCCCTGAGCCAGGGCCGGCACGCACTGATCTCGCGCAGGCCGGGCGTCTTGTGGATGCGTCGCTTGCCCCGCTCCGCCTGCTGGAACTTGAAGTGCTTGACGGCGTTGGTGACATACGCCTCCGCCGGGTCGATCCCCGCCTCCTGCACCGCCCGCCCCAGCACCCCGCCGGCCGGCCCCACGAAGGGCCTGCCCTGCCGGTCCTCCTGGTCCCCGGGCTGCTCACCGACCAGGACCAGCCGGGCCGAGGGCTCGCCCTCGCCGAAGACCGTGCCCGTCGCGTCCCGGTACAGCGGACAGCCGTGGCAGCCGCCGGCCGCCTCGCGCAGGGCGCCCAGGTCGGCACCCTCGGGGACGAACGGCGAGGCGTCGTACGCCTCCCCGTCCTGTGCATCGCCGCGTCGCGCCATGGCCACCTCCCGCCCCCAGTGTCCCCCCACCACGGTCCGGCGGCACGGCGGAGCCGCCGGACGGCCCCGCGGGCCTACTGCCCCGGGCGCGCGCCCAGAACCCTGGCGAACGTGGCCGGGTCGGCGTCGAAGCCCCGCACCCCCGGCCGGAACACCCAGTTCCCCGCCGCGTCCCGGGCGAACTCCGCGACGACCGCCGCCGTCGCACCGGCCACCGCGGACAAGTCGTCCGACGCGAGCTGCGCATACCCCTCGCGCACCCGCACCCCGGTGCCCGCCACCTCCCCGAACGTCAGCCGCCCGGCGCTCTGCTGGATCATCACGCCCACCACCACGCGCACGTACCGCGGCGCGAGCCGGTCCAGCTCCAGCGTCATCACCTCGTCGTCGCCCAGGCCCCGGCCGTCCGTGCTGTCCCGGTCGAGCGCGATGGTGCCGTCGGGCGAACGGCTGTCGAAGTGCACCAGATAGGCCGGATCGCCGTACGGATCGTCCGCGGTGAACGTCCCCGCGATCAGGTCCAGGTCGTGCGCCGCCGTACCCAGCGGGCTCGGGTCCCACCGCAGCGCCACCTCCACGCGCGCGATGCCCTTGCTCAGACCGCTCACCACAACTCCCCTCCCGTGTACCGCCGTCGGGCCCCATGGTGCCACGCGTCCCGTACGGCGGCGCCCCGTCCGGTTTCGACGACGGACGAACACCGGTGACCGCCGGCCCCCGCACCCCGCACGATCCGAACACCGTCCGAGCACCATCCCGGCCGGCGCCTTCGCCGCACCCGACGTCGCAAGGAGAGCGCAGTGCGCAACCGCTTCCCATCCGAGCGCCCGGTGGCGCCCGGGGTACCGGCCGGGACCACCGCGGCCGTCGCCGTCTTCGACCGGCGCACCGGGACGTTCACCGAACTCCTCCACGCCCGCACGCCGTTCCGCTCCGCCTCCGTGGTCAAGCTCCTCATCGCCCTGGACCTGCTGTGGGAGCGCGGGCCCGCGTACACCGTGGACGAGGAGGACCGCGCCCGCCTGGAGGTCATGCTGCGCAGCAGCGACGACGGCGCCGCCGGCCACTTCTGGGACCTGTGCGGCCAGGGCCGCATCGTGCGGCGCATGGCCGAGCGGCTCGGCCTCGCCGACACCGTGCCCCCGCCCGGCAGCCACCCCGGCTTCTGGGGCTACACCGCCCTGTCCGCGCAGGACACCGTCCGCATCTACCGGTATCTGCTCGACGAGGCACCCGCCCCGGTCCGCGCCCTGGTCATGGGCGCCCTGCACCGGGCCACGCGCTGCGGCACCGACGGCTACGACCAGAACTTCGGCCTGGCCGCCGTCTTCGACCGCCCCTGGGCCGTCAAACAGGGCTGGTCCGGCTTCCCCGCACCCCCGCGGCCCCGCCGCCCGCCCACCGGCCCGACCGCCGGCCTCGACCTGCACCGCCCCGCCCTGCACACCACCGGCACCGTCGGCCCCGGCGACCGCGCCGTCGCCGCCGTGCTCACCCTCCACCCGCCCGGCACGCCCTACGGCGCCGCCTGCACCGCCCTCGGCCGCATCACCCGCGGCCTGCACCTGCCCGGCGCCACCCGCCTCGCCGGCACCTGGCTGGGCACCCGTGGCCCGCGCGCGCCCGTGCGCACCGGCCCGACCGCCCGCTCCGCCGTCCTTGCCGCCCTGCCCGCGGGAGCCGAGGTCCTGGTCGGCTGCCAGCGGCGCGAACGGCCGCCGGGCGCGGCAACGGCCATCTGGTGGGCCTACCTGCCGGCCTACGGCGGCTACCTCGCGGCCGAGGCCCTCCACGCGGGCGGCGGCCCGCTGCCGGCCGTGCCCACCTGCTGAGCGCGGGCGACGGCCCGCGCCGGGCGCCGCCTCGGCTAGCCTGAGGGCACGATGAACCGTTTGACCACGTCACAGGGCCACTACGAGCTCGCCCGCTTCCCCGAGGACCCCCGCGACACCCTGCGCGCCTGGGACGCGGCCGACGAGTACCTGCTGCAGCACCTCCAGGGAGCCGGCGACGGCGAGCCGGTGGACCTGTCGGGCACCGTCGTGGTGCTGGGCGACCGCTGGGGCGCCCTGACCACCGCGCTGGCCGCCCACCGGCCCGTCCAGATCAGCGACTCCCACCTCGGGCAACAGGCCACCCGCCGCAACCTCGCCCGCAACGGCGTCGACGCCGGCGCGGTGCGCCTGCTGTCCACCCGGGACGTCCCGCCCGACCGGATCGACGTGCTGCTCGTCCGGGTGCCCAAGAGCCTGGCCCTCCTGGAGGACCAGCTGCACCGCCTCGCCCCCGCCCTGCACGCCGGCAGCGTCGTCGTCGGCACCGGCCGGGTCACCGAGATCCACACCTCGACGCTGCAGCTGTTCGAACGGCTCGTCGGCCCGACCCGCACCTCGCTGGCCGTCAAGAAGTCCCGGCTGATCTTCGCCACCCCCGACCCGGACCTGGTGCGCCCGGCCAGTGCCTGGCCGCACCGCTACACCCTGCCCGGCGGCCTCGGCGCGGCCTCCGGCATGGCGGTCACCAACCATGCGGGCGTCTTCTGCGCCGAGCGCCTGGACATCGGCACCCGCTTCCTGCTGGAGCACCTGCCGCGGCGCACCGGGGCCGAGCGCGTGGTCGACCTCGGCTGCGGCAACGGCGTGGTCGGCACCGCCGCGGCCCTGGCCAACCCCGCCTCCCACGTCGTCTTCCTCGACGAGTCGCACCAGGCGGTGGCCTCCGCCGAGGACACCTTCCACGCCAACGCCCCCGCGTCGGCCACCGCCGAGTTCCACGTCGCCGACGGCATGGCGGACGTGCCGGCCGGCTCGGTGGACCTCGTGCTGAACAACCCGCCCTTCCACTCCCATCAGGCCACCACCGACACCACCGCACGGCGCATGTTCGCCGGCGCCCGCAGCGCGCTGCGCCCGGGCGGCGAGCTGTGGGTCGTCGGCAACCGGCACCTGGGCTACCACGTGCGGCTGCGCCGGCTCTTCGGCAACTGCGAGGTCGTCGCGAGCAACCCGAAGTTCGTCGTCCTGCGGGCCGTCAAGGGCTGACCCGCCGCGCGCGGGTGCCGGCCCCGGGCACGGCCCGGGGCCGGCACACCGCCTTGCTCAGCTGCTCTGCACCTGGTCGTACAGGTTCTTGATCTCGTCGCCGAAGTACGGGCCGAACATCCGGTTGGGCCAGAAGGTGTAGCCGAAGCTGTTGACCGACGCCTGCAGGCCGGTGCCGGTGGACTCGTCGAACGACGCGAACCACGGGCCGCCGCTGGAGCCGCCGGTCATGTTGCAGCCCAGGCCGTGGTCCTTGGTGAGCAGGAAGTCCTTCGAGGACGTCCCGCTGCAGTAGATGAGCTTCGTGCCGTCGTACGGGGACGCCGCCGGGAACCCGAAGGCGTACATGGTGGTGTTGTAGGCGCCGTTGAACTGCACGCCCTGGGCGCCGACGACGTCGGTGAGCCGCTTGCCGTCGAGCGGTGCGACGACGGCCGTGCCGACGTCGTAGTTCATCTCCTCGCTCGCCACCCACTGCGGGGTGGAGGCCGTCTTGGTGGCCGCCCACTTGCCGTAGGGCGCCTGCCCGTCGTGGTAGCCGGGGACGAAGACCCAGTCGGTGTGCCAGGCGCCCTGGTACTTCACGCAGTGCCCGGCGGTGATCACCGTGCTGCCGTTCCGGCTGGTGACGGCGTCGCCGGAGCAGGAGGCGGTGCGGTTCTGGAAGGTGAAGAACACCCGGCCCGAGGTCTTCGTCACGGCGCCGCCGCCGGTCCACGGACCGCCGGCCTGGGGGGTGGTCCGCATCTGCGCGACCGTGCGCACGGCCGGTGCGGTGGGCGGGACGCTCGTCACGGGGCGCGTGGAGGCAGGCGCCGTCAGGGCGGTGCGTGCGGTGCCCGGCACGTCGAGGGGGGTGGCCGAGCGCATCCGGTCGGCGGTCCAGAAGTCGGCGGCGCGCTGCTGGGCGGCCGTCGAGGCCGCCGCGGGGTGCACGGTGGCCGGCGCGCTGCCGGCGGCGGCGCCGGCCGGGGTGGCCTGGACGCCGGCGGTGAGCAGGACGCCCGCGGCCAGCAGGGTGCCGGCGCAGGTGGCGTAGGGACGTCTCACGCGTACTCCTTCTGCCGAGGGGCCGCGCACGCCGCGCGGCGCGGCCGTGGGGGGCCGGACCGCCGGCAAGGGGGTCCGGGCAGACGAGTGGTGCGGATTCGACGGTGCGTCAGGAAGGGTGCCACGGAAGGGAAGATATTGACAGGGGCGCGTCAAAATTGTGCGGGGGAGTGCAGCGACCCCGGAGCACTGCGCTCCCCGCGTGAGCGGATTCGTCTGTTCGGCCGCCGATGCGATCAACCGATGGGCCACTTGTCGGAGCGTTACCGTGGCCCGGGCGGAAGGTCGCCTACCGTGTGCGCTCATGGAGACCTGGGTGCTGGTCGCTGACGGCACGTTCGACACCGGGCTCGCCTCGGTCCTCGACGTCCTGCACACCGCGAACGACCTGCGGCACGAGCTGCCGCAGCCCCCGCCCCCGTGGCGGGTGACCCGCGTCGGGCCCGGCGGCCCGGCCCGCACCGCCGCGGGCCACCTCGTCGAGACCGTCGCCCCCGGCGACGCCGATCCCCCCGGCGTCGTCGTCGTGCCCGGCATCGGCCACCGCCGGGCCGATCCCCTGCTCCAGTGGCTCCAATCGCCCGAGCGCGAACCCGCCTGCGCCCTCCTGCGCGACGCGCACGCCCGCGGCGTCCCCCTGGCCGCGGCCTGCACCGGCACCTTCCTGGCCGCCGAGAGCGGCGTGCTCACCGGCCTGCCCGCCACCACCAGCTGGTGGCTCGCCCCCTGGTTCCGCCGCCGCTACCCGCTCGTGGCCCTGGACGACGACCGCCTGCTCGTCCACGCCCCCGGCGTCACCACCGCCGGCGCCGGCACCGCCCACCTCGACCTCGCCCTGGCCCTCGTACGCCAGGTCTGCCCCGCCCTCGCCGCCCTGACGGCCCGCTACCTCCTCGCCGACCACCGCTCCACCCAGGCCGGCTACGCCCTGCCCGGCCACCTCGCCCGCAGCGACCCCACGGTGGCCGCCTTCGCCCGCTGGGTGCGCGAACACCTCCAGGAGCCCGTGCGCATCGCCGACGCCGCCCGGGCGCTCGGCACCAGCGAACGCTCCCTGCAGCGCGCCGTCGACCGCACCCTGGGCGTCGCCCCCCTGCGCCTGACCCAGCGCATCCGCCTGGACGAGGCCGCCCACCTGCTGCGCACCACCCGCCTGCCCGTGGAGGAGGTCGCCCGCCGGGTGGGCTACGAGAACGCCACCACCCTCACCACCCTGCTGCGCGAACGCCTGGACACCACCCCCGGCCGGCTGCGCCGCCAGGCGCAGGCCGTGGGGCCGGGCACCTGCTGACACGGCGGTCGTCGTACGGTCGTACGGCCGTCGTACGACCAGGACCCGTGACCCGAGGAGTGCCCCGATGCCCCGCAGCGGCCCCCGCCCTGCCGAGACCACCGACACGCTCGTCATCGGAGCGGGAGCGGCCGGGCTGTCCGCGGCCCGGGAACTGCGGCGCGCGGGGCGGGCGGTGACCGTCCTCGAAGCGCGCACGCGCACCGGCGGGCGGCTGTGGACGCAGGAGTGGCAGGGCCTGCGCATCGACCTGGGCGCCTCCTGGATCCACGGCGTGACCGGCAATCCGGTCACGGCCCTGGCCGCCGAGGCCGGTGCCGCGACGGTCGTCTACGACGTCGGCACCCTGGACTACGCCACCGGCGAGGGCACCGTCGTCTACACGGCCGCCGGCCGCCGCGCCACCGGTGCCGAAGCCCGGCAGCTGCGGGACGACGTGCGCCGGGCCGGCCGGGCCCTCGCCGCCCTCGCCGGCAAGGCGCCCGCCGACCGGTCGCTGGCCGACGGGCTGGAGGAGGTCCTGCCCGCCCTCGGCCTCACCGGTCCGCGCGCGGCGGCGGTGCGCGAGGCCCTCGGCCGCATGGCCGAGGACGACTGGGGCGCGGGCGCCGGCGAACTGGCCCTCGCCGCCCTCGCCCTCGGCGAGGACCACGAGGGCGCCGAAGTGGTCTTCCCCCAGGGCTACGGGCAGCTGACGGACCACCTGGCCGAGGGCCTGGACGTCCGCCTCGGCCACGTCGTCACCCACGTCGACCACGGCGCTGCGGACGGCGTCGTCGTCCGCACCCGCGACCACGGCACCTTCCGCGCCCGCCGGGTGCTGCTCACCCTGCCGCTCGGCGTACTGAAGGCGGGCGACGTCACCTTCGCGCCCGCCCTGCCCGAGGCCAAGCAGCAGGCCGTGCGGCGCCTGGGCATGGGCACCTACGACAAGGTCTACCTCCGCTTCCCGCACGTCTTCTGGGACGACGCGGACCTCATCCGGCGCCAGGGCGGCGATGCGCAGGGGGCGTTCGCCAACTGGTTCAACCTCCACCGCGTGCTGGGCGCCCCGGTCCTGGTGGCACTGGCCGGCGGACCCGTGGCGCGCCGGCTGGAGGCGCAGGGCGACGCGGCGGTGGTGCGCGAGGCGCTCGCGGCCCTGCGCGGCCTGTACGGCGCGGCCGTGCCCGAGCCGGTCGCGCACCGCGTCACCCGCTGGGCCGCCGACCCGTACGCCCGGGGCGCGTACTCCTTCCCGGCCGCCGGGTTCCGGCCCGGGGACCACGAGGCGCTGGCGGCGCCGGTCGGCGACCGGCTGCACTTCGCCGGGGAGGCGACCAGCGCCGAGCACAGCAGCACCGTCCACGGGGCCCTGCTCTCCGGGCTCCGGGCCGCCCGCCACCTTCTCGCCGCCGGCTGACGGGGCGTCGGGGCGGCGTGCCTTCAGGTGGTTCTGTCGTCCCAGGCGAGCTGGATCGACTCCAGGATCCGCGCGTTGCAGCGCGTGGGGTCGTCGGCGAAGCCGTCCAGCCCGGCGGTCCGCTCGCGGATGTCGGCGAGACCGACGGCCAACGGCCTCGCCTCGGGGTGCTTCTCGGCCAGTCCGGCCGCGATCTTCTCGATGTCGCTCCAGAACATGGGCCGAGTCTGGCCGGACCCGTGCGCAAGGTCCAGCGCACGGCGCCCGTCAGGGGCGGGGGCTGTGCCGATCTTGCGGGTGCCGCCGCGCGCCCGCAGACAGGGTGCCGTGCTTCGCCCGGGCCTCGGGCTGGCGCGTCGACTGCGGTCCGTCGGTGGCCGATCGCGCCCACGCGGCGGCAGCCGCATATCGGTACTGCCCCGCGCCCCTACGGGGCGCCGTGGGCTGGTGCAGTGCCCCCTAGGGGCGCGGGGAACTGCGCGACAAGCCACGACGCACCCGCAGACGGGGTGCCGTGTCGCGCCCACGCGGCGGCAGCCGCAGATCGACAACGCCCCGCGCCCCTACGGGGTGCCCCGTCAGGGGCGCGGGGAACTGCGCGATCGGCCACCGATGCCCCGCAGTCGAACGCGCTACCCCGAGGCCCGGGCGAAGCACGGCACCCTGCCTGACGGGGCACGCGGGGTACCCCGCGACGAAGATCCGCCAGACAGACCCTAGAGGTACGTGCGCACCAGCCGGGCGAGGTGACGCCCCGCCGACAGCAGCGGCTCCTCGCTCCTGAGCACCTGCGCCGTCAGCTCCGCGCCTTCGAGCGTGCTGATGACAGCGCCCGCCAGCTCGTGCGCGGGGTCGCCCTCCAGCCCGCCGTCGCGCAGTTTGGCCGCGACCAGGTCCGTCCAGTGCCCGATGGCCTCGGCGCAGGCGCGCTGGATGGCCGGGGCGCGCCCGACGGTTTCCAGGGCGGTGGCGGCGACGGGGCAGCCCTCGGTCCAGTCGGACGCGCGCAGGGCGGTGGCCAGCAGCCGGGTGCAGTCCTCGATTGCGGCGGCGGGGTCCTCGGTGCCGGAGAGCGCGGTGGTGAGCATGTCGGCGAACTCGCCCTCGCCGTGCCGGATGGCGGCGACCGCCAGTTCCTGCTTGCCCCCGGGGAAGAAGTGGTAGACGGAGCCGAGGGTCGCCCCGGCCTCGCCGGCGATCTGCTTGATGCCGGTGCCCTCGTAGCCCTGACGCTGCAGCAGCCGGGCCGCCGCCCTCACGATGCGCTCGCGCGTGCCGACGGCGGCGTCCGCCGTGTCCGTCGTCTGCTGTGCCGCCTTGGTGGTGTGCATGGCCGAACTCTATCGGATAGAGCGTTCGTTCCAGTTTCTGTGCTACGTTGATCACTAAGTAGAGCGTTCGTTCTAGGGCGGCCCGCGCGGCCGTTCCTGTTGCCCGAGGAGAGACGTTGAGCAAGCAGGCTGTGACCGTCGTCGGACTGGGACCGATGGGCCGGGCGATGGTGGGTGCCTTCCTGGACGCCGGCCACCGTGTGACCGTGTGGAACCGCACGCCCGGCAAGGCCGGCGACCTGGTGGCCAAGGGCGCCGAGGAGGCCGCCACGGTGGAGGCGGCCCTCGCCGCCAACGAGCTGGTGATCCTGAGCCTGACCGACTACGACGCGGTGGACGCCGTCCTCGCGCAGGCGCCCGGCGCACTCGCCGGGCGGGTCCTGGCCAACCTCAGCTCCGACACCCCCGAGCGGGCCCGCGCCGCGGCGAAGTGGGCCGCCTCCCAGGGCGCCGTCCACCTCACCGGCGGCGTGCAGGTGCCGCCGCCCATGATCGGCAAGGAGGGTGCGGTCACCCACTACAGCGGCCCGCGCGAGGCGTTCGAGGCGCACCGCGCGACCCTCGAAGTGCTCACCGCCGCCGACTACCACGGCGAGGACCCGGGCCTGGCCGCCCTGTACTACCAGGCCCAGATGACCGTGTTCTGGACCACGATGCTGAGCTTCTACCAGGCGCTCGCCGTCGGCTCCGCCAACGGCGTCAAGGCCGCCGAACTGCTGCCGCACCTGTCCGGCATGACGGCGATGATGCCGCACTTCTTCGAGCTGTACGCCATGCACGCGGACGCGGCCGACTACCCCGGAGACGTCGACCGGCTGGCCATGGGGGCCGCCAGCGTCGACCACGTCCTGCACACCGCCGAGGACGCCGGCGTCGACGTCACCCTGCTCAAGGGTCTGCAGGAGGTCTTCCGCCGCGGCATGGGCGCGGGCTTCGCCGACAACAGCTTCTCCAGCCTGATGGAGGTGCTCAAGAAGCAGGTCTGACCCGAAGCGGCCGGTCCGGCCCCGCACACGGCCGGGCGGCACGGGGGCTCACACCTGCGGGTGCAATCCGGGGGTATTCGCGATTGCGGTGAATGCTCCCGCAATGAGCGGGAACAGCACCCTTGCAGGGGATCCCACCCGTGCTGCCCCGGCCGGCCGGGCGCGCGGGCGCGCCAGACGAGGGAGCGACGGCATGACCACTTCTCTTCCCGATCCGTCCTCCACCGGGGGCGCCCGCCCCGCCCGGCAGCCCGGCGCCGTCGTCCACGACTGGGCCGTGGACCCCCTGCCCGGACTGCAGTTCGACCCCTTCCTGCACCGCCTGCTGCGCGAGGAGCCCATCGCGCGGGTGCGGATGCGCTTCGGGGAGGGGGACGCCTGGCTGGTCACCCGCTACGAGGACGTCAAGACCGTCGCCTCCGCGCCCTCGCTCAGCCGGGCCCTGACGGTCGACCGCCCCGTCACCAGCATGACCCCGCACGTCGTGGCGCCCGCCGGCGGCATCGGGCGCACCGACCCGCCCGACCACACCCGCCTGCGCCGGCTGGTGGCCCAGACCTTCGGCCGCAAACGCGTCGCGGGCCTGCGGCCGCGGGCCCAGGAGCTCGCCGACCGGATGATCGACCGCATGGAGCAGCACGGCCCCCCGGCCGACCTCACCGAGTGCCTCACCGGGCCGCTGCCCGCCCAGCTGATCGGCGACCTGCTCGGCGTGCCCACCCGCGACATCGACCGGCTCCAGGGCTGGCGCTCGGTCATCCTCTCCAGCAACCACTCGCAGGAGCAGAGCGACGCGGTCAAGCGCGAGATCGCCGGCTACTTCCGCGACCTCGCCCGGCACCGGGCCGAGCACGGCGGCGACGACCTGTTCAGCGCGCTGGTCGCGGCCCACGAGCAGGGCGAGCTCAGCCAGCCCGAGCTGATCTCCCTGGCCGTCATGCTCGTCCTCAACGGCATGGACGCCGTGCGCAACCAGGTCTCCAACATGGTCTACGCCCTGCTCACCCACCCCGAGCAGCTGGCCCGGCTGCGCGCCGAGCCCGACCTGCTCCCGCAGGCCGTCGAGGAGCTGCTGCGCTACATCCCCCACCGCAACGGCGTCGGGCTGCCGCGCATCGCCACCGAGGACCTCCAGGTCGCCGGCACCACCATCCGCGGCGGCGAGGTCGTCTACGTCTCCTACCTGGCGGCCAACCGCGACGCCTCGGTCTTCACCGAGCCCGACCGGCTCGACCTCGGCCGCGACGAGGCCCCCAACCTCTCCTTCGGCCACGGCGCGCACTACTGCGTCGGCGCGCTGCTGACCCGGATGGAGGCGGAGGTGATGCTCTCCACCCTGCTCGCCCGCTTCCCCCGGCTGCGGCTGGCCGTGGAGGAGAAGGACATGCGCTGGCGGCAGGGCTCCATCAACCGCGGCCCCGAGGAACTGCCCGTCGCCTGGTGAGGCGTCAGGCCGGCTCCTCGCCCTCCTCCAGCCGGGCCAGCGCCATCAGCTGCTCGGCCGTGACGCCCTCCGGCACCGGCACCGGCGGGGGAGTGCGCAGCGGCGGCTGCCAGCCGTCCCGGGCGTCCCAGGTGCGCACCACGCGCGCCGGAGCCCCGGCCACCACCGCGTGGTCGGGCACGGTGCCCCGGACGACCGAACCCGCGGCGACCACGACGTTGCGGCCGAGCCGGGCGCCGGGCAGGATCACCGCTCCCGTGCCGATCCAGCTGCCGGGGCCTATCTCCACCGCCTCCCGGCGGGGCCACTGCTTGCCCACCGGCACCTCGGGATCGTCGTAACTGTGGTTGGTGGTGGTGACGTACACGCCCGGGCCGAAGAAGCAGTCGTCGCCGATCGTCAGCGGCGCATCGGCGATCACATGGCTGCCGCGCCCCAGGACGACCCCGTTGCCCAGCCGCACCAGGGTGTCCGGGCCGAGGTCCAGGCCGGGCATCATGCCGGCGGTCAAGGTCACGTCCTGGGCGATGATGCAGTGCTCGCCCACCTCGATCCAGCCCTCGCCGAAGACGGTGCCCTGCGGGAACGCCAGCCGCGTGCCGGCCCCCAGCCGGCGGAAGCGGTACGGGCCGGGGTGCGCGGCACTCACCGCCCCGGCCTCGCGGATCCACCGCGCGGCGCGGTGGACGGCCGCGGAGGCGGCCCGGCGCCGCCAGGCGGCCAGGGAGGTGGCAAGGGTCTGCTTGGGCACGGGCTCACCGTACTCAGCGGCGCGGCCCGCAAAACGCCCCGGGCCTGTGATCTTCGCCCCAGGGACGGGGCCCACGATCGGGTGACCCGGGCCGGGGCGTCGCGGCCGGGCGGCGACGGCGTTGCTAGCGTCGGCCGCATCGCCATGCTCCGTGTCGCACCCAGCCCCGGCCGCCGCGCCGCCGTCGCCTGCGCCGCCCTCGCCCTGCTCGCCCTCGGGCCCGCCGGGCGGGCGGAGCCCGCCCCGGCCGGCGCCGGCTTCCTGCGGTTCACCAAGGACACCCCGGACGACTCGCGCCTCGCCGTCGTCCGCCACGGGCGGGAGGTCGCCGTCTTCCGCGCCGGCTCCGGCGTCGTCCCGGACGACTGCGCCCGCGGCCAGGGGTGGCTGCCGGACGGCACGTACGTCCTGGGCGCGCACCACACCGCCTACGACGGCAGCCTCGTCAAGGGCTACGCCATCGAGCTCGGCAGCAAGCGCTGTCACGACGGCACCGTGCGCAGCCAGCTGTTCGTCCACAGCGAGATGACCCGCACCGGCGGCCGGGGCCGCGCCGAGAACCAGCGCTGGGACGGGCCCGCCGACTACACCTCCCACGGCTGCGTGAAACTGAGCCCGGCCGACATCAAGGAGCTCTACCGCATCCTCGACCGCGACGGCTGGCCGGGCACCCTGCAGGTGGTGCGTCCGTGACGGCCGGCGTGGAGTTCGACCTCGGGCCCGCGGCCCGCCGGACGGCCGGCCTGCTCACGGCCGTCACCGACGACCTGCTGACGGCGGCCACCCCCTGCGCCGGCTACCGGCTCGGGGACCTCGTCGAGCACATCGGCGGCCTCGCCGCCGGCTTCACCGCCGCCGCCACCAAGGAGGCGCTCCGGCAGGACGCCTCCCCGCCCCCCGCCGGGGACGCCTCCCGCCTCGGCGAGGACTGGCGCGTCCGGATCCCCGCCCGGCTGGCGGACCTCGCGCAGGCCTGGCGCGCACCTGCCGCCTGGCAGGGCACCACGCGCGCCGGCGGCGTCGACCTGCCCGCCCCGCTGGCCGCCCGGGTGGCGCTGGACGAACTGGTCGTCCACGGCTGGGACGTCGCCCGCAGCATCGGGGCGCCGTACGCGTGCGAGCCCTGGGAGATCGAGGCCTGCACGCAATTCGCCCTGGCGGTCGCCTCCCGCCCCGCACCGGGCCTGTTCGCACCGCCCGTCGAGGTGCCCGCCGACGCCCCGCCGCTGGACCGGCTCCTCGCGCTGACGGGCCGTGGACCCTCCTGGGCGCCGCCGCGCTGAGGAGCCGTCACCCCCGCGCGCAGCTGGCGCGGAACGTACTTTGCCGCACGTTCGTGCTGGCCGCCCGCCGCTTGTCGCTCCTACGATTGACGTAACCGGGGGAGAGGCTGGGGCACATGGCGCGCGGAGGCGCAAACCTGGGGCGCGGCATCGAGCATGCCGTCGCCTGGACCATCAGGAATCTCGACGGCGTCGTGGCCCTGGCCGCGGCGGTGACCATCGGCACGCTCGACATCTTCGGCAACAACTTCGACGACAACGTCACCTCGGGCGCCACCTTGCTGGTGCTGGCGGCACTCGTGCTCGGCACGCTGACCGAGCGGCGCCGCCGGGTCGCCGACATCCGCTCCGCCATGGACGGCACGCGGCACGCGCTCGAGGATCTCACCATGGTGCGCTCGCTCTCCGGCGCCGAGCTGGAATCGGCCCTGGACCGGGCGCGCCGCAGCACCGACCGCTGGGTCTTCAAGGGCGGCACCGGCACCTACCTGCGGGCCGTGACGCTGCCGGAGTGCGTGGAGATCGCCCGCCCGCAGCGGCGTTCCTTCACCGTGAAGATCGACATCGTCAACCCCGCCGACGAGCAGGCGTGCGCGGCCTACGCCCGCTTCCGGCAGACCTTCTCCCACCGCCTGCACACCGTGCCCGGCGGCACCTGGACCACCGAGCGCACCCGCAAGGAGTCCTACGCCACCGTGCTGGCCGCCTGCTGGCACCGCCAGCGCCTGGACACCCTGGAGATCGAGGTCTACCTCTCCTCCACCGTGCCCACCCTGCGCTTCGACCTGTCCTCCACCTGCCTGATCATCACCCAGGACGACCCCCAGCGCGTCAACCTGCTCGTCGAGCGCGACCGGCCGCTGTACGACTACTACGTCACCGAGCTCCACCAGAGCCGCGAACAGGCCCACATGCTCCAGCTCAACCGCACGCTGCCGCTGAGCGACGAGCCGACGGTCGACGAGGCCGTGCGGCTCTTCGAGCAACTGGGCCTGCCGCTCCCGTCCGCCTTCACCGACCGCGACGTCGGCGACATCATCGACAAAGCACTGCACGCGGAGAATCCCTACCGGAGGTGAGCTCCCCCGTGCGCAGCCCCGTGGACTACCGGCGGATCGCCCACGCCATGGCCGCCGGCCCGGCCGCCGCCGGCGAGCTGTACGAGGCCGCGGCCCTCGCCCTGACCGAGATAGCCGCCGGGCGGCGCACCCTGCGCGCCGTGCGGCACCCGCTCGGCTTCCTGTGCCTGCCCGTCCAGCGGGAGGGCGACCGCGGCGTGTGCGTGCACGTCTTCGACGACGACGCCCGCCGCACGGCCCCGGCCCTGACGACCTCGCCCGTCCACGCACACAGCTGGGACCTGGCCAGCTGCGTGCTCTACGGCGAGGTGGGCAACGTACGGGCCCTGGTGCGCGAGGTCGCCCACGATGCCACCCACCGCCTGTACGAGGTGCGCAGCACCGCCCCCGCCGCCGTCGGGGCACCGGCGTGGAACGACACCCCGGCCGTGGACGAGATCCGGCCGACCGCGCGCCTGGTGCGCTGCACGAGCGGCCCGCAGGAGACCAGCACCGCCGGCGAGGTCTACCGGCTGGCGGCGGGCCAGTTCCATGCGACGGCGGTGCCCGCCGGCACCCGCGCGGCCACCCTCCTGCTGGGTCGCACCCGCCCGGGGGGAGCCGACCTGACCGTCGGTCCGGTGCATGGCGCGGCCCACCGGGTGGTACGACAGACATGCGACGCCGCCACGACCGCCCGGACGGCCCGCACCGTCCTGAGGAGGATCCATGGACACCACGGCGGATGACCCGACACCGCCCGGAGCCGGCGGGCGGTTCGCGGCCGAGCACGACGTCGCCGTCGCCGCGGCCCACGAGGCCGGGGCGCTGCTGCGCTCGCGCTTCCACAGCCACTACGGCGTCCGGGCCAAGGGCGCGGACGGCGACGTGGTCACCGACCTCGACCTGCTCGCGGAGCGCCTGGTCGTGCGCCGCATCAAGGAGCGCTTCCCCGCGGACCGGATCCTGGCGGAGGAGGCCGGCGCCGTCCCAGCCCAGGGCGCCGCGGCACCGGCCGGCGGCGCGCGCACCTGGCTGGTGGACCCGCTGGACGGCAGCAACAACGTCGTCATCGGCCTGCCCGCCTACGCCGTCGGCATCGCCCTGTGCGTCGGCGGCTCCCCGGTCGTCGGCGTGGTGCACGACCCGGTGACCGACCGGACGTGGACGGCCTCGGCCGGCGGCGGCGCCTTCGGCCCGCAGGGCCGGCTCACCGGCCCCCGCCGGCCGCTGTCGCCCGTCGGGCCGCTGCTCGCCTGGACCCAGGGGCACGCCGTGGGCCGCTGCGACCCGGTGGCCGGGGCGCTCAAGGAGACGCTGGAGGTGCGCTGCCGGCGCGTCCTGCAGCTGTGGGCGCCCCTGCTGGCCTGGGCCATGCTGGCCCGCGGGGACATCGACGGCTTCGTCGGCTACCGCGCCGAGGCGATCGACCTGCCGGCGGGCGCGCTGCTGGCCACCGAGGCCGGGCTGGTCATCCGGTCCCTGGACGGAGGCGCGTTCCGCGGCGGGATGAACGGCCCCGACACCGACCGCAGCTTCGTCGCCGGCCGCCCCGAGGACATCCCCTACCTGCTGGAGATGGTGGCGGCCCGTCGGGTCGGCGGGCGCCGACTCGTGACGTGAGCAGCGCCCCTACGCGGCGCCGGTCGCGACGAGCGCCGCCACGGACGCCGCCAGCGCCCCCACGGCCAGCACCGTGCCCGTCGCCACGAACCTTCCCAAGGACACGCGCACGCCCTGCGCGTGACAGCGCTCGAACCACAGCAGGGTCGCCAGCGACGCCCACGGCGTGATCAGCGGGCCCACGTTCGTGCCGATCAGCAGCGCCAGCAGCTGCTGGTGGTTGCCCAGCGGAACCGCCGCCTCACCGGCCAGGTACACCGGCAGGTTGTTCAGTACGTTGGACAGCCCGCCCCCGACCGCCGCGGCCCGGAACATCCCCGCCGTCCCGCCGTCCGGCCCCACCGCGCGCGCCAGCAGCTCGTGCAGCCCGTGCACGTTGACCGTCTCCACCACCAGGAACAGCCCCGGTACCAGTACCAGCAACCGCCAGGGCACCAGCGACAGCCGCAGCACCGAGCGCCGCCGCACCGCGAACGCCACCACGGCCAGCGCGGTGGCGGCCGCCGAGGCCACCCACAAGGCGACCGCGTCGAGGAGGATCGCCAGCAGGAACCCCGCGCACGCCAGGGCGCACACCCTGAACAGCACCGGATCCCGCGGCCGGTGCACCGCGGGCGGTACGTAGGCGTCGGCGCCGCGCCGGTCGCGCCGCCAGTAGAACAGCCACAGGCAACCCATCGTCACCAGCACCGAGGCCAGCTGGGGCGCCCACATCCGTGCCGCCAGGCCCGTGGGGGAGAGCGCCACACGGTCGGCGGCCAGCAGGTTCGTCAGGTTGGACACCGGCAGCAGCAGGCTCGCCGTGTTCGCCAGCCACACCGTCGTCATCGCCAGCGGCACCGCGGCGATCCCCACCCGCACCGCCAGGGCCAGCATCACCGGCGTCAGTAGCACGGCGGTCGTGTCCAGGTTCAGCGTCACCGTCGTGACCGAGGCGAAAACCACGCACAACACGAACAATCGGGCATAGCTACCCCGCCCGGCCCGTGCCACCCACGCCGCCACCACGTCGAACACCTCGGCGGCGGTCGTCAGTTCCGCCAGCACGATCACCGTGCCCAGGAACGCCAGCAGCGGCGCTATGCGCTCCATCGCGGCACCGGCCGCGTGCACCGGCAGCAGCCCGCAGGCCAGCAGGAGCAGCCCCAGCGCCAGCATCCCGCCGGCCAGCCAGTCCAGCACATGCAGGCGTCGACGAATCCGGCCGGTCAGCAGACGTATGGAGCGCACGTGCATGAGCATGGCACACGATTCCTGCGAACACAGTGACCGGGCGGGAGCCGCTTCCTAGGATGGGGCCATGGTCGCACCCCAGGGAATCGACGGGCAGCACCGGCCGTTGGACTTCTTCGTCAGCTACTCGCCCGCCGACGAACACTGGGCGTCGTGGATAGCGTGGACGTTGGAGGAGGCCGGCTACCGCACGGTGCTGCAGGCCTGGGACTTCGTCCCCGGCACCAACTTCGTCGACTTCATGGACCGTGGGGTCAGCGAGTCCGCCGCCGTCATCGCCGTCCTCTCCCGCAACTACGAGCGCTCCCGGTACGGACGCATGGAGTGGCAGGCGGCCCTGCGCGCCGACCCCGACGCCCCCGAACGCCGGCTGATCACCGTGCGCGTGCAGGACATCCCCGTCGAGGGGCTGCTGGCCACCATCACCTATGTCGACCTCGTCGGCGTCCACGACGCCACCGCCGCCCGCGACCTGCTGCTGACCCGCGTCGCCCACGCCCTCGAAGGCCGCGCCCGCCCCACCCGCCACCCCGCCTTCCCCGGGCTGCCCGGCGGCGACGTCCGCCCCGCCGGCGCCCCGGCCCTGCCGCCGCCCCGGGACGGGCACGCCCCCGGCACCCCGGGCTGGGCCGGGCGCCGCCGGCCGGCCACCGCGCCCGGCTACCCGCGCGCCGGCGCCGACACCCGCACCCGGCAGTCCGTCAGCGTCCTGCACCTCGCCGGGCCCTGCTTCGGCCGCGGCGCCGACCCCGCCGACCTGCAGGCCACCGTCTGGAGCGACCTCGTCGAGCTCACCGACGCCGGCGCCCCCGCCCCGGACCTGCTGCTGGTCACCGGCGACCTCACCGCCTCCGGCAGCCCCCGCGAGAGCGACCAGGCACTGACCTTCCTGACCGGGCTGCGCTCCCGGCTGTCACTGGCCGCCGACCGGCTCGTCGTCGTCCCCGGCGGCCAGGACGTCAACCTCGCCGCCTGCCGGGCGTACTTCAACTACTGCGAGGCCGACGAGCTGCAGCCCCGCCCCCCGTACTGGCCCAAGTGGCGCCAGTACGCCCGGCTCTTCCGCGAGCTCTACCAGGGGCTCGACGTCGTCTTCGACAGCGACCAGCCCTGGACGCTCTTCCCCGTGCCCGCCCTGCGCACGGTCGTGGCCGGCCTCAACTCCTCGATGGCCTACAGCCACCGCCCCGACGACCAGTACGGCTGGCTCGGCCACGAGCAGGCCGCCTGGTTCGCCCAGGCCCTGCGCCCCTACGAGGCCGAGGGCTGGCTGCGCCTGGGCGCCCTCAGACACCCGCCCGAGGGCCGCCACCCGCTCGACGCCCGGCCCGAGCCCCACCCGGGCACCACCGACCGCGCCGGCGCCCCCACGGGCACCGGGCGGCGCACCGAGGCCGGCCCCCTGCGCGACACCGACGTCCTCGTCCGTCTCACCGCGCCCCGCCTGCACCTGCTGCTGCACGGCCCCGCCACCGGCCCCCGGCCCGGCGCGAGCCCGGACGCCGCCGGCGCCCTGCCGCTGGCCGCCCGGGAGCTGCCGGTGCTCGGCACCGCCGCCCCCGGCCGCCACCGGCTGCTGGAGATCACCCGGGAAGGTTTTACCCGCTGGCCGGAGAACCCCGGCGGCACCCCGCGCCGCTATGCCGTCGCCTGGCCCGGCACCCGCGGGGTCTTCGGCCCGCAGCAGACCGCCGCGCTCGCGCCCGGCACGGAGGACGCCACCGGGCAGGGCGGGACACCGGCGGACGGCACGCAGGCGCCCCCCACGGCCGACGCGGAGGCCCGCGCCGTCGAGGGCCCGCTGGAGTCCCTCGTCTCCCGCGTCGCCGAGGTCTGCCGGATCCGCCACGAGGGCGTCCAGCTGCGGCGCATCCCCGGCAGCCCGCCCTCCCTGCTGGTCACCTGGAGCGAGTCCGGCTTCGTGCGCCAGCAGCGCGTCGGCGTGTGCAGCGGCACCCCGCAGGCCGAGGACGTCGACGCCTTCATCGACCACGTGCACGCCTCCGGCGGCGACGTCGACGCCGAACTCGTCCACGACGGCCCGCCCCCCGAGCGGGCCCTGCGCGAACACGCCCGCCGCCGCGGCGTGCTGGTGCGCAGCTTCACCGAGTTCCAGGGCCTGCTCGACCTGCGCGCATACGTCGCCGCCCAGACCGAGCGGCTGAGCAGCGACCCCCAGTACCTGCCCGGCCTCTACCTTCCCCAGCGCTACCGCGAACTCGAGCGCCCCGGCGGCGCCGAGCGCGACGGCCTGGTCGACGACCTCGTGCAGCTCCTCGGCGCCGACCACGGCCGGTTCGTGCTGCTGCTCGGCGACTTCGGGCACGGCAAGACCTTCGCCATGCGCGAGCTCGCCCGCCGCCTGCCCGCCGAACTGCCCCACCTCGCGCCCCTGCTGATCCAGCTCAACGCCCTCGACAAGGCCCACTCCCTCGACGGCCTGGTCGCCGCGCACCTCGCCGGCCACGGCGTCGACACCATCGACCTGCGCGCCTTTCGCTACATGCTCCGCCAGGGCCGCGTCGTCCTGCTCTTCGACGGCTTCGACGAGCTGGTCAACCAGGTCAGCTACGACCGCGCCGCCGACCACCTGCAGGTCCTTCTCGACGCGGCCGTCGACAACGCCAAGATCGTCGTCAGCAGCCGCACCCAGCACTTCCGCTCCCAGGCCCAGGTGCTCACCGCCCTCGGCGAGCGCGTCGGCCTGCTGCCGCAGCGCCGCCTGCTGGCCGTCCAGGAGTTCAGCCCCCAGCAGATCCGCTCCTACCTCGTCAACCGCTACGGCGACGTCCAGGCCGCCGACCGCCGGGTGCGGCTGCTGGAGGGCATCCCCGACCTGCTCGCCCTGTGCCGCAACCCCCGCCTGCTCAGCTTCGTCGCCGACCTCGACCAGGAGCGGCTGCGCGCCGTCGCCGGCGCCGGCCGCGCCCTGAGCCCGGCCGGGCTGTACGAGGAGGTGTTCACCTCCTGGCTGCGCCACGAGGAGCACCGCGGCCAGGGCGCCCCCGGCGCCACCCCCGGCCTGAGCCTGGCCCAGCTGTGGCGGGCCGTGACCACCCTCGCCCTGCGGCTGTGGGAGAGCGGCCAGGGCGCCCTGCGCCTGGACGAGCTCCACGACGTGGCCGAGGCGCTGGCCGAACTGGCCGACAGCAGGCTCTCCGTGCCGCACGCCGCGCACGCCGTCGGCTCCGGCAGCCTGCTGGTGCGCACCGACGACGGCCTCTTCCGCTTCATCCACGGCTCCGTCGTCGAATGGCTCGTCGCCCGCGAGGCCGCGGCCCGTCTGGCCGACCCCGGCCAGGGCGAGGCCGACCTGCTCGCCCGCCGCCCGCTCAGCCAGCTCGCCGTCGAGTTCCTGTGCGACATCGCCGACCACCGCACCTGCCAGCAGTGGGCCGAACGCGCCCTGGCCGGCGAGGGCGAGGACGCCGAGGGCCCCACCGGCGAGACCGCCCGCGCCAACGCCGTCAAGATCCTCAGCCGGCTGCGGGTGCCCGCCCACACCGACCTGCGCGGCGCCGTCCTGGCCGGCGAGGACCTGTCCTACCGCGACTTCTCCGGCGTCGACCTCACCCGCGCCGACCTCTCCGGCGCCAGCCTCGTCGGCGCCGACTTCTCCGGCGCCGTCCTGCGCGAGGCCCGCCTCGCCGGCGCCCGCCTGGACGACGCCGACCTCTCCGGCGCCGACCTGCGCGGCGCCGACCTGCGCCGCGCCCGCCTGGTGCGCACCGACCTGCGCGGGGTGCGCGTGGCGGACAGCAGCTGGCAGCGCGCCGCCCTCATCAACTCCCTCACCGAGCCGGAGACCCTGCGCACCCCGGAGCTGCGCGTCGCCGCCGTCACCCCCGGCCTGCCCGCCGAACCGGGCCTGCGCCCCGCGGCCGTCGGCGTCCCCTACGGCTTCGACATGCGCACCAGCCGCCTGCCCGAGCCCGTCTCCTTCAGCCCCGGCGGCGAACTGCTCGCCCTCGGCAGCGAGGACGGCGGCGTCCTGGTGTGCGACGCCGCCACCGGCACCGCCCTGCGCACCCTGCACGGGCACACGGGCCGGGTGTACGCGGTGAAGTTCCGCGGCGACGTCCTGGCCACCGGCGGGGCCGACGGCACCGTACGCCTGTGGGACCCGGTCTCCGGCGCCTGCCTGCACCGCCTGAGCGTCCACCCCGACGGCGTCTGGCCCGTCTCCCTCGACCCCGGCGGCACCCGCCTGGCCACCGGCGACGCCGAGGGCCTGGTCACCTTGTGGGACACCGCCTCGGGCGCCGCCGGCCACCGCCTGGCCGGCCACCGGGCCCCGGTCTACACGGCCGTCTTCAGCCCCGACGGCTCCCTGCTGGCCACCGGCGACGCCGCGGCCTGCGTACGGCTGTGGGACACCGCCTCCGGCCGGCTCCTGGGCGAACTGCCCGGCCACCACGGCGCCGTCTTCCGCGTCCGCTTCAGCCCCGACGGCACGCTGCTGGCCACCGGCGACATGGGGGAGAGCGGCCGCGGCACCGTGCGCATCTGGGACGTGGCCGGGCGCCGGCTGCGCCACGCCTGCGCCGGGCACCCCGGGCGCGTCTACACCCTCGACTTCCACCCCGGCGGGCACCTGCTGGCCAGCGGCGACACCGAGGGCCGCGTCCTGCTGTGGGACCCGCTGACCGGCCGCGCCCAGGGGGCGCCGCTGGTCGTCGGCGGCGCCGTCTACCAGGTGGTGTTCGACCCCGAGGGCTCCCTGCTGGCCGCCGGCGGCAGCGACGGCTCCGTGCGCATCTGGCGCGTCGCCCCGCCCGGCGCGCCGGCCCCCGCCGGGGCCGAGCCCGGGGGCGCGCCGGCGGTGGCGCTGCGTCAGCAGCCCGCGGACCACCAGGGATCGGTGTGGGCCTGCCGCTTCCGGCCCCGGGCGGGCGCGGGCCCCTCCGAGGGCGGACCGCTGCTGGTCTCCGCGGGCAACGACGGCGTCGTACGGCTGTGGGAGACCGGCACCGGCCGCGGCCGCAGCATCCTGCGCGGCCACGGGCGCAAGGTCTCGCAGCTCGCCTTCAGCGCCGACGGCACCCAGCTCGCCGCCTGCGGCAACGACGGCGTGGTGCGGCTGTGGGAGCCCGTCACCGGCCGCTGCCTGCGCGAGGTCACCGGCCACAACGACCGCCTGGTCTCCGCGGTCTTCGCCCCCGGCGCCCCGGTGCTGGCCACCTCCAGCAGCGACGGCGACGTGTACCTGTGGAACGCGGCCAGCGGCGAGTACCAGCGGGAGATCGACGCCGAGACCGACCACGTCTGGGCCGAGGCCTTCAGCGCCGACGGCGAGATCCTCGCCACCGCGAACGACGACGACACCGTACGGCTGTGGTACCGCAGCACCGGCGCCCACGTCACCACGCTCTCCCAGCACCGCGGCCGGGTGCGCTCGATCTCCTTCACCGGCGACGGCACCCGGCTCGCCACCGGCTGCGACGACCGCATCGTGCGCGTGTGGGACCTCGCCGACAGCACGCTCACCGCCGAACTCGCCGGCCACGAGGACCGCGTCTACGCCGTGGTGCACGGGCCCGGGGACGCCTGGCTGGCCAGCGCCTCCTGGGACGGCACGGCCATCGTCTGGCGCGGCAACCTGCCCTGGAGACACCTGCGCGGCCACACGGGCCGGGTGTGGACGGCCGCCGCCCACCCCACCCGGACGCTGCTGGCCACCGCCGGCGACGACCGGACCGTACGCCTGTGGGACCCGCTCAGCGGCGAGGAGACCGCCCGGCTGACCGGCCACACCGGCCGCGTCCTCGCCCTGGCCTTCAGCCCGGACGGCACCCTGCTGGCCAGCGGCGGCGAGGACGGCACCGTACGGCTGTGGACCGTGCCGCAGGAGGGGCCCCCGACCGCCCGGGCCACCTTCGTCGGGGTGCCGGGCGGCTGGGCCGCCCTGAACCCCGCCGGCGGCTACAAGTTCGACGGGGACGTCGGCGGCGAGTTCTGGCACGTGGTGGGCATGTGCCGGTTCGAACCGGGTGAACTGGACGAGCACCTGCCAGGGGTGACGCGCCTTTCGGCCGACGCCCCGCTGTGACGGCCGGCACCGGGCTCAGCCCAGCCGGACGCGCACGAAGCGCGGCCGGTAGACGGACGCCCGCGCCATCACGTCCCGCGGGTCGAGGCTGTTGACGTTGTACGACACCACCAGCTCGCCCGGCCGCTCCAGGTCCGGGTGCTCGTGCGGGTTGTAGGCGATGACGTCCGCGTCCCGGTAGGTGCCCCGCGGGCCCGCCTCGGGCGCGGTGTACAGCGTCGTGGGCCGGGTGAACGGCCCGCCCGGGGAGCGCGCCCACGCCAGCTGGATCCGCGGGCTGAGCGCCTCGTCGGCCTGCTGCGTCACCAGCGCGTACCACCCGCCGTGCGCCACGACGCTGAGCTCCTCCGAGACCCGCAGCGGCGCCCCGCCCGGGCCGCGCAGCGGCGCCGCGCGCGTCTCGGCGTCCGACCACCCGCCGCCGGCCGTCCGGTAGCGCCACGGCCCGCGCAGGTCCCGGCCGGAGGTCCGCGCCAGGTACAGCCGGCTGCCGCCGCCGGGCGCCGCCCGGGTGCCGTAGACGTACGTCCACCCGCCCGCGCGCAGCAGCCACGCGCCCCAGGCCGTACCGGTCGCGGACGGCAGCGGGGTGAGCGTTCGGGGCCGCGTGAGGTTGTCGGCGCCGAAGCGCGCGAGGACGTTGCCGCGCCAGGCGACGTCGAGCGGGCCCGGGCCGGTGCGGGCGTAGCGCGCGTAGACCACCGCGGCCCCGCCCCCCTCGGGCAGCCCCGCCCGGGCCCAGTACCAGGGGGCGCCGGGCCGGTCGCCGTCCGCCTCGCGCACCAGCGAGACGGGCCGGCCCGCCCGGTCGCGCCCGGTCAGGGTGTGCGGGCCGCGGGCGTCCCACAGCACGAAGCTGTTGTGCACGAAACCGCTGCTGTCCGGCCCCGGGCGGCCGTCGCCGACGGGCGGCCGGGAGCCGTCCGGGCGGACGGCGCCGAGGAAGGTGTCGGAGAACACCCACAGCCGCCCCGCCCGCACCGGCACCGAGTACGTGCTGTCGCCGCCGGTCCAGCGCCCGTCCGGCCGCCCGTGCTCCGCGTACGCGGCGAACGCGCCCGTCAGGGCCGGCAGTGGCCGCACGGCCAGCACCCGCGGCGGCGCGCCGGACGGTGCCGACGGCGGCAGGAAGGCGCAGGTCGCCGCGAGGGCGGCGAGCAGCGTCCGGTGCGCCGCCCGGGGGCGCGGAGGGCAGGCGTGCGCTCGGCTCATGACACCCCGCCAACGAGCCGCGGGCGGCGGGGTTGCGGCGGGCGGCCGGCGGGCGGCGCGCACCGCTCGGCCGACCGGGTGATAAATGCCAGCGCGCTCACGCTGAACGGCCGCACCCGCGCGCCCGGGGCGCGACGATGCCGGATGCCGGGATCGCGCACCTGAACCCGGCGACCCCCGTCCCGTCCGTGGAGGTGTCCATGTACGCAACCGAGCTGGCAGTCAAGGCGCTGGAGCCGACCCCCGAGGAGGAGCGCCTGGCCGAGGACTTCGTCACCATCCTCGGGTCGCTCTCCGCCATGGAGCAGGCCCTGCGGGACGGCGCCTGGCACCGCCTGCGCGAGGAGGCCGACGAGCTGATGAGCGCCGCCGAGGAGATGTGGTCCGGCCTGCCCGAGCCGGGCACCGCCGGCGGCGCCCGGCTGCCGTCCCAGGCCGACAGCGCCAAGGTGCGCCAGCTGATCGCCGTCTACGCCGGGGCGTACGCCGCAGGGCGCGCCCTGTACCCCAGCAGCCTGATCGAGGACGAGCAGCTGCGCCGGGCGGTGGAGGAGGAGCGCCAGGAGGCGATGGTTCCGCAGGCGGCGGCCGCGGCGGACTGACGGGTCGGCACGGCGGCGGTGCGGCGGCCCGGCCGGCCGGGCGCGCGGGCCCCGGACGGCCGGACGCACCGGCCTCACCACCCGCACCGACCGACACGTCCCGGCCAACTCGTACGCATGTGCCCGTGCCGCATCAGGCCTCACACCAGCAACGGAACCGTGCCGGAAGCGATCGGGCGTGGCCGGTGTCGTTCGGGCGGTGCTGTCATACGGCATGCGCGTGCCTACTCTCCTCGGCCATGCGCTCTCACAGCCTCAGACGCTTCGGTCTGTCCGCCGTCCTCGCCCTCGCCGCCGGCCTGTCCGGGATGGTCCAGCCCGCCTCGGCGGCGCCCGCGCCCATGACGCTCACCGTCGACAAGGCCAGCGCCACGCCCGGCTCCACGGTGACCATCACCCTCACCTTCACCAACGACCAGACGACGAACACCCAGTTCGTCTACCAGTCGCTGCAGCCGACGTGGAACACCTCGCAGGACCCGGGCCTGAAGTACGCCCTGAAGACCTGCACCGGCGACACCGTCCAGTGCGACGTCACGCCGACGACCGGCACCCTGCGCTACAACGTCCCCGTCGTCCCGGGCGCCAGCCGCACCGCCAAGATCACCTACCAGATCGCCCCCGACTCGGCCTGCGGCCCCAGCCGTCGCATCGAGTTCTACTCGTACCTCTACTACGAGTACCAGGGCGGTCAGGCCAAGAAGGACGGCATCTACCAGACCGGCACCGACATCGCCTGCCCGGCGACCCCCCGGGTCGCCGCGCACAAGTAACGAGCAGCGCACGCCGAAGCACGGCCCCGGCCCTTGGCCGGGGCCGTCGCCGTACCCCGCCCAAACCCGGGCTGACCAGGGTCGATTGTCAGTGCCCCGCAGTAAAATGGAGCGTAAGAAAGAGGGTTGCACGACCGCCTCTGGAGGACGCCCCATGGCCGCTGCCCCGACCCCGCTGCCCAACCTGCCGACCCTGCCCACGCTGCCGCCCAAGCGCCTGCCCGCCGGGCACCCGCGCGCCTGGTACGAGTCCCACAACCGCCAGCTGAAGGCCATGCGCCTGACGATCGCCCTGCTCCACTCCGGCGTCTACACCGCGGACCGCGCCACCGACCGCCGCATACGCGTCGCCGCCGAGCAGATCGGGGTGCACCGCCCCTCCGACACCACCTGCAAGGCCGTGCGCTCGCTCATCCGCCGCTGCCACCGCGACTGAAGCCACCGCGCCCGCCCGGGAACACCCGGGGCACCCCGCCTCGTTGGGCACGTCAGGGCCCGGCACCCGCACGGCCCACGAGGCGGACGGCAGGAGGGCACGTGACCGGCACGGTCGAGCACAGGGACGTAGAGGTCAACGGCATCAGGCTGCACATCGCCGAACAGGGGCAGGGGCCACTGGTCCTGCTCCTGCACGGCTTCCCGGAGAGCTGGTACTCCTGGCGGCACCAGTTCGCCCCGCTGGCCGCGGCCGGCTACCGCGTGGTCGCCCCCGACCAGCGCGGGTACGCCCGCAGCGAGCAGCCCGACGACATCGGCGCCTACACCATGGCGCACCTGACCGGCGACGTGATCGCCCTGATCCACGCCCTGGGGGAGGAGCGCGCCGTGGTCGTCGGACACGACTGGGGCGCGCCGGTCGCCTGGACGACCGCCCTGCTGCGCCCGGACGTCGTCCGCGGCGTGGCGGGGCTGAGCGTCCCGCCCGTCCCGCGCGGCACCCAGCCACCGCTGCCGGCCCTGCGCGCCCTGCTCGGGGACGGCTTCTACCAGATCTACTTCCAGGAGCCCGGCCGCGCCGACGCCGAGCTCGTGCAGGATCCCGCCCGCACCTTCCGCAGCCTGCTCGCGGGCGCCTCGGGCCAGAGCCCGGCCACCGACCCCCCGCGCCCCTGGGTGATTCCCCAGGGGCAGACCCTCCTGGACACGATGCCGGAGCCGAAGGAACTCCCCGCGTGGCTCACCGAGGAGGACATCGACACCTTCGTGCAGGAGTACGCCACCCACGGCGCACGCGCCTTCACCGGCGGGCTCAACTGGTACCGCAACATCGACCGCAACTTCGAGCTGCTCGCCCCCTTCGACGGCCGCCGCATCGAGGTGCCCGCCCTCTACGTCGCGGGCGACCGCGATCTGGTGCGCTCCTTCCCCGGCATGGACCTCCTCATCGCCTCACTGGACCAGCAACTGCCCCGGCTGCACCGCAGCCTGACCCTTCCCGGGTGCGGCCACTGGACCCAGCAGGAGCGCCCCCAGGAGGTCAACGAGGCCCTGCTGGACTTCCTCGAACACCTGCCCGCCGAGGGCTGAGGCCCGAGGCAGCGGACGAGGAGCGGCCGCCCCCACCGGAGCCGGGAATCAGCCGGCGCGGCCGGCGTGGTGGGGGTGGCTCTCCGCACCCCCGTGGTGGAACCGCATCACCTCCGGCGGCATGACCACGAACGGCCGCATCATCCCCATGTCCTCGTGCTCCAGCAGGTGGCAGTGGTACATGAAGCGGCCCTTGGCGCCGTGGAAGCGGCCCAGCACGCTCACCATCTGCCCGGCCGGCACCAGGACGGTGTCCTTCCAGCCCGCCTCCGTCGATGCCACGGGCACCGTGCCGGTGTGCTGCAGCGGGGTGCGGGTGCCGCCCAGGGCCGGGTCGAAGGCGGTGGCCGCCGGGTACAGGTCGCGGCGCAGGATCTGGAAGTCCACCAGGTGGATGTGCATCGGGTGGGCCGGGCCGCCGAGGTTCAGGAAGCTCCACTGCTCCCAGCCGTCGTGCTCGACCATGTAGCCGAGCGCGTCGTCGAAGGCCCGGGCGCCCCTGACGTAGGTGTGCAGGGTGCCGTCGGCGCCCTCGAACTGGATCACGCCCGTGCCGGGCGCCGTCACCGAGCCGTCGGCCACCGGGTGCATCTCCCACAGCTCCGGGTGGGCACTGCCGTCCGTACCGGGCGGGGTGATGACGACCATCCGGTGGGCGTGTCCGGGGGCGTCGTCGTGGGTGATCCGGCGGAAGGACGGCGAGAGCACCTGCGGCAGGACGAAGGAGTCGTGCACCGCCGCGGCCCCCACGCGGAACTGCATCACCTGCGGGTGGCGCACGCCCGTGGTGTCGTCCACCAGGCGCAGCCTGCGGCCCCGCAGGGCGCGGAAGTCGGCCAGCAGGTCGATCCGTTCGGCGGGCGCCACCGGCAGGGGCGCGTCCAGCGCGAGCGGGCGGGGCAGCAGCCCGCCGTCCGTGCCGATCTGCCACAGCACCCCCTGCACCGGCTGCCCGCTCTCGTCGTCCACCAGCCGCAGCCGGTAGCCGCGCGCGTTCGCGGCGTTGAGCAGGCGGAAGCGGTACCAGCGGGCACCGACGTCCAGGTGCGGCCAGATGACGCCGTTGACCAGGGTGTACGGGCCGGTGAAGGCCCGGGTGACGTTCCGCCCGTGGGCGTCCTGCCCGAGCACCACCGTCTTGTGCAGCAGGGCGCCGGTCGGCCGGCCGTCCTCGTCCTGGTCGAGGTTGCGGTCCTGCAGGATGAGCGGGATCTCCCGCTCGCCGCGGGGCAGCCGCAGGGCGTCCTCCTCCTCGTCGCGCACCAGGTACATCCCGGCCAGGCCCGCGAAGACGTTCCAGCGGGTGATGTCCATGGCGTGGTCGTGGTACCACCAGGCCACCGCGGGATGGTCGTTGGGGTACTCCGACAGCTGGCTGTCGCCGGGCGAGACCGCGTTCTCCGCCCAGCCGTCGTTGCCGCCGCCGGTGCGCGCGCCGTGCACGTGCGTGACCGCCCACGGCGGCAGCGCGGCCACGTCGGCCAGCGGCTCGGCGCCGCCGCGGCCGGGTACGTCGGCCGGATCGGGTGCGCCCGGCACGGGCGGGACCTCCACGGCCACGACCGGGTGCGGCCCGGTCAGCCGGTTGGTCCAGGCCACGCGCAGCCGCCGGCCGCGGCGCACCTCGATCGTCGGCCCCGGGAAGTGGCCCTCGTAGGTCCACATGCGGGTGGGCGGCAGCTGGGAGTGCAGCCGCACCCAGGTGGTGGTCAGTTCGATCTCGATGCCGCGCAGTGCCTCGGCCCGGCCGGGCCGCAGCACCGGCGGCACGCGCAGCGCGTCGAGGAAGGGTACGAGCTCGGCAACGGCTTCCTGTTTGGTGACAGCAGTGGACATGCCACGACCCCCGTGGATCCCCCGTACCGCCGGCCGTCTCCGGCGGCAGCTCTCGTCCCACAGGACGCCGCCGGGGGCCCGGCGGTTGCCTGATCGCCCGTCAGGACCGGGTGCGGCGCAGCCCGCGCAGCACCTTGCCCTCGGTGCTGAGGTAGCCGGTGCGGTAGTCGAAGCGCGGGGTGCCGGAGAACAGCAGGTAGAGCCACTTGAAGTTCTCGGCGAAGACGTACGCGGGGCAGTGGTCGCCCTTGGTCATGGGACGGCGGGTGAGGTCGGTGACCACGGCGTAGCCGCCGTCGACGCGGTGGTGCCGGCGCAGGTTCTCGAAGTACTGCCAGGCGGTCCGGCGGTACGAGGGGTCACCGGTCTGCCAGTACAGCTCGAAGGCACAGTTGGCGTACTCCGGGCGCAGCAGATTGCGCCGGTCCAGCGCGGCGAGCCGGCCGTAGTCGATCAGCTCGGGGATCACCTCGTACTTCTCCAGCACGGCCGTCCACGAGCGGTAGTAGTCCGCGGCCAGGGAGTTGGCGCCGCCCACCGGCAGGATCGCCACGGCCAGCGAGGACTGGCGGCGGCCGAGGACCTCCCCGGTGCGGAAGTCGACGTGGCGGAACCACAGCCGGCCGTCCACCCGCTCGGCCTGGTACCGCTCCAGGGAGGAGGCGAACAGGCGGAACCAGTCACGGCAGTCCCGGTCGCCGAACATCTCCCAGGCGCCCCACAGGTATTCGTAGAAGGAGTCCACGGGCGGGTCGACGCCGATGCCCTCGCGGTCGGTCCACTCGCCGGTCTCCACGTTCATGGCGGTGGCGATCAGGTCCAGGGAGGAGCGCCGCTCCACCACCGCGCCCAGCGCCCGCTTGGCGGCCCGCCGGTAGCGTGCGTCCCCGGTCAGCTCGGAGAGCACCCCGAACTCCAGGATGTTGGTGCCGATCTCCGCCACCGGAAGGACGGCGCCCGAGACCCGGCCGGTGCGCAGGTTCACAAAGCGGTAGGGCATGCCGGTCGGCGAGCGGGTGAAGGCCGGCAGCATCCGGTCGGCGAGGTCCGCGGCCAGCTCCAGCAGGGTGCGCACGCCGGTGGCGGCGTAGCCCGCCAGCAGCCCGCCCACCAGGCGGATCGTGGCCTCGAAGACCTGGAAGTCGGCGTCGAGGTCGAAGTCCAGCCGGTCCTCGATCCACTCCACGCACTCCTCGACCTCGGCGTCCAGCCCCATGACGTACAGGGTGTCGAGCGCCTCGACGATGGACAGGCCCACCGGCCGGCCGCGGGCGAAGAACTCCTGGTGCCCGCCGGAGAGCGGCAGCAGCTCGTCGTGGCCCCAGGCGTGGCGCTTGTAGCCCTGCCAGGCGTGCACGAACTCCGCGCGGATCTCCCGCGCGCGCTGCGGATCGGGGTCAACGGCCCGGGTGGTCATGTGCCCCCGGGTGCCGCCCGCCGGCGGGCCCGGCTCGGCAGCGGCACGCGCCACCGGACCGCCGACCGTGCCCAGACCGCCGGCGGCCGCAAGCGCGCAGAGCAGTCGGCGGCGGGTCGGCCGTGCCGCGAGTGAAGTGCTGATCATGACACGCAGGCCCTCCTGACCACCGGCCCCGGACCGCGGGCCGTGATCGCAGTATGCGGCCGGGCGACGGCCGTCCCCGGCAGGCGCGGCGGATTTCACCCCGTGCAGGCGCGCATCCCGGTACCGCTCAGCGCACGGGCGTCCGCCCGGGCGCGGGCACCGGGCATGCGCCCGCGTCCGCGACGGGGGCGCCCGGGCCGCTGCGGCGGCGGCCGGCCGGCCACCAGTTGGCACGGCCGGCCAGGGACATCACGGCGGGCACCAGCAGGGCCCGCACCAGCGTGCAGTCCAGCAGGACGGCCACGGCCAGCCCGAAGCCCATCAGCTGCAGCATCACCAGGTCGCAGGCGGCCAGGGAGGCCATGACGACGGCGAAGACCAGCGCGGCGGAGGTGAACAGGCGCCCGGTGCGCTGCAGTCCGACGGCGACCGCCGTCCCCGTGGGCGTGCCGCGCCGGTGCTCCTCCAGGATGCGCGAGAGGAGGAAGACCTCGTAGTCCATGGACAGCCCGAAGGCCGTGCAGAACATCACCGCCGGAATGATCACGTCGGTGGTGGGCGGCCCGTGCAGGGGGCCCAGCAGCACCTCCAGCCGGCCCTGCTGGAAGACCGCGACGACGACGCCGAACGTCGCCGCCAGACTCAGCGCGTTGAGCAGCACGGCCTTCAGGGGCACCAGCACACTGCGCGTGTAGGTGAACAGGAGCGCGAGCGTGGCGGCCACCGTCAGGGCCACGGCGGCCGGCAGCCGGGTGCCCAGCGCGTCCTCGGTGTCGGTCAGCCGTGCCCCCGGGCCGCCGACCAGGGCCGCCCGCGTCGGGGCCGGCTCAGCGCGCAGCCGCCGGGTCAGCATCCGGCCGTCCGGGGACAGGGCGGAGGTGGTGCTCGGCGTCACGCTCAGCCAGGTGCCGGCCGCTCCGGTGAACCCCGCCGCCCACGGCCCGCCCGCGCCGACGTGCCGGCCGCCGCGGTAGACGCCGGTGGCGGTGCTCACCTGGCGTACGCCCGGCAGCCGGGACAGCCGCGTGGCGTAGGCGTCCACCGCAGCGGTCGCCCTCGCCGGCGCCGGCCGGGCCGCGCGCGCGGCCCGCTCCTGCACGGGGGCCGGCACGGCCGTCCCCGGCCCCGCCACGCGCACGCCCGGCAGGACGACGCTCGCCGCGGTGCCGCCGTCCCCGGCGAAGCCGGTGCGCAGCCGCTGCGAGGCCCGGGCCACCGGCGAGGAGGGGGGAAGGATCCGGTCGTCGTACATCCCGAACCGGGCCTGGGCACCGGGTGCCGCCAGCAGTCCGAGCAGCAGCAGGGTGCCCACGGCGACCGCGGCGGGCCGCCGGGTGACCCACATCGCCAGCCGGTACCAGCGGCCCTCGGCCACCTTCCGGCCCGCCCCGCGGCGCCAGCGGGCGAACAGGTCGTAGCGGTTGACCCGCTCGCCCAGCAGCACCAGCAGCACCGGCAGCAGCACCAGGGCACCGGCGGCCGAGCACAGCGCCACCGCCGCCCCGCCCAGGGCCAGCGACCGCGTCAGCGGCAGCGGGAAGACCAGCAGGGCGCCCAGGGCCGCGGCCACGGTGGTCGCCGAGCAGGCCACCGCGCGCCCCGCGGTGGCGAGCACCCGCTCGGCGGCCCGCACCGGGCTCGCGCCGGCGGCGAGCTCCTCCCGGTAGCGGCTGACCATCAGCAGGCAGTAGTCGACGGCCAGGCCGAAGCCCAGGGCGGTGGCGATGTTCAGGACGAACACCGAGACGGTCGTCACCTCGCTCAGCAGCCGCAGCAGCGCGGTCGTGGTGACGACGGCGAACGCGCCGACCGCCACCGGCAGCAGGGCCGCCACCAGACTGCCGAAGATCCACAGCATGATGAGCAGGACCAGCGGGGCGATGACGATCTCGGCGATCATGGCCCCGCGGGTGCTCAGCCGCTCCATCTCGGCGGACAGCGCCGCCTCGCCGGCGACCGAGACCTGCAGCGGTCCCGCGCGCCCGCTCTCGCGCGCGGTGATCGCCTTGGCCGCCGCCAGCACGGCCTTCTCGTCCCCGCGGAACCGCACGGCCACCGTGGCGCTGCGCCCGTCGCGGCTGCGCAGCTCCGTGAGGGCGTGCGGCCAGTAGCCGCGCACCCAGGCGGTGCGCGGGTCGCGGGCGATGCGGTCGCTCAGCGCCCGGCCCTCGCGGGTGGCGGCGGGCGCATCGACGCCCTGCGGCGCGGTGGCCAGCAGCACAAGGTGCGGCTGGCCGGCGCCGAAGCGGGTGGCGAGGAAGGCGTCGGCCCGGGTGGAGGGCGCGTCGGCCGGCGTCCAGCCGCCGGGGGCCAGGCGCTCGCCGACGCCGTGGCCGCCGACGGCGGCCGCGAGGGCCAGCAGCAACAGGGCGAGGAGCAGGGCCACGGCGCGGCGCGGAGTGCGCAGGGCACGGGCAAGGGGGAACCGCTGGGTCCGGTGGAGGAGCATCGCGGGGCGTCCTTCGCGGATTCGGGCGGGCCGGGGGAGGCGGCGAGGCCGAGGGAGGAAAGCGTAGTAATAAATGCTCATCAGACCGGCATTTGCCGCATGATGGGCGCGGCGTAGCCGGATCCGCCCTGCGACCTGGGCGGACGGGCTTAGGCCGAAGGTCCGATGTGAGACGTCGTCAGCTTGCGTAATGTCATGGGTGCAAGCCGAGAGCAGTCCTTACAGTGGGGATGACCCACCGATCGAGGAGAAGCCGTGAACGTCCATCTCGACCACACCGTCGTCAACAGCACCCACCGCTTCACCGGAGCCCGTTTCCTCACCGAGCTGATCGGCGCTCCCGACCCGGAGGTCAACGGTCCGTTCGCGGCCGTGCGCCTGGCCGGCGGCGTGACCATCGACTACGCCGACCACATCGTCCCGGCCGGGGAGATCGTGCAGCAGCACTTCTGCTACCGGGTCACCGACGAGCACTTCGACGAGATCTTCGCCCGGGTCCAGGAGCGCGGCCTGACCTACTGGGCCGACCCGTACCACCGCACGCCCGGCGAGATCAACCACCTTGCCGGCGGCCGCGGCTTCTACGTCCTCGACCCCGACGGTCACAACCTGGAGTTCCTCACGCGCACCCACTGATGACGCCGCCCCGGGCCCGGGGCGTGGGGCGAACGAGTGAGTGTTCGGAACCAACGGAGGACGCCGCAGTTGGGCAGGGCGCCTTCCGCCCGGGAGGCGCAGACCTCAGGTGAAGGGCAGGGCCGTGCTCCACAGAGTTCTCACCACCGTCGCCCTTACGGCCACCGCCGTGGGGGCCGCCGCCGCCCCGGCGGTGGCGATCGGCGACGACATGCCGGGCGCCAACGCCAATGGCGCCCGGACGGTGCACGGAGGGACGGTGACCGGGGGCGAGCGCAGCCCGCAGATGTCGGCGATCCAGAGCACCGCCGAGAAGCTGTGCGTCGGGGTGGGCGGGGCGGGGATCCAGTCGCTCCTGTTGCTGATCAACATCGGGATCCAGGACGTGCCCCTTCTCACCTCGCAGCAACAGCAGCAGTGCGCGGACAACTCCGAGATCAACGACGGTGACGATCCGTTGTCGCACCTGGTGGAGCAGATCCCGGTGATCAGCGGAAACGGCTCCGGCGACCGCGGATGATCAATCGCGTAGCGTAACTGAACAGATAAATCAAGTTCCGGTTAACTCTTGACGCCGTGCTTACGCGCCTCTCACCATTCACGGCATGAACGTGTCCGACATCCGGTGCAGTGCCGCACGCCCGACGCCCTCGCGTCGCCGCGTGGGCGCTGCGGTTGTCGCGCGGTTAGCGCACCCGGCCTGACCGGCCGCTCCGCGTACGTTCCAGCTCCCCGCGAGCGGCATCGCCTGCCGCCCGCGGGTTCCGGGCGCACGAATGATCACCCCCACGATCGCCACTTCGTGCCGCCCGGTCCTGCCCCCCTCCAAAGAAGGCGAAGCACTACATGAGTGACCGCACCCTCACTGCGGCCGACCCCCAGCTCGACGCGCCCGCTGCCGCGGCGTCCGCGCACGTCGACGCCGGCGACGCGGGCTACAGCAAGGACCTCAAGTCCCGCCACGTCAACATGATCGCCATCGGTGGCGCCATAGGCACCGGCCTCTTCCTCGGTGCCGGTGGCCGCCTCGCCAGCGCGGGCCCCTCCCTCTTCATCGCGTACGCCGTCTGCGGCCTCTTCGCCTTCTTCGTCGTGCGGGCACTGGGCGAGCTCGTGCTCTACCGCCCGTCCTCCGGCGCCTTCGTCTCCTACGCCCGTGAGTTCATGGGCGAGAAGGGCGCCTTCACCGCCGGCTGGCTCTACTTCCTGAACTGGGCCACCACCGGCATCGCCGACATCACGGCAGTCGCCACGTACACGCACTACTGGCACATGTTCAGCAGCATTCCGCAGTGGGTGCTGGCGCTGATCGCCCTGGCCGTCGTACTCACGGTGAACCTCATCTCGGTGAAGTACTTCGGCGAGATGGAATTCTGGTTCGCGATCGTCAAGGTCGCGGCGATCACCATCTTCATGGTCGTCGGCATCTTCCTGCTGGCCAGCCAGCACAAGGTCGGCGACACCACGCCGGGTCTGGCCAACATCCTGGACCACGGCGGCATCTTCCCGACCGGCATCATGCCGATGCTGATGGTCGTCCAGGGCGTCGTCTTCGCCTACGCCTCCGTCGAGCTGTGCGGCGTCGCCGCCGGTGAGACGAAGAACCCCGAGAAGATCATGCCGAAGGCGATCAACTCGATCATGTGGCGCGTGGGCCTGTTCTACGTCGGCTCGGTCATCCTGCTCGCGGTGCTGCTGCCGTACACCGCCTACCACGCCGGCGAGAGCCCCTTCGTCACCGTCCTGTCCAAGATCGGCGTGCCGTACGCGGCCGGCGTGATGAACCTCGTCGTCCTGACCGCGGCCCTCTCCAGCCTGAACTCCGGCCTGTACTCCACCGGCCGCATCCTGCGCTCGATGGCCATGTCCGGCTCCGCGCCGAAGTTCACCGGCCTGATGAACAAGGGCCAGGTGCCCTACGGCGGCATCCTGCTCACCGCGTTCTTCTGCGTGCTGGGTGTCGGCCTGAACTTCGTGGTCCCGGCGGACGCCTTCGAGATCGTGCTGAACTTCGCCGCGATCGGCATCATCGGCACCTGGGGCATGATCATGGTCTGCTCCCTGCTGTTCTGGCGCCGCTCCAAGGACGGCCGGGTCACCCGCCCCGGGTACAAGCTGCCCTGGGCGCCCTACACCCAGATCGTCACGCTGGTCTTCCTGGCCGGTGTGCTGGGCCTGATGGCCTCCGAGCCGGGCGCCGGCCGCACCACGGTGCTGTGCCTGCCGCTGATCCTCGCGGCCCTCGTCGGCGGCTGGTTCCTCGTCCGCGGCCGGGTCGAGCGCACCAAGCGCGAGGCCGAGGCGCAGGCCGTGGAGGCCGGCTGAGCCTTCTCCCGCGGGCGGCGCCGAGCGCGCCGCCCGCAGGCCGCCCCCGGCGGCGTCCCCCGGCAGTCGCCGCGGGGCGCCGCCGGGGGCTTTTTCGTTCGCCGAGGCAACCGAGTTTTTCCCGCAGAATGTGACATTCGCAATTCTGTAAGCATCCGCACAGGGCTTCAATTCAAAGATCGGAATTCTCCGAATTCCCGCTCCGACCTGGGAGGCTTGACCTTCCGGCCGGATAATGCTGAGGTTAAGGAGCGCCTAAACAAAGGCGCACTCATCTCATCGAGAAAGACCTTGCCCTTTGCAGGTTGTTTGGAGCAATCACGTGGCCGCTCTGCCGTCGGAATCGTCCCTGACCGTCGTTCCCCCGCTGCGGGCGCCCCGTGCGCTCCGTCCCACCACCGCCCCCGCCGGCCGGCACGCCCGGCCCCGGCTCGGCCTGTACGACTCCTGGCGGACGGTCGGCGCCGCCGGCGCGGCCATCTGCGTCGCCTGGGCCGCGGCCGTGTGGGTCGCCATGCACCTGCAGGCCGACGCCTCGCTGCACTCCGTGGCGCTGTTCGTCCACCTGTCGACCCTCGTGCTCGGCTTCGGCGCCGTCCTGGTGGCCGACTACTGGGGCCTGCTGTGGATGACCGGACGCTGCACCCTCCCCGAGGCCCTCGGCAACACCAGCCGCCTGCACGTGCCCATCTGGGCCGGCCTGGCGGGCCTGGTCTTCAGCGGCCTGTTCCTGCACCCGAACCCCTTCGCGACGCCCACCCTGATCAAGATGGTGCTGGTCCTCGTGCTCACGCTGAACGGCCTGCAGGCGGGCCTGCTGGACCGCCGCATGGCCGAGCAGGCCGAGCGGCGCGCCGGCGGCCCGACCAACGCCCTGCTGGCCTGGGGCGGCGCCACGGCCGTGATCTCCCAGATCTGCTGGTGGGGCGCCGTGATCATCGGCTTCCGCAACAGCACCCGCTGAGGTAGCCCCCGGCACCGCACCGAAGGGCAGGCAGGCGCATCCGCGCCCGCCTGCCCTTCCTGCATGCCTGCCGCGTGCATCTCCTGCACGCCTGCCACGCCTGCCTCGTGCCTCCGCGCGGCGCGGTCCGGACCAGGGCGCGGTCCCCGCCCTCGCCGCGCGCCGCTGACCTGGCTGTTCGTCCCGCGTACCGTGCCGCGTCACACGGCCGATACCAGACCTTCCCCGGCTCCGGATCCCCTTGGAACACTTCGCTGGCTTCCTTCCCCTCACCCCAAGAGGTCATCCGGACATGGCAGAACTCAACCGGCGGCGCTTCCTGCAGATAGCCGGGGCCACCGCCGCCTTCTCGGCGCTCTCGGGCAGCATCGACCGCGCCGCGGCCATCCCCGCAAGACGGCGGGCGGGCGGCATCGAGGACGTCGAGCACATCGTCGTCCTCATGCAGGAGAACCGCTCCTTCGACCACTACTTCGGCTCGCTCGCCGGAGTGCGCGGCTTCGGCGACCCCCGGCCCATGGTGCTCTCCGGCGGCAAGGACGTCTGGCACCAGAGCTCCGGCGGCAAGGACGTGCTGCCCTACCGGCCGGACGCCGAGGACCTCGGCATGCAGTTCATCGAGGGCCTCAACCACGACTGGGCCGGCGGCCACAAGGCGTGGAACCAGGGGAAGTACGACCAGTGGATCCCCGCGAAGTCCGCCGGCACCATGGCCCACCTCACCCGCGAGGACATCCCCTTCCACTACGCCCTCGCCGACGCCTTCACCATCTGCGACGCCTACCACTGCTCCTTCATCGGCGCCACCGACCCCAACCGCTACTACATGTGGACGGGCCACACCGGCAACGACGGCAAGGGCAAGGGCCCCGTCCTCGGCAACGAGGAGGCCGGCTACGCCTGGACCACCTACCCCGAGCGCCTGGAGCAGGCCGGCATCTCCTGGAAGATCTACCAGGACGTCGGCAACGGCCTGGACGCCGCCGGCTCCTGGGGCTGGATCCAGGACGCCTACCGCGGCAACTACGGCGACAACTCGCTGCTGTACTTCGACCAGTACCGCAACGCCAAGCCGGGCGAGGCGCTGTACGACAAGGCCCGCCGGGGCACCGACGCCGGCAAGGGCGACGGCTACTTCGACGTCCTCAAGGCCGACGTCGAGGCCGGCCGGCTCCCGCAGGTCTCCTGGATCGTCGCGCCCGAGGCCTTCTCCGAGCACCCCAACTGGCCGGCCAACTACGGCGCCTGGTACGTCTCCCAGGTCCTCGACGCCCTGACGGCCGATCCCGAGGTGTGGAGCAGGACCGCCCTGTTCCTCACCTACGACGAGAACGACGGCTACTTCGACCACGTCGCCCCGCCCTTCCCGCCCGCCTCCGCCGCCCAGGGCCGCTCCACCGTGGACGTCTCCCTCGACGTCTTCCGCGGCAACGCCCACTACGCGGCCGGCCCCTACGGCCTCGGCCAGCGCGTGCCCATGCTCGTCCTCTCGCCCTGGAGCACCGGCGGCTTCGTCTGCTCCGAGACCTTCGACCACACCTCGATCATCCGCTTCATGGAGCAGCGCTTCGGCGTGCGCGAGCCCAACATCTCGCCCTGGCGCCGGGCCGTGTGCGGCGACCTGACCTCCGCCTTCGACTTCCGCCTCAAGCAGCCCCGGCCCGCCCCGCTGCCGGACACCGCCGCGTACGTGCCCAAGGACCACCAGCGGCACGACAGCTACGTGCCCAAGCCGCCGGCCACGCCGGCTCTGCCGGTGCAGGAGCGCGGCACCCGCCCCACCCGCCCGCTGCCGTACGCCCCGCTGGTCGACGGCGCGGCGACGCCCTCCACCGGGCGTTTCACGCTCACCTTCAGCGGGGGAGAGGCGGCCGGCGCCTGCTTCACCGTCGCCTCCGGCAACCGCACCGACGGCCCGTGGACGTACACCGCGGAGGCGGGCAAGAAGATCTCCGACACCTGGAACACCGCCTACTCCCACGGCGTCTACGACCTGACCGCCTACGGCCCCAACGGCTTCCTGCGCACCTTCCGCGGCTCCGGGACGACGGCCGCACCGGAGATCACCGCCCGCCACGACGCCCGCACCGGCGGCCTGCAGCTGACCGTGACCAATCCGGGCAGCGGCACCTGCCGGCTGACCGTCGCCGACGCCTACGGCGGCGACCGCCGGACCCTCGCCGTGCGCGCGGGCGGGCGCGCCGTGCACCACCTCGACCTGCACCACGGCAAGCGCTGGTACGACGTGACCGTCACCTGCGAGGGGGATCCCACGTACCTGCGCCGCTTCGCCGGACACGTGGAGAACGGCGAGAACGGGGTGAGCGACCCGGCCATCGCCACGCACTGACACCGTCGGCCGCCCGGGCCGTCCCGCCGCACCCGCGGCGGGACGGCCGGATGTGCTTTTTGACCATTGTGTGACGAGAGGAACCCCTGTCGTCACGGGTGACATCACCACTTCCGGAAACACGTTCATGGCGCCCCGGACGGGGCGCAGCAAGACCCCTGGAGTGTCGTGATGCCCCTCTCGCGCCGCAGGCGCCGGCTCTGGCTGGTGGCCTGTGTGGTCGTCCTCGGTCTGGTGGCCTGGCCGGTGCTGAATTTCTTCGACGTCTTCTCCGACAAGGGCGATCCCGTCGACTTCGGCAAGGGCGGGGGCAAGGGCGCCGCGGGGACGCAGATGCCCACCGGCCCGCAGGCCGACTTCCGGGTGGAGAACACGCTGGGGGACGGCACCAAGATCGCCCGTACCACGCTGCACGGCAAGAAGTCCGGCTTCACCGGCGACGTGTGGGTCTGGGCGCCCGAGCAGTACAAGGACGCCCGGTACGCCAACAGCGGCTTCCCGGTGCTCATCGCGCTGCCGGGCGGCGCCGGCTACCCCAGGAACTACTGGATGGGCACCAACCTCAAGCTGCAGTCCTCCATCGCCCAGTGGTCCAAGGAGGGCAAGTCCCTGCCCTTCATCGTCGTCATGCCCGTGCTCAACCCCGAGAACCACGACCAGGACCCCAAGGACCCCAAGCTGGGCCGGTACTGGGACGGCAGTGACATCCCCGGCCAGCCGAAGATGGGCACCTGGCTCACCGAGGACGTCCCCGACCTCGTCAAGGCCAACTTCCGGACGCTGACCTCGCGCGACGGCTGGGCGTTCATGGGATCGTCCACCGGCGGCTTCGCGGGCCTGAAGTCCGTGCTGAAGCACCCGGACAAGTTCAAGGCCGTCATCGCCTCCGGCCCCGACATCGTCCCCGACTCCCTGCTGTGGAGCGGGCACGAGAAGGAGAAGCAGGAGAACAACCCGGAGAAGCTCGCCCCGCAGCTCATCGCCCGCAAGGGCCCGGACGTCTACCTCGCCTTCCAGGTCGGCACCAAGGAGAAGAAGGCGATGGCCGCGGCCAAGAAGTTCATCGCCTCGTACGGGAACAAGGGCCCCGTCCACACCATGCTGCGGGAGATACCGGACGGCGAGCACAACGCCGCCACCTACGTTCCCAGCATGGGCGAGGGCCCCATCCAGTGGATCAGCCGGCACATGCAGGGCCCGACGCCGGCGCCCTGACGGACGGTCCGCCGGCGCCCCCGCCCACCCCCGCAGACAAATGTTTCTTTCTGCGTGCAACCGTCCAAGCGCGCAGATCATCTGTAGAGGTGTGGTGGGGGCGCCGCCGGACTGTTCGGACATCGTGCGGCGGTTCGGCCGTGGGCGTGTCCGCCGCGAAGCTCACGACACTGACAGACAGCGAGAAAGGTCGACTCACGTGCACGTCGCATCGGGCCGTCGCACCGCCCTGGTGGCATCCGCAATTCTGGGCTCCGTCGCCCTCACCGCCTGCTCCGGGGGCTCCGGCGGTTCGGATGCCGGGCCCGAGGCCAAGGTGACCGTCACGCCCGGCGGCGGCCAGGACGTCAAGCTCGGCTCGCCGATATCCGTCAAGGCCGACGGCGGCCGGCTCACCGGCGTCGAGGTCAAGGACGACAAGGGCAATCAGGTCACGGGCAAGCTGGCCGGGGACGGCTCCGCGTGGACCTCCGACGGCAAGGTCGCCCCGAAGACCACCTACACCGTGCACACCAAGGCCAAGGGCGGCAAGGACGGCAAGGGCAAGGAGTCGCAGTCCACCGCGACCTTCACCACCCAGCAGGCGCCGAAGGTCAACAAGCTCACCAACACGCCCGGCAACGGCGAGACCGTCGGCACGGGCATGCCGGTCTCCATCCTCTTCGACCACCCCGTCGACGAGAGCAAGCGCGCCGAGATCGAGAAGTCCCTGACGGTCACCACCCAGCCGAAGGTGGAGGGCGCCTGGGGCTGGGTGAAGGACTGGTCCGGCCAGGACCGCATCGACTGGCGGCCCAAGGACTACTGGCCCACGGGCACCAAGGTCTCCGTCAACGGCAGCCTCGCCGGCATCGACTCCGGCGAGGGCGGCTGGTTCGCCCGCAACTACGCCTTCGCCTTCTCCATAGGCGCCGACCGCAAGGCCGTCATCGACGTACCGGCCCACAAGCTGACGATGTACGAGAACAACAAGGAGGTCGGCCACATCATGGGCTCCGCGGGTTCTCCCACCGACCCCACCCGCGGCGGCGTGCACACCGTGCGCAGCAAGAACGCCGCGGAGACGATGGACTCGGCCACCATCGGCCACGGCAACGAGTGGATGCTGGACTCGCAGTGGGTCACCCACCTGACCGCCTCCGGCACCTTCCTGCACTCCGCCCCGTGGAACAAGTCCATCGGCGTGGAGAACAACAGCCACGGCTGCTTCGGCATGACCACGAGCGACGCCAAGAAGATCTACGACTTCCTGCTGATCGGCTCCACCGTCGAGGTGAAGAACACCACCAGCACCAAGAAGACGGACGTCGGCAACGGCCTGGAGGTCTGGCAGGAGACCTGGGAGCAGTGGCAGAAGCGCAGCGCGCTGAAGAAGTGACCGCGGCCGGGGCCGCGCACGCGGGCCCCGGTGAGCGCGGGGTCAGCCGTCGGTATTGGCCTCCAGGCACGTCAGTTCTATGTCGTCGATGAGTGCCTCGTGCGTCTTGCTGGTCAGGTGGGCGATGTTCTCGATGCCGACCGCCGTCCACCCGGCCAGGCTCATCACCAGCACCCGCAGCCCGTCGGTGCCGTGCCGGGCCAGGACGTCGTCGGCCACCGCCAGCGCCTCCTGGGGCACCCGCTCCGCGGGCTCGAGCCCCACGGTCCTGCGCATCAGGCCGATGGTGACGTAGGAGATCTCCGGCGCGATCGCCCGTAACCGCCGGTCCTCGTCCTCGTCCATGCGTCGCTCTCCCTCCGCCGGCTGCCGCCGGTCGTCGCGGAGCACAGTAGGGCAGCCGGGCGGCCTGCGGGAGGGGGCCACCGCCGCCCCCGCCGGCGGTCAGCGGATCGTGACACAGGCACGGCCGTGCGGCAGGGTCTTCTCCTCCAGGTGCTCCACGCCCTCGACGCAGATCCGGTCGGGGGCCGGCAGCCGCCGGCCCAGCGCCTGGGTGTAGCGCTGGCCGTGCCGCCAGTGCCGCAGGGCGCTGGTGGTGTTCAGCCCGGCCCCGTAGAGGTGGAAGTGCCCGAAGAAGTCGCCGTCGGGGGCCGGGGAAGCGGAGATCCTGGCGACGTACAGCCCGTTCCCCTCGACGACGACACAGGTCCCGCCGTCGCACGCCGACGCGTCGGCCCCGGCCGGCGCGGCCGTGAGGAACAGCAGGAGGGCCGCGCCCGCGGCGGCCGGCGCCGACCGCACCCGACGGCGCCCTCCTGCGGTACGGCGCAGTGCTGTACGGCGCAGTGCCGTGCGACGGCGTGCGGCGTGGCGGAGTGCTGCGGCGATGCGTCCCATCTGCTGCGTCCCTCGGCTCGGCGATCGGTGCTCGGACGTGATCAGCACACGCTCGCGGCGCGGCACCGGTCGCCGCAACCGGCTCCGCCGACCTTCACCCGGTCGCAGTAACTACCGCCCCGGCCGTCACGCGCCCTGGGCCTCGCCGCCGCTGCGGCGCCACTCCTGGCGCCGGCCCTCCTCCCGGACGACGATCCCCATCGCGCCGAGATCCGCGCGCAGTTGCTCCGCATCGTCGTGACGGCTCTTGCCGAGCGCATGCGCGCGGGACCGCAACAGGGCATGGGCGGTGGGGGAGAGGGCCGGGTCGCCCTCGATCCAGCGCCGGAAGGCGTCCCGGTGCGGATCCCCGTCCGCCTGCCAGGGCCAGCCGTGCTGCGTGAACGCCTCCTCGAACGCCTTGACCGAGAACTCACCGGATATCCGGGCCACTTCCTGCGTGCCGTGCCCCAGCAGCACGATCCGCTTGCCGTCCCGGAACACCGCGGCCACGGCGTCGCGCGGCACGGTGCGCGTGTGCCCGTCCCGGGTGAAGGACACCTGCTTGCCGTCCATGACGGCGGTGACGTACTCGCGCTCGGTGAGCAGCGCCAGCCCCGCCCCCGCGGCCAGCCCGAGGACGACCGCCCCGATCGTGGCGTGGGGCTCCGGGACGGAGGCCACCAGCTTGAACGGGCCCTGCAGCGGCGCCCAGGGCAGCGACGCCACCCAGCCGGCCGAGACCTTGAGCAGCCACACGACGGCGGCCCCCAGGAGCGGGAAGACGCTCCAGACGAAGACACGCTCCCCGGGCGTGGGGCCGAGCGGACTGCGGCCGTCGGCCGGTGGGTTGTGCGAAGCCATGGCGGTACATCGCCTTTCGTCGTCGTGGTCTCGTCGAAGGTCGTGCCGTTGGTCGGCCGTTGGTCGGGTCGTTGGTCGTGCCGCGGTGCGCATCTGCAGCTCAGGACGGTGCGCAGCCCGTCAGCCAGGCGACGATCCGGCGCAGCTCGGCCGCGTGCGCCACGGGATCGAAGCCCGGCTCGCCGGCGCCGAGATAGCCGGAGTCGACGAGCGTGTGGATCCACCCGGCCACCCGCGCGGGGGCGAAGACCGGGGCCCGGCCCGCCGCGGCCAGCCGCTGCACCAGCTCGGTGAGCGCGGCACGCGTACGGGCCTCGTCCCCGGCGACCAGCCGGGCGAACTCCTCGTCCCGGTTCACCTCGAACAGCACCGCCGCGGCCAGGCCCGGCACCAGCGGGTCGCCGAGATCGGCCAGCAGATGGTCCAGCAGCGCGTCCAGCCCCGCGGCCGGATCCTCGAGATCCAGGGCCTGCCGGCAGGCGACGGCATTCTTCTCGAAGTCGTCGCCGAAGAGCGCGTGGAAGATCGCGCGCTTGGTGGCGAAGTAGTGGAAGAGGGTGCCCGAGCCGATACCGGCCCGGCGGCAGATCCGGGCGGTGGAGGTGCCGTCCACCCCGTGGGTGGCGAACTCCACCGCCGCGGCGTCAAGGATCGCCGCCCGCTTGCGGGCGTGCTGTTCGGGATCGACCGTGCGCATCGCTCCAATAATAGAGCAGCTGCTCCACTAATGGCGGGCGTGACGCGCGTCATGGGAGCCCGGCGAGCCGGCCGGTACCGTTACGGGTTCTCCCGCACCCGAGCCGAATGGTTTCTCGTTCCTCGTGTCCGCAGACCTCACCCCGCTCATCGCCGCCACCACCCAGTGGCTCACCCGCGCCTACGCGCCCACCGGCGGCGCCCTGAGCGCCGCCCTCGCGCACACACAGGCCCGCCAGGCCGTCACCGCCGCCGCCTGGCTGCGCTACCCCACCGAGCTCGACGCCGCCCTGGCCCTCGTCGCCGGGCCCGGCGGCTCCGCCCGCCTCGACTGGATCAGCGGCGCGGACTGCGCCGAGCTGGACACCCACGGTGACCACGCGTGGCGGACCTGGGTCGACGAGGTCGTCGCCAGCTGGGCGGCCTGCCTGCTCACCGACCCCGCCCTGGCACGCACCGCGGCCGCTGCGGCCGCCGGCACCGACCACGCGGGCGGGCTGCCCGTCGACTTCCGCCGCCTGACCGCCCCCGACGACGGCGACCGGCGCGCGGCCGCCCTGCTGCGCCATCCCGACCTCGTCGCCCCCCTGGCCGACCTGCACCGCCCCGCACTCCTGCAGCACCTCGACGCCATCGCGGGCCCCCTCGCCGCCTGACGGCGCCCGGCCGTACCACCTCCGCCGCCGGACGCCGTATCCCACTCGGCCAGGCGAATGAAAAGCCGCCCCCGCGGCTGCTGCGAGCGGACCACACCGGGTACCCGGTATCGGCGTATCCGCCGTCCGATCCGACAGGGAGTGGTCATGGCACAAAGGGCCCACGAAGGCGCCGCAGGCGCCCAGGACGACGTGGTGACGCTGCTCAAACAGCAGCACCAGCAGATCCGCGAACTCTTCCGCGAGGTCGAGGCCAGCGGCGGCACCTCGCGCAAGGACGCCCTCAACCGCCTGGTGCGGCTGCTGGCCATCCACGAGACGGCCGAGGAGGAGATCGTCCACCCGGCGGCCCGGCGCGCCTTCCCCAGCGGCGACAAAGTCGTCGACGACCGGCTGCGCGAGGAACGCGAAGCCAAACAGGTCCTCTCCGAACTCGAGGACATGGACCCCGAGGGCCCCGACTTCATCCCCACCCTCAACGCACTGCGCGACGACGTCGAGGCCCACGCCGACGCCGAGGAACGACTGGAGTTCGACCGGCTGCGCGAGGCCAACGACCCCCGCCGGCTCGCCACCATGGCCAGGGCCGTACGGGCCGCGGAGGCCATGGCCCCCACCCACCCCCACCCGGGCGTCGAGAGCGCGACGAAGAACATCCTCCTCGGACCCTTCACCGCCATCGCCGACCGCACCCGCGACGCCGTGCGGAAGGTCATGGGCGACGGCAAGTGACCCGGCGCCGCCCCGCGGCGGCGCAGTCCGGCCTCCCCGTGCTCACCAGCCTCGACGCGGTGGCCGCCCTCGTCGAACGCGTCGACGAGCCCCTGTACGTGCGGTGGTCCCGCGGGCCCGAGCCGGACCTCGCCCACGACGCGGGCGCCTCCAGCACCGACGACCTCACCGGCACCAGCCTGCCCGGGCTGTCGGCCAACCCCCTCGGCATCGAACCCTGGTGGACCGGCCGCCCCGTCCGCCTGTGGGTGGCCAGACGCCTGCACGACTACAGCCACCTGCGGCACGACAAGGCACCCGGGGTACGCCCCTGGGTCCTGACCGGCCGCGAGGCCGGCCGCGGACCCGACAACGAACCCCTCGTTCGCGACGTGCGCCCCATGGCCTGGATCGACCCCCGCGTGATCGACGAGGCGGAAGACGAGGTCCGCCGCCAACGCGGCCCCTGGGGACCCCTGCGCCGCGCCCCCTGACGCCCCGAGATGTGCCCGGCCCGGTTGTGTGCCAGCCTGCTCCTGAACCGGGCCCCCGCGGCCCCGCCGCCCCCGCGGAAGGGAGCACCCCATGCGGCCCACCCCGCCGTCGCCCCGTTGCGGCCCGCAGCCCCTGCGGAGGGCGGTGCGCCGGCCCCGTTGCGGCCCGTCTGAAGCGGGTCCCCGATGTCGTGCGGTGCGGGGCCCGCGAGCTGCGGGAGCCGGCCCCCTCCCGGCCCGCGGCTGCCCGTGCCGTGCGGGAGCGGCGGGTCTTCGTCACGCGGAACCACGGCGCCCCGTCAGGGGCGCGGGGAACTGCGCGATCGGCCCGCGACGGCCCGCAGCCGACACGCCACCCCGGGGCCGACTGCGGGCGCGTCGTGGCTTGTCGCGCAGTTCCCCGCGCCCCTACGGGGCGCCGTGGTGTCCCGCGACGAAGATCCGCCGGACACGCCCTGGCGGTGATGCGGCGGGGCCGGGGCGGCCGGCCGGCCCCCTGGCCGTCAAGGACCGGCCCGGCGGGCGGTCGGAGGAGGCGGCGCCCGCGGGGCGGCGGCCTGGGCCGGGGCGGCCTGCGGCGCCCGGGCGGCGGGGCCGGGGGGACGAGGGCGGGAACCCGGCACGGCGGGGACCCTCGTGACGTCCTGTCACCCCACGGCGGTGACCCTGCGCGCCGGGCCGGAGCGGCGGCCCCGGCTGCTGGTGCTGCGCGCGCTCGGGTTGGGCGACCTGCTCGCCGGCGTGCCCGCGCTGCGGGCCCTGCGCCGCGCGCATCCCGGCCACGAGATCGTGCTCGCCGCCCCGCCCGGCCTCGCCGCGGCGGCCGCCGCATGCGGTGCCGTGGACACCCTCCTGCCGGCGGCGGCGCCCGGGCGGGCCGTACCGCGCAGCATCCCCTGGGACGCACCGCCCCCCGCCGTCGCGGTCGACCTGCACGGCAACGGGCCGCCCAGCCACCGCGTGCTGGCCGCCCTCGCCCCGGATCGTCTGCTGGGCTTCGCCCGCGCCGGGGCGCCCGGCATCGACGGCCCCCGCTGGGCGCCGGACGAGCACGAGCGCGAGCGCTGGTGCCGGCTGCTGCGCTTCTACGGCATCCCCGCCGACCCGGCCGACCTGGCCCTCGACCCGCCCTCGGGGCCCTCGCCGGCGCCCGGCGCGGTCGTGCTGCACCCCGGCGCGGGTTCCGCCGCCCGCTGCTGGCCAGCCGAGCGGTACGCGGCGGTGGCCCGCAGCCTGCTGGCCCGGGGGCGGCGCGTGGTGGTCACCGGGGGGCCCGGCGAGGACGACCTGGTCGCCCGGGTGGCCGTGCCCGGCGCCGAAGCCCTGGGCGGCGGGCTCGACTTCCCCGTCCTGTCCGCCTTGGTGGCCGGTGCCCGGGCCGTCGTCAGCGGCGACACCGGCATTGCCCATCTCGCCGTCGCCCACGGCACCCCCAGCGTCACTCTCTTCGGCCCCGTGGCGCCCGCCCTGTGGGGACCCCCGCCGCTGCCGCGGCACCGCGCCCTGTGGCACCCCGGCCCTGCGGGCGACCCGCACGCGTCGCGTCCCGACGCACGGCTGCTGCGGATCACCCCCGACGAGGTCCTGGATGCCCTGGCCCGGCTCGAAGCGGTGCCCGCGTGACGCCCTGCATCGGCGTCGTCGTCGCCACGCGTGACCGCAGGGCGTCCCTGGCCCGCACCCTGGAGCGGCTGACCGGTCTTCCGGAGCGACCCGAGATCCTCGTGGTCGACAACGCGTCCACCGACGGCACCCCGACCATGGTCCGGGAGCGCTTCCCGCACATCCGGGTGCTGCGCCTGCCGCGCAACCGCGGCGCGCTCGCGCGGACGCACGGTGTGCGCCACGCCCGGGCGCCGTACGTCGCGTTCTGCGACGACGACTCGTGGTGGGCGCCCGGCTCCCTGGCCCGGGCCGCGGCCCTGATGCGCGACCATCCGCGGCTGGGCCTGCTCGCGGGAGCCGCCCTGGTCGGCGAGGACGAGCGGCCGGACCCGATGAACGCGGCCCTGGCGGCGTCCCCGCTGGGCCGCGCCCCCGACCTGCCCGGCCCCAGCGTGCTGGGCTTCCTGTGCTGTGCCGCCGTCGTCCGCCGCGAGGCGTACCTGCAGGCGGGAGGCTTCCACCCGGTCCTGTTCTTCGGGGGCGAGGAAAGCCTGCTGGCCTACGACCTGGCGGCCCGGGGCTGGGGCGTGGTCCACCGTCCCGACGTCGTCGCCCACCACCACCCCGAGCCGTTGCACCGCGCCGGACGCACCGTGCGCTGGCGCCGCAACGAGCTGCTGACCTGCTGGTTGCGCCGCCCGCTGCCGCACGTCCTCGGGCACACCGTCCAGGCCGCCGCACAGGCCCGGCACGACCGTGCCGTGCGGCGCGCGCTGTACGAGGCGCTGGCGCGGCTGCCGGCGGTCGTCGTGCACCGCCGGCGACTGCCGCCGACCGTCGAGGCCGACGTCCGCCGGCTGGAGCAGGCCGGCGGGCACGGCGCCCACGGGTGACGCGCCCGCCCGCCGCGCCACCGGCACGGGCCGCGCCTACGCTGGTGACAGGGGGCGGGTTTCCGCCGGCGGTGACCGGCAAGGCGCATCGGCAACAAGCGCACCGGCAAGCGCACCAACCCGTACGTACGCGTGGAGGACGCGATGGGCAAGAACCCCCAGCAGAGTGCTGTGCACCGGAGCAAGAAGGGCGCCACCGTCCAGAATTCGGCGGACGCCAAGGCGGGCCAGGACCGAGCGGTGGGCCCCGGCGGTTCCCGGCGGGCGCACGGGAGCGACAAGGGCGCCAAGGGCGGCGGCCCCGGTGGCGGCGTGCCGCCCGAGCAGCAGTCCGACAAGACCTGAACCCTGATCGACCCCGCCGAACCACCGGATACCCGGACGCGAACAAGGAGCGGCACTGCCATGGAGCGCCAGAGCGACAAGCACGGGCCGAAGAAGGACGACGAGCTGAAGAAGGAGATGCGCACGGCGCAGACCCGCGACGGCCGTCCCACGCGGACCGAGGAGTGGCGCGAGCCCGAGGCGCTGACCTCGGAGGAGGCCGAGCCCCTCGACGAACACCGCCCGCGCAAGCCGAGCTGAGGCCGGCGCTGCGCCACACCGGCGCACTCCGGGCCCCGCCACGAGCGGGCTGCGTGATCCGCGGGGCGGGCCGCACTAGTGTGCCGCCATGGACAAGCAAGAGCCCCCGGTCGTCGTCCACCCGCTCGTGGAGGGCACCCGCATGGTGAAGATCCACGGCGATTCGGTGGGCAAGGCCCACTCCCTGCGGGACCTGCAGGACTTCATGCGCCGCTACGGGCTGGACACCGTCGACCTCGACAACTCCGCGCTCGTCGAGTGGCGCGGCGGCGGCAGCAGCGTCTGGCCCGAGACGACGCTGTGACGCCCTGGCGCCTGTCCGGCGGATCTTCGTCGCGGGGCACCACGGGTGCCCCGTAAGGGGCGCGGGGAACTGCGCGATAAGCCACCGCGCGCCCGCAGACGGGGTGCCGTGCTTGGCCCGGGCCTCGGGGCGGTGCGTTCGACTGCGGGTGCGTCGTGGCCGATCGCGCAGTTCCCCGCGCCCCTACGGGGCACTGCCCCAGCCCACGGCGCCCCGTAGGGGCGCGGGGCGTTGTCGATGTGCGGCCCCGCCGCGTGGGCGCGACGAGCCACGACGTGCCCGCAGGCAGGGTGCCGTGCTTCGCCGGGGCCTCGCGGTGGCGCGTTCGGCTGCGGGCCGCCGCTGGCCGATCGCGCAGTTCCCCGCGCCCCTATGGGGCGCCGGGAACTGCGCGATGAGCCACGACGCCCCCGCAGACGGCAGACGGGGGTGCCGTGTCGCGTCGGACAGGCGTTAGCCGTCCCGGCGGCGTGCGGCCGCGGTCTCGCGCGCGTTGGCCTTGCGGATCGCCTCGACGAGTTCGGCCTTGGCCATGGTCGAGCGGCCCTCGATGCCCAGTTCGCGGGCCACTTGCCGCAGGTGTTCCTTGCTCGCCCCGGTGTCGACGCCCTCGGCCGAGGCGCCGGAGGTGCCGCGGGGCCGGCGCGAGCGCTCGTCGGAGGGGCCCTTGCGGCCGTGTTCCTTGGGCTGCCAGTGGTCGCCGACCTTCTCGTGGGTGTGTTTGAGTGCCCCGAAGGCGACGCGGTGGGCGCGTTCGCCCTCGCCGTACTGTTCGACGGCCGAGTCGTGGGCCTTGATCCAGGTGCGGCGGGCCTTCGCGTCCGAGCGCCGAATGGTGTCGGGCAGTTCCTCACGTCCGGGCATGACGCACCCTCTCCCTTCCGGCCCGCCGGCGGGCCGCCTGGTTGAAGCGGGCGGCCGCCCGGTCGCCCAGGACGGTGAGCCGGTGCACGAGGGGCGAGGAGACGCCCGCCGCCGCCTCGTACCCTGCAACGACGTGCTCCGGCCGTGCTCCGGTGTCCGGCAGCAGCCGGCAGGCGAGCGACAGTGCCCGCGTCGTGGTGGCCGGTGCCAGGCCGTGCATCCGTACGGCGGCCTTCGCCCAGGCGGTCAGGACGAGTTCCGGCCGGCGCCGCTCGGCGGCGCGCACGATGGCGCGGGCGGCCCGTTCGGCGTCCATGGACAGCCCCGGCAGTCCCGCGGCGACGGCGAACCAGCCGTACTCGCGCGCCGCCTGCCCGCTGAAGCGGGCCGCGGTGTGCGAGCCGGTGCGCATCAGCCCCGGCAGCACCGTGGTGACGCTGATGCCCTCGCCGGCGAGCTCGGCCCGCAGGCCCTCGGACAGGCCCGCGAGGGCGAACTTCGCCGCGTCGTAGGGCAGCAGGTGCGGGGCGGCGATGCGGCCGCCGATGGACGACACGTTCACGATGCGGCCCTCGCCGCGCTCGCGCATGCCCTCCAGCGCGGCCAGCGTGAGCCGCAGCGGCCCGAAGAACATGGTCTCCATCGCGGAGCGGAAGTCCTCCTCCCGCATCGCCCGCAGCGGCCCGACCTGGATCACTCCGGCGTTGTTGACCAGGACGTCCAAACTGCCGAACGCCTCGGTGGTGCGGGCCACCAGGCGCTCGGCAGCGGAGGGTTCGCTCACGTCGGCCGCGACCGAGGCGACCTCGGCCCCGTCCTCGCGCAGCATGCGCTCGGCGCGGCGCAGGCCGCTCTCGTCGCGGGCGCAGAGCATCACCGCGCAGCCGCGCCGGGCCAGCTCGCGGGCGATCAGCAGACCCAGGCCCCGCGAGGAGCCCGTCACCAGGGCGGCTCTGCCCTGCAAGTGATCATGGTGCGCCAGCGCCATCGCATCACCTCCGCAGCGGCCCGCGGGCCGCCTCGGGTTCTACCAGCGGTACCAGCGGCCTCCGCCGGAGCGCATCAGGAAGCCCAGCAGCCACAGGATCAGGACGGCCAGGGCGATCCACCACAGGACCTTGATGGCGAAGCCGGCGCCGAAGAGGATCACGACGAGGACCAGGACCAGCAGCAGTGGCACCACAATGATCACCTCCGCAAGGGGACCTTTCCACTCTCCAGTGTCCTCCCGGCGGGCCCGTTGCGCTCATCGGGCGCTCGCGGCGGCCCGGCCGGCGCGAGCTGGGCCGTCGGGGTGAATCGCCGGCGAGCCGCTCATGCCGTGCACCGGGCCGGTTACCCCGGGGGCCATGACAGTGAACCCCATCCAGCTCCAGAAGTCCCTCGGCGGCGTGGACTACCCCGCCTCCAAGGAGACCCTCGTGGAGCACGCCAAGAGCCACGGTGCCGACAAGAAGACCGTCGACGCCCTGAGCGCCATGCCCAAGAAGAGCTACGGCTCCCCGGCGGAGGTCACCAAGGAGGCGACGAAGAAGGGATGAGCTGACCCGAACCACCGCGGAACACTCCTGTCCGCCGCCGGAACGCCGGCCCACCGAGGCCGGCGGCCCGGCGGCGGCGCTGCGCGCCGGGCCCGCCGCGGCGGGCTCACGGCACGCGCCAGGAGTCGTCCCGCAGGTGGGAACCGGCCTGCGGGCCCATGCGCAGCATCCCGCCGTCCACGCTCCACGAGGCCCCGGTGACGTAGCCGGACTCCGGCCCGGCGAGGAAGGCGATCACGGCGGCCACCTCCCGCGCGTCCCCCGGCCGTCCCAGGGGGACGCCCGGCCTGCGCACGCCGTGCACGTCGACGTCCTCCTGCCCGGTCATGGGCGTGGCGATCTCGCCGGGGGCGACGGCGTTGACGGTGATGCCGTGCTCGGCCAGTTCCAGGGCCATCACCTGCGTGAGCAGGCCCAGACCGCCCTTGGCGGCGCAGTAGGGGGCCGCTCCCACCCGCGGCTGGTGCTCGTGGACGCTGGTGACGTTGACGATCCGGCCGCCACCGCCCTGCCGGATCATGCGCCGCGCCGCCCGCTGCGCGCACAGCAGCGGGCCGACGAGGTCCACGTCGAGCACCTCGCGGACCGTCTCCAGCGGCACCTCGACGAAGGGGGCCCGTACGCCCGTCCCGGCGTTGTTGACCAGGACGTCGAGGCGCCCGAGCTGCTCGGCCAGCTCGTCGACGGCGTCGGCGGCCGCGGGCAGGTCGGTGAGGTCCATGCGCGCGAGCGCCGCGCGCCGGCCCAGGGCCCGTACCTCGGCGGCGGTGCCCCGGGCGCCGTCGAGGTCGCAGTGGTAGGTGATGCCGACGTCCAGGCCGGCGCGGGCCAGCCGGACGGCCGTGGCGCGGCCGATGCCGGAGTCGGCGCCGGTCACCACGGCCACGCGCCCGGTGGCACCGCTGTGCTGCTGGTCCATGGGGTTCCCTTCTCGTGGCGGTCGTCCGGGGGCGGATGCGCCCGTTACGGCATCCTTGCCACGGCCGCCGGCATGCCGCACGGCGGCCCGGGCGGGAGGGGCCCGCCCGGGCCGCCGCGGTGAGGCGGCCTCAGGCGGCGTGCCGGCCGCGGGAACGGTGCCGGGGTCCGTCCTCGCCGGGCGGCCCCGGCAGGGCTCGCAACCGCCGGACGGGCGCCTGCCGCCCGTCCGGTGCGGCGGGCTCCGGCACCCGAGTGGCGGAACCATTCTTCAGAAGGCGTTCCTCGTACTGGCCCAGGGCGAGCACCAGCCCGAGCAGCAGGGGCGGCAGGAGAAGGGCGACGACGACCACGGAGGGCTCCTTCCGGCGTCGGCTTGCGGCACGGACGCGTACCAGGAGGCGGCTTGCCCCCGCGAGCCGGAACAAACACGAAGAAGCAGCCGGTATCGGCACGCAGGCCCCGCACGGACAGGCGGCACCGCGCCCCGGCGCATACGCCGCCGCACGGCACGCTGCGCAGGGCGTCGTCGTGCGGCCGTCGAGCCGCGGGTGACGCCGTACCGCTGCTACGCGCCCCGACCCGCCCGCACCCGCGCAGATGCGCAGCCCCTCTGCGCTCACCGTCGGCAGGCACCGGCGCCCGTGCTCAGCTGTCGGTGAGCATGTGCTCGCGCAGCCGCGCGAGCGTACGGCTCAGCAGCCGCGAGACGTGCATCTGGGAGATGCCCAGCTGGGCCCCGATCTGGGACTGCGTCATCTCCTGGCCGAAGCGCATCCCCAGGATCCGCCGCTCACGCTCGTCCAGGCACGGCAGCAGCCGCTCCAGGACGTGCAGGTTCTCGACCTTCTCCAGGTTCTCGTCGGTGGTGCCGATCCGCTCCGACCACGGCCGGGCACTGCCGTGGCCGCGCTGCGGCGCCTCGTCGGCGGGCACGTCGAGGGAGTTGGCCCGGTAGCCGTTGCTGGCGATCCTGGCCTCGATGACCTCCTCCTCCGACAGGTTCATCACCTCGGCCAGCTCGCGGACACTGGGGGAGCGGCCGAGCCGGCTGGAGAGCTCGTCGGTGGCCTTGGCCAGCTCCACCCGCAACTCCTGCAGCCGCCGCGGCACATGCACGGCCCAACCGGTGTCACGGAAGAAACGCTTGATCTCGCCGGTGACGTAAGGAATGGCGAATGTGGTGAACTCGACCTCGCGTGTCAGGTCGAAGCGGTCGATCGCCTTGATCAGGCCGATCGTGCCGACCTGGACGATGTCCTCCATCTGCTCGGCGCGGCCGCGAAACCGCCCGGCGACGAAGCGCACGAGCGAGAGGTTCATCTCTATCAGGGTGTTGCGCACGTACTGGTAGTCGTGCGTGCCCTCCTCCAGCACGGCCAGGCGGTCGAGGAAGACCTTCGTCAGCGCCCGGGCGTCACGCGGATCCACACTGCCCGCGTCCTCCACCCGCGGCAGCGGGTCCGTCGCGGACTCCGGCGTGGCGATACCGGTCCGCCGGGTCGTCACCGACCGCGTCGCGCTGGTGCCGGTCATGTCACAGCCTCCTTTGCGTCTGCAGTCCCACAGAGCAGCTCCTGCCCGGAGCGCGCCGGATCATCCGTCCCCGGCGCACTTATTCCCCACTTCTTTCGGCCGCGCGTCGGCGGATGACGTGCACCGGTGGACGCCGATGGACGGTGAACGGCCAGGGGCCGCCGGGTGGATTCCCGGCGGCCCCTGCGCGGTGGGTGTGCGACGTCCACGCGGGAAAGCGATTCACACCCTCACCATCGGTACCAGCGACCCCGGCCACCTCCCGTTCCCGCGGAGCGCATGACGAAGCCGAGGAGCCAGATCACCAGGACCGCGACGGCGAACCACCACAGGACCTTGATGGCGAATCCCGCGCCGAAGAGGATCAGGGCGAGGAGCAGAACAAGGAGCAGAGGAACCATAGTTATCAACCTCCGACGGTTCGTGTTCCCGGAATTACCCCGGTTACTCCACGGCCCGCTCCACGAACGGGCGCACGGATGTTTTCCTCCTTCCCGTGTTTGAGCGGCCCACACCACGGTATCCGCAGCAGCAGGCCCGTCGACCGAAACCGAGAGGGGCCCATGACCGACTCCGAGAAGACAACCGGTACACCCGACGAACGCGGAACCGAACGCTCCGCCCCGTCGGCCGTCCACCTGCTCCGCGCCGCCCGCGAACAGTTCGCCGAACTCACCGGATTGCGCCCCGAAGGGCTGGCCCGGTTCGAGCGGACGCAGGACGGCGGGTGGGTGCTGGAGGCCGAAGTGGTCGAGCTCTCCCGCATTCCCGACACGATGAGCGTGATGGCGCTCTACGAAGTCACCCTCGATTCCGACGGCATGCTCACCGGCTACCGTCGGCTGCGTCGCTACGAACGGGGAAGGACCGATTCCCGTTAGCCCCACGGGAGGGCGGGAGCGAGAAAAGCGGATCCAGGAGGTACCGGAGGGAATTCCCGGCGGGAAATCCCGTGGGAAGGCTTACGGGAAGTCCTGTGGGAAGTCCCGCGGAAGGACGAGAGGAAGTCTTTCGATGAGCGTTGTCCCCGCACCACAGGGCGGCGGGGGTGCAGGCGGTACCAGCGGTCTGTACGACGTCCTGGAGCTGGTGCTCGACCGCGGCCTGGTGATCGACGCCTTCGTGCGCGTCTCCCTGGTCGGCATCGAGATCCTGAAGATCGACGTGCGTGTCGTCGTCGCGAGCGTCGACACCTACCTGCGCTTCGCCGAGGCCTGCAACCGCCTCGACCTGGAAGCCGGCCCGCATCGCAGCGCCGGCCTGCCCGACCTCGTCGGCAATGTCACCGAGGGCGTCACCGAAGGCGGTGCCCGGGGCAAGACCAAGGGCGCCATCTCCGGCGCCGCGCAGAGCATCGCGGACGCGGTGCAGCAGGTGCGTGGCGACTCCCAGGGCTCCCGCCGCGGCACCTCCCGCAAGAAGGAGGAGAGCGAGTGAGCACCTACGTCTACGGCATCGCACGCGCCGCCGACGCAGCGCTGCCGGCCGGCCTCACCGGCATCGGCGACCCCGCGCTGCCGGTGCGCCTGGTGACGGCCGCCGACCTGGCCGCGGTCGTCAGCGACTGCCCCGCCGAGCTGCGGCCCAAGCGGCGCGACCTGCTCGCCCACCAGCGCGTCCTGGCACAGGTCGGCCTGCACACCACCGTGCTGCCCATGCGCTTCGGCAGCGTCTCCGACGACGACGAGAAGGTGCGCGAGGTCCTCGCCGAGCACACCGACCGCTACCGCGACCGCCTCGACCGGCTCGCCGGCCGCGTCGAGTACAACGTCAAGGCGGTCCACCACGAGGACGCCGTCCTGCACCTCGTCCTCGCCGAGGACGCCGGCCTGCGCACCCTGGCCGAGGCCAACCGCGCCGACGGCGGCGGCTCCTACGAGCAGCGCCTGCAGTTCGGCGAGAAGGTGGCCGCGGCCGTGCGCGAGCGCGAGACGCGCGACGCCCACCTGCTGCGCGAGGCCCTCGCCCCCCGGGCGGAGGACGAGCGCCCCGGCCCCGACAGCGGTGGATGGTTCCTCAACGTCTCCTACCTGGTGCCCGAGTCCGGCGCCGAAGCGTTGCTGGAGGAGGCGGAGCGGCTGCGCCGCGCCCACCCCCACATCGACCTGACGATCCACGGACCCCTGCCGGTCTACAGCTTCGTCGAATGATCGGCTTCGTCGGCTGGGTGCTGCGCCGGGTCGTCGACGAGGCCGAACGCCTCTACTACGACCCGGCCGTCGTCCAGGCCGAACTGAAGGCACTGGAGGAAGAACTGATGCGCGGGGAGATCGACGAGGAGGAATTCGACCGGCGCGAGGACGCGCTGCTCGAACGGCTGGAAGAGATCCGGCAGCACACCGGGGGAAGGAGCCGACAGCCATGACCCCCGACCGCCCCGGGCCGCCGGCCCCCACCGCCGCCGGCGCCAACCTGGCCGACATCCTGGAGCGGGTGCTCGACAAGGGCGTGGTCATCGCAGGCGACATCCGCGTGAACCTCCTCGACATCGAACTGCTCACCATCAAGCTCCGCCTCGTCGTCGCCTCCGTCGACAAGGCCAAGGAGATGGGCATCGACTGGTGGGAGAGCGACCCGGCCCTCTCCTCCGGCGCCCGCCGCCGGGAACTGGGCGCCGAGAACGAGCGGCTGCGGGCCCGCGTCGCCGAACTCGAGCAGCACAGGGAGGAACACCGGTGAACCACCCCGACACCGGGCGGCTGCTGTACGCCTACGCGGTCGCCCGCGACACCCCCGCCCTCGGCCGCGTCGCCCTGCGCACGGTCACCGGCGTCGCCGCCGAGCCCGTACGCGCCGTACGCCACCTGGGGCTCATCGCCCTCGTCGGGGCCGTGGACGCCGCGGACTTCGGCGAGCGGGCCCTGCGCGCCCACCTGGAGGAACTCTCCTGGCTGGAGAACACCGCCCGCGCCCACCAACGGGTCGTCGACGCGGCCGGCGCCACCGGCACCTGCGTCCTGCCGCTGCGCCTGGCGACGGTCTACCGCGACGAGACCTCGGTACGCGCCATGCTCCAGGAGCGCAGCACCCACCTGGCCGCCACCCTGGAACGCCTCGACGGCCGCGTCGAGTGGGGCGTCAAGGTCCACGCCAGGGCGCCCGAGGCCACCACGCCCGCCCCGGGTGCCCCGGTCAGCGGCCGCGACTACCTGCGCCGCCGCATCTCGGCGCGCCGGGCGCACGAGGAGGACGCCCGGCGCGCCGAGAAGACTGCGCACGACATCCACGCCGCGCTCACCGCCCTCGCCGAGGAGACCCGCCTGTACCCGCCGCAGCACGCCGGGCTCTCCGGCCGCCCCGGCCGCAACCTGCTCAACGCCGCCTACCTCGTGCCCCGCACCGCCGGCGACCGCTTCACCGCGGCCGTCGCCCGCCTGACCGGCTCCGCCCCGGCGGACGGCGCGGAGGTGGAGCTGACCGGACCCTGGGCCCCGTACTCCTTCGCTGCAACGGGCGACGAGGTGAGCGCACAGGACACCGCACGGGAGCCGTCGTGACACCCGGCGACGAGCTCGCCGGACGGCGGATCGCACTGGTGGACCTGCTCGACCGGCTCTTGGCCGGCGGGGTGGTGGTGGCCGGCGACCTGACCCTGCGGATCGCCGACGTCGACCTCGTCCGCATCGACCTGCACGCGCTGATCAGCTCCGTCGGCGAGCGCGTCCCCGCACCCTGGGAGGAGGCGCACGCACCGTGACCCGCCGCGTGGAGCTGGACCGGGACACCGTCGAGCGCGACCTGGTCCGGCTGGTGCTCACCATCGTCGAACTGCTGCGCCAGCTGATGGAACGCCAGGCACTGCGCCGGGTCGAGGCCGGCGACCTCACCGAGGAGCAGGAGGAACGCATCGGCACGACCCTGATGCTGCTGGCCGAACGCATGGAAGAGCTCGCCGGCCGCTACGGCCTCACCCTGGAGGACCTCAACCTCGACCTCGGCCCCCTGGGCACCCTGCTGTGATCAGCGCATCAGCGCCCCGCCGTCGATGTCGTACGTGGCGGCGGTGACGAACGGGGCCTCGGCCACGAGGAAGACGGCCAGCCGAGCGATCTCCTCCGGCGCGGCGATCCGCCCCAGCGGCACCTGCGCCGTGAGCTCCGCGAGCGTCTCCGGCCCCACCGAGCGGACCATCGGGGTGTCCGTCATCGCCGGGGCGATCGCGTTGACCGTGATGCCGTCCGCGGCGAGCTCGGCGGCGAAGACGCGGGTCAGCGCGATCAGGGCTGCCTTGGAGCTGCCGTAGGCGGCGCCGGTGGGCCGCGCCGTCCGGCCCGCGAGGGAGGCCATGTTCACGATGCGCCCCCACCCGCGCTCCCGCATGCCCACCGCCACCGCCCGGCTCAGCAGGAACGCGGCGCGCACGTGACGTCGAAGACCTCGTCCCACTCGGCCGCCCCGATCTCCCACAGCGACCCGGCCGGCGGCCGGGCGGCGTTGTTGACCAGGACGTCCACCGGCGACCAGCGCCCGGTTGGCCTCGTCATCGACGTCCAGCGCCACCACGCGCGCCCCCTCGGCGAGGAACGCGCGCACCAGCGCGGCGCCGATGCCGCGGGCGCTCCCGGTGATCAGTACGGTCGGCACCGGCCCGCTGATGCGCCCCCGCCGCCGCCCCCGCCCTCGACGAGCTTCAGTGCCAGCTGTCGCGTCGGCTCGTCCGCTTTCTCCGGGCTCCCGCAGTCGAAGGGTGGTTGCGGGTCGTACTCGATGGCGAGCTGCATCGCCTGGGCGGTTGCCTCGTCGCTGAGGCGGGCGGCCAGGTGCAGGCCCATGTCGAGGCCGGCGGAGACGCCCGCGGCCGTGATGATCTTCCCGGTCTCCACGAAGCGGCCCGGGGCCGGCACGGCCCCCAGCCGGGCCAGGTACGGCCTCGCCGCCCAGTACGTTGCGGCCGGCCGGCCCTTGAGGAGGCCGGCGGAGGCCAGGAGCAGGGAGCCGGTGCACACGGACGTGGTCCAGGTCGTGTTCCGGTGGATGCGGCGTATCCACTCCAGAAGGACCGCGTCGTCCAGGGCCGCGACCATGCCGCGGTTGCCCCCGCCGGGCACGACGAGGACATCCGCGGTGCGGACGTCGGCCAGGGACCGCTCGGCGGTGAGCGCGAGTTGCCCGGTGTCGGTGCGTACGGTGCCGGCGTGCCGTGCCACGGTGACGACACGGACGCCGGGCAGGCGGCACAGGGTCTCGTACGGCCCGACCGCGTCCAGCGCGGTGAAGCCGTCGTAGAGCAGGACGGCGACCCGCACCCCCTTCCCCTCGGCGCGCGCCGGTGCGCCGGTCCCGAAGCCGAGGGACAGTGCACCGGCTGCGGCGGTGCCCAGCAGGGCACGACGGCTGGTTCTCATGGAACAACCCCCTCATGTGGAGTGCGACGTCAAGGGAGTCGTGCCGTGCGGCGGTTCAGTTCCCGGCCGTCACGGGATGCCCGGTCTCCGTCAGCGCGCCCGCGGACAGCTCGAGCCACCGGTTCACCCCGATCTCCTGCAGGAACCGCTCGTCGTGGCTGACCACGACGAAGGCCCCGCGGTAGGAGTTCAGGGCGCCGGCCAGCCGGGCGACGCCGGGCAGGTCGAGGTTGTTCGTCGGCTCGTCCAGGAGCAGCAGGTGGGGGGCCGGTTCGGCGCACAGGACGCAGGCCAGCGTGGCGCGCAGGCGTTCACCGCCGGAGAGCACGCCGACGGGCAGGTGCGCCCGGGCGCCGCGGAAGAGGAAGCGGGCCAGGAGGTTCATCCGTTCGGCCTCCGGCCGGCCCGGGGCGGCCGCGGCGAAGTTGTCGGCGACGGTGGCCTGGGGATCGAGCAGGTCGAGCCGCTGGGAGAGGTAGGCGATCCGGCCCCGGGCCCGCTTGATGCTTCCGCCGCCGGGTTCGAGGTCGCCGCTGATCAGACGCAGCAGCGTGGTCTTGCCGGCACCGTTGGGGCCGGTGAGGGCGATCCGCTCCGGGCCGCGGATGTTCAGCTCCAGGCCGTCCAGGGCGAAGACGGCCCGGCCGCCGCGCCGGACCTGCATGCCCTCGCCGAGGAAGAGGGTGCGCCCGGCGGGCACCTCGGTGTCGGGCAGGTCGAGGGTGAGCCGCTGCTCCTCGCGCAGCGAGCGCTCGGCCTCGTCCAGGCGGGCCCGGGCCTCGGTGATCCGCGTCGCGTGCATCTGACCCGCCCGGCCCGCGGACTCCTGCGCCCCCCGCTTCATGGTGCCGGCGAAGATGCGGGGCAGGCCGGCGCTCTTGAGGTTGCGGGCGGCGTTGCTCGCGCGGCGCTCGGCGCGTTCGCGGGCCTGCTGCATCTCCCGCTTCTCGCGCTTGAGTTCCTGCTCGGCATTGCGGACGTTCTTCTCGGCGGCCTCCTGTTCGGCCCGTACGGCCTCCTTGTACGCGGTGAAGTTGCCGCCGTGGAAGCGCAGTTCGCCGCCGTCCAGCTCGGCGATGCGTTCCATGCGGTCGAGCAGGGCCCGGTCGTGGCTGACGACGAGCAGGGTGCCGGAGAAGTCCGTCAGCACGTCGTAGAGCCGGTGACGGGCCTTCAGGTCGAGGTTGTTGGTGGGCTCGTCGAGCAGCAGCACGTGCGGTCGCCTCAGCAGCTGGGCCGCGAGCCCGAGCGAGACGACCTGGCCGCCGCTGAGCGTGGCCAGGCTCCGGTCGAAGGACAGGTCTGCCAGGCCCAGGCGCTGCAGTTGGGCGCGGGTGCGTTCCTCGATGTCCCAGTCGTCGCCGATCGTCGCGAAGTGCTGCTCACCGACGTCGCCCGACTCGACGGCGTCCAGGGCACGGATCACCTCGGCCACGCCGAGCACCTGCGCGACGGTCATGTCGCCCCGCAGGGGGAGGGTCTGGGGGAGGTAGCCCACCGTGCCGGGCACGGACACCGATCCGGCGTCGGGCGCGAGCTCGCCGGCGATGAGCTTCAACAGCGTGCTCTTGCCCGAGCCGTTGGGGGCGACGAGCCCGGTGCGCCCGGAACCCATCGCGAAGGACAGGTCCCGGAAGACGGGGGTCGCGTCGGGCCAGGAGAAGGACAGGTGGGAACAGACGACGGAAACGTCGGACATGAAAGGACCTCGAACGAAGCGCGGGCACGCACACGGGTGCCACCGGCAGACAAGGGAAAAGGGGACGACGAACGGGCCACGGCAGCGCTTCAGGGCGCGGCCGACAGCCGAACGACTCGGGTATCACCCGGAGATGTCGTCGTCACTCACCATGTTTGCGGCTCCTCGCTGATCAAGGATTTCTCCCGCACTATAACAGCACGCCTAGAGCCTGTCTGACAAACCATCACCTTGTGCATTCACGGAGTCGGAAGAGCATCAGGCCAAGACGACTGCGGTGCGGTAGCGGTCGGTGAGTTGGTGGCGGACAGGTCCACGGCGAGGTCCGGCAGGGCCAGGTTGAGGGCCGAGACGGAGGCGACCCACCAGGACGAGGGCCAGGCACATGGAGAACAGGACGCCGCGGTGGCCCGGCCCGGCCTCCGGCGGCCTCCTCGGATGTCTGGAGGGGAGTGCTGGGAGAGGTCGTCATGGTGGGTCAGGGTGACGGCGCGCCGCTGCGAGGGGCATGACGGGCACGGGGGCTCCTTGTTTTTGGCCGCTACGGCCGGCCGGCGGTGGACGCGTTGAGCACGTCCGTGTCCCTGTCCAGGGCTGTGGCCTGCTGCCTCGTGGCAGCCTCGGGCTCGGCGGACCAGTGGGGCTGCGCGGCGGCGGCCCGGGCCTTCCGACCGGGGAGCGGTGCGATCGCGGCGCAGACGATGGCCGCGACCGCCAGAATCGCCGCGATGACTTCCATCGCCGAGGTGAAGCCGGACATGAAGGCGTCGCGGACGGCGGCGGCCAGCGCGGGCCCCTGGGCACCGAGGTGGGACGCGACCTCGAGTCCGCCGGCGGCGGAGTGGTGCACGGTCTCGGCGGCCTGGGCAGGCAGGCGGGAGAGGTCTTCGGGCAGTGCGGAGCGGTAGTGGCTGGAGAACACCGAGCCCATCAGTGCGATGCCGATCGCGGAGCCGACCTCGCGGGCGGTGTCGTTCATGGCCGAGGCCACCCCCTGGCTGTCGGGGCCGAGGGAGTCGACGATGGAGCTGGTGCCGGTGGCACTGGTCAGGCCGATACCGGCCCCGGCGAGGACCAGGGCGCCGAGGAAGGGCAGGTAGCCGCTGTCGGCGTGCAGGAGGGTCAGCCAGAACATGCCGCCGGCCAGGCACAGCAGGCCCGCGGGCATGACGGCCTTGACGCCCAGGCGCTCGGCCAGGCGCGGTGTGACCACTGAGGTGGGCAGGACGACGGCCGCGACCGGTATCAGTGCGACCGCGCTGTGCAGCGGGCTGTAGCCGAGGATCAGTTGCAGGAACTGCAGACCGACGAAGAAGAACCCGAAGACGGCCATGAACTGCACCAGGATCGCCAGCGTGCCCGCCCCGAAGCCGCGCAGTTTGAACAGGCGCGGGTCCAGCAGCGGGTGGCGGCTGCGCAGGCCCAGCACAACGTACGCGGCCAGCGCCACCACGGCGACCGCGAACGCGGCGAGGACCTCCGGGCGGGTCCAGCCCCGGTCGTTGCCCTCGATGATCCCGTAGACCAGCGCCCCCACCGCCAGTGCGGTGGTGGCCGCCCCGGGGAAGTCGAAGCGCTCCTTCACCGAGCTGCGCGTCTCCGGGGCCAGCAGCAGCGCGGCGAGCGCGCACGCCATCGCGGTGGCCCCGCTGGCCCAGAAGATCGATTTCCAGGAGAACGGCTCCAGCAGGCCGCCGGCGGCGAGCATGCCGATGATCGCCCCGGCCGCGGCGAAGCCGGACCAGATCGCGACCCCGCGGTCCTTGCTGTCCTTGGGGAGGACCGCGGTGATCGTCGACAGCGTCCCCGGCATGATCATGGCCGCGCCCAGGCCCATCACCACCCGGCACGCGATCAGGTGCGACGTGGAGGAGGAGCAGGCCGCGAAGACCGCGGCGGCGCCGAATACCACGTTCCCGGCGATCAGGACCTTGCGGCGCCCGATCCGGTCACCGAGCGCGCCCAGCGGCAGCACCAGCGCGGCCAGGGCCACGGTGTAGCCGTCGGCGATCCAGGTCAGCGCCGAGTTGGTGGCGCCCAGTTCCACGGCGAGGTCCGGCAGCGCCAGGTTCAGCGCGGAGACCGAGGCCACGACCAGGACGAGGGAGAGGCACATGGCGAAGAGCACGCCGCTCTGGCCGCCACGACCTGTTCGGGCGAGGGATTTGCTGCGCTCAAGCGTCTTCATGCGACCATCGTAACTGATGGATTCATCAGTTACGACTGAACAATCAATCACGGCCCACGGGTGCGCCTGCGCGGCCAGGGATGCAGCAGGCCCCCGCACCGTGGAACGGTGCGGGGGCCTGGAGGGGCGTGCGGCCGACGGCGCTGAGGTCAGGGCAGGTCGGGCAGGGGGCGGGCGGCGATCTCACGGGCCTCGTCGGCAGGGAGGCCGAGCATGCGCAGGATCATCTCGGCCATCTGCTCGCCGGCCTCTGCGCCGAGGTCGCGCGTCGAGTTGAGCTGGAGCAGGCCGATCAGCGCGCCGCCGACGGCGGACCGTGCCACGAGCGGGTCTTCGAAGGTGAAGCGGCCGGACGCCTTGCCGATCTCCAGGTCGCGCAGGGCGCGCGGCCCGAGCCCGGTGGCGGCGTTGATGTGCGGCAGGCCGCGCAGGCGCAGGATCTGGGTGATCTCGGGGTGCGAGGCGGCCAGCCGCAGCGTGAGGCGGACGCTGGCGGCGAAGACCGCGGCCGGGTCGTCGATGCCCGCGGTGACGCCGTCGAGCAGTTGGCCGTACTCCTCCAGGGCGTCGCCGACCGCGGCGTCGAACAGGTCGTTCTTGGTCTCGAAGTGGTTGTAGAACGTGCCGAAGCCCACGTCGGCGCGTTCGGCGATCTCCTGGATGCTGGCCGAGGTCTCGCCGGTCTCGGCGAGGATCTGCCGCGCGGCGGCGATCAGCGCCTGGCGGGTGCGCGCTCGGCGGCGCTCGAAGCGGTTCGCACTCACGGGGCCGTCGGTGGTGTCGGGCTGGTTCGGCATACCGCAAGTCTAGGCACATTCAGATCTGATGACTCCATCACTCGAACCCTTGACGATCGCTCCACCAAGACTGATGCTGATATCAGTTCAGATATTGCTATCAGAAGCGTGTTCGTTCGAGCCACCACTGACGGAGCCCCCTCATGTCGAACGACCGAGCCCGCCCGCCCGGGCCCGCCACCGCCCACCAGGACCTGCACAGCGAGCACGGGGCGCTGTGCGGGGAACACCCCGGCCGTGCCCGGCAGCCCGTGATCAAGGTGGCGGACCTGGCCTGGCTGGAGTTCGAGAAGCCCGACCTGGCTCGCGCCGAGGTGTTCGCCCGCGACTTCGGCTTCGCCGTCGCCGCGCGCACCGGCCGGGCGCTGTACCTGCGCGGCACCCTGCCCGGCTCGGCGTGCGTGGTGCTGCGCCACGGCCGCACCTCGCGGTTCCTCGGGCCGGTGTTCCGGGCCGCCGAGCGCGCGGACCTGGACCGCCTGGCGCGGGCCACCGGCCGTCCGGTCCGCGACCTCGGGGAGTTCGGCGGCGGGCGGGTCGTGGACCTGGCCGACCCGTCCGGCTTCCCGGTCCGCGTCGTCCACGGCACCGAGCAGCTCCCGGCCCTGCCCGACCAGTCCCCGCTCCTGCTCAACTTCGGCGGTGTCCGGGCCCGGACCAACACCCCCCAGCGCCCGCCCCGCGAACCCGCCCGCATCCAGCGGCTCGGCCACGTGGTCCTGGAGACACCGAGGTTCACCCGGGCCCTGGACTGGTACCTGGAGACCCTCGGCCTGATCGTCAGCGATTTCCTGTTCCTGGACGGCCGACGCGACCGCGGGCCGACCATGGCGTTCATGCGCTGCGACCAGGGCACCGTCCCGGTCGACCACCACACCCTCGCGATGCACCTGGGCCCGCGCACCGGCTACGTCCACTCCGCGTACCAGGTCACCGACCTCGACGCGATCGCCGCCGGCGGGCAGTACCTCGCCGAGCGCGGCTACAAGCGCAGCTGGGGCATCGGCCGGCACATCCAGGGCAGCCAGCTCTTCGACTACTGGCGCGACCCGGACCGCCTGATGGTCGAGCACTTCGCCGACGGCGACCTGTTCTCCTGCGACCTGGAACCGGGCTGGGCCCCGATGTCCGCGTCCGGACTGGCCCAGTGGGGCCCGCCGGCCACCCGCGACTTCCTCGGCGCCAGCCCCACCCCCGCCCTGTTCCGCGAGGTCGTTCGCGCGCTGCGCGCCGACAACGAGATCGACCCCGGCCGTCTGCTGGGCCTGATGAAAGCGATGAACCGATGAGCGTCAACGTCCTGCGCACCGCCGACGGCTGGTACGCCGTCCGCGAGCAGCGCGCCGTCCGGGTGCAGACCACGGCCGCCACCACCGCCGAACTGCTGGCCGACCGGGACGCCGTCACCGCCGCCCTGCACAGCGCCGACGCGGGCGTGCCGGTCGCCGACCTCGCGGTGCTCTCGCCGGTCACCCCGGGGCGCCGGGTCGTGGCCCAGATGGCGAACTTCGTCTCGCACGCGGCCGATGCGGGCCTCGACCCGCAGAGCGTTCCGCTCACCTTCTTCCGCAAGGCGTCCGGGTCGATCAGCGGCCCGTACGAGGACATCGTCAAACCCGCCCACGTCCGGCTGCTCGACTACGAAGTGGAGATCGGCCTCGTCATCGGCGCACCGATGCCGGCCGGAACCGAGGTCACCGCCGCCAACCTCGCCGACCACATCGCCGCCCTGGTGGTCACCAACGACGTCTCCGCCCGGGACCTGCAGCTGCCCAAGACCCAGTTCTACGAGGCCAAGTCCTACCCCACCTTCACCCCCACCGGACCCGTGCTGGTGCTACTGGAGGAAGGCGACCTCGACCGGTTCGCCGAGCTGCGGCTGCGCCTGTGGGTCAACGGGGACCTGCGGCAGGACATGCCCGCCTCCGACATGATCTACCGGCCCCTCGAAACCCTCCGGGCACTGACCCGCTTCCAGCGGCTGGACCCCGGCGACCTGCTGCTCACCGGCACCCCGGTCGGCACCGCACTCAGCGCGCCGCCCAAGCCGGTCGAGATCCTGGCCTCGCTGCTGCCGACCGCGACCAAGTGGCGGCTGTTCTTCAAGGCCCAGGCCAAGAACCCCAGGTACCTGCGGAACGGCGACCTGGTGGAGGCCGCCGTCGCCACCGACGACGGCGCCATCGACCTCGGCCGCCAGCGCACGACGGTGAGGTACGCCCGGTGAGTGAACTGCTGTGGCCCCAATACGCCACCCCTTCCGATCTGGCCGCGATCGAGGCCGTGCCGCTGGAAGCCCGTGGCCTTCCTGCCTCCACCTACGACCTGCTGGCCCGGGCCGCACGGCTCTGGCCCGACCGCACCGCCCTGACGGTGCTCCCCGAGGCCGAGCGGTGGCTCGGGCCGCTGCGGTGCACCTTCGCCGACCTGCTGGCCGAAGTGCACCGCTACGCCAACGTCATGCACCGGTTCGGGGTCCGCCGCGGCACCCCGGTCGCGCTGATGGCGCCCAACTGCGCCGAGCTCATCCCCGCGACGCTCGCCGCGCAGCTCGGCGGCATCGCCGCGCCGCTCAACGGCGCTCTTGCCCCCGCGCACCTGGCCGAGCTGCTGCGGCGCTCCGGCGCCCGGGTCCTCGTCGCCGCGGGCCCGGAGCTGGCCCCGGACCTGTGGGCGAAGCTGCCCGAGCTGGCCGAAGGGCTCGACGCGGTCCTGGTGCTTCGGCCCACGGCGGCTGTTGGCGATCCCGCGCCGCTGCCGCGGATCGACGGGGTACGCATCGCCTACCTCGCCGACCTGGCCCGGGCCGAGGAGGCGTCCGCATTCACGGGAGAACCACCCCGGCCGGGCGACCTGGCCGCGTTCTTCCACACCGGCGGCACCACCGGCATCCCGAAGCTCGCCGCCCACACCCACGCGAACGAGGTCGCGAACGCCTGGATGATCGCCGCCAACTCGCTGCTCGACGGCGACGCCGTCGTCTTCGCCGCCCTGCCGCTGTTCCACGTCAACGCCCTCGTGGTCACGCTGCTGGCGCCGCTGTTCAAGGGCCGGCAGGTGGTGTGGGCGGGGCCGCTCGGCTATCGCGAACCCGCCCTGTACGGGCAGTTCTGGTCGATCGTCGAGCACTACGGCATCGCCGCGATGAGCGCCGTGCCGACCGTCTACCAGGTGCTCGCCCAGTGCCCGGTCGGCACGGCGGACATCAGCAGCCTGCGGTACGCCATGGTCGGCGCGTCGCCGCTGCCCGACGCCGTCCGAACCGCATTCGAGGCCCGCACCGGGGTGACGCTGGTCGAGGGCTACGGCCTGACCGAGGCCACCTGTGCCAGCGTCCGCAGCTTCCCCGACGCGCCGCGCCCCGGCACGGTCGGGCAGCGCATGCCCTACCAGCAGGTGAAGGTCGTCCACCCGGAATCGGGGGCAGGGCTGCCCGCCGGGCGGACCGGCCTGCTTGCGATCGCCGGCCCGACCGTGTTCGCCGGCTACGTCACCGGCCGCGACACCCATGGCCGTCCGGTCCTCGACGGCCTCGGCAAGCTCGTGGACGGCTGGCTGGACACCGGCGACCTGGCCCGGATCGATACGGACGGGTTCGTCCACCTGGCCGGCCGCGCCAAGGACCTGATCATCCGTGGCGGCCACAACATCGACCCGGCCGTCATCGAGGACGCGCTGCTCGCCCATCCGCACGTCACCGGCGCCGGCGCGGTCGGACGCCCGGACCCGCACGCGGGCGAGGTCCCGGTCGCGTACGTGACCCTCGCCCCGGAGACGGACGTGACCGAGGACGAGCTCCGCCAGTGGGCCGCCGAACGCGTCCCGGAACGCGCGGCCGCACCGAAGTCCGTCACCGTCCTCGCCGCCCTGCCGGTGACCGACGTCGGCAAGCCCTACAAGCCCGCCCTGCGGGCCGACGCCACCCGACTCGCGGTCGCAGAGGCCCTGGCCGGCCACGGCCACGGCATCGAAGTCGACGCGGCGGTCGAGGACGGGTCCGTCCTCGTGTCCGTCACCCCCGGCACCGGCGACCGCGAGGCCATCAGCGCGGTCCTCGACCAGTACGCCCTGCGCTGGACCTGGTCCCGGCCGACATTCGGTCCGGTGACATCATGACCGCCGATACCGTCCCGGTCGTCATCATCGGCGCCGGCCCCACCGGGCTGACCGCGGCGACACTGCTGGGCCAGTACGGCATCGAAACCCTCGTGCTGGACCGATGGGAGTCGGTCTACCCACTGCCGCGGGCGGTCCACCTCGACGACGAGATCTACCGGCTGCTCGCCCGCCTCGGCGTCGCCGAGGAGTTCGCCACCATCTCCCGCCCCGCCCACGGCCTGCGACTCCTGGACCGCGACCTGCGGCTGCTGGCCGAGTTCCGGCGCGGCGCCGCCCTCGGGCGCCACGGTCATCCCGAGGCCAACATGTTCGACCAGCCCCAACTGGAGGAGCTGCTGCGCGCCAACCTCGAACGGCACCCGACCGTCGCCCTGCGCGGCAACGTGGACGTCACCGCGATCGAGCAGTCCGACGGCGGCCCGGCGCGAGTACGGTTCACCGACCGGACCACCGGCGAGGCCGACACCGTGACCGCCGGGTACGTGCTCGGCTGCGACGGCGCGAACAGCCTGACCCGCAGGGCGATCGGCTCCACCATGCACGACCTGGCCTTCACCCAACGCTGGCTGGTCGTCGACATCGCCACCGACGCCGACCTGCACCAGTGGGAAGGCGTGCACCAGGTCTGCGACCCGGTACGCGCGGCCACCTATATGCGCATCGGCGAGCGCCGCTACCGCTGGGAGTTCCAGCTCCTTCCCGGTGAAAGTGCCGACGACTACCGCGACACGACCCGCCTGCATCCCCTCGTCCGGCCCTGGACCGGAGACCTCCCCGCAGACGAACTGCAGATCGTGCGCACGGCCGAGTACACCTTCCGCGCGCAGATCGCCGACCGCTGGCGCGGGCAGCGGCTCTTCCTGCTCGGCGACGCCGCCCACCTCACCCCGCCCTTCATCGGCCAGGGCATGGGCGCCGGCCTGCGCGACGCCGCCAACCTCACCTGGAAGCTCGCCGCCGTCCTCGACGGCCGCCTCCCCGAACATGTGCTGGACAGCTACGAGACCGAACGCAAACCCCACACCCGCTCGATGATCACCCTCGCGAAGCTGATCGGCACCGCCATGACCGCCGGCGGGGACACCGGCAACGCCCTGCGCCGCTTCCTCGCACCCCATCTGCACCGGCTCCCCGGCCTGAGCAACCGCATCCTCGACAGCCGGACCCCGGCGCTGCACCGCTCAGCCCTGGTCGACCGCGGACGGCTCGGCCTCGGCCTCGCGGGACGACTGTGCCCCAACGCCCCGCTGCCGGACGGCCGACGCTTCGACGACCTGGCCGCGGGCCGCTACGCGCTGGTCACCTTCGTACCCGTCACCCCCGCACTGCGCTCCGAGCTCCACGACCGCGGCGGTGTCCTGGTCACCGCCCCGCCCGGCACCGCTCTGCACCGCTGGCTCCGCCGGGGCCGCATCGCAGCGGCGCTGGTCCGCCCCGACGGCACCGTCCAACGCACCACATCTGACCCGAAGGCCCTGGGCGGGCTGCTGTCCGCATCGAGCTCCTGCGGGCGCGCCCGGGGGTGATTGCGTGTCAGGGCGAGGCGAGTTGACGGACGCGGCGTGGGAGCGGATCGGACCTCTGTTGCCGAAGCGGGGCGGACGTGGCCGTCCATGGCGTGATCACCGCCAAGATTCACCTCGCCGTCGACGGCCGCGGCCTTCCGCTGTCCATCGTGCTCACGCCGGGCAACATCAACGACGCCACAGCCTCGTAGTCGAACGATGCTTCGCCCGCCTCAAGCAGTTCCGTGCCATCGCGACGAGGTTCGACAAGCTCGCCGAACGCTACCTGGCCGGGATTGTCATAGCCGCTCTGATCTTGTGGCTGCGAGAACTCGTCGGCTGATTATTCGTGTCGGACAGGCCCTAGAACGCTCCCATGTCCGCCGAGAGCCAGTGTTCCGGGCGCATATAAATGGCCACGTGCTCGCCCAGATGCGTCTGTTCGTACTCCACGAAGGCCGCGACCCGCTCCGGTGGCAGGTAGCGCGCGGCCATCTGCCAGGACAGCTCCCGGCTGCCGGGGGCGATCCGGGTGACCGGACCCTCCACGGACACGTAGCGCACGGTCGGGTCCGTCCGCTGCGCCATCAGGCTGAATCGGCCCGCCGCCTTGATGGCCTGCGCTTTGCGCGAGTGCGGGCCCGTGTGGATCCACAGCTCGCCGCCGGGCGCGTAGTGGTACCAGATCGGGACGGTCAGCGGCCCTCGGCCGCTCTGCCCGGTCACCGCCAGGGCACCGATGTGGGGTTCGGCCAGGAATTGCTCTCGTTCGTGAACGGACAACGCCATGTGTTCGACGGTAACACCGGCTGCCGGCCGTCGGCGCGGGGCGCGGGCCGTCCGGCCGGCGGCACCGGCCGCGCCGGATGCCGATCCTCCGCTTATCGTGACGGCATGGGTGGCGACGACCCCGCGACGCAGCGGCGACGATGGAGGGCCTTCCGGCATTCGCCGTTCTTCCCCGCCGTCGTGGTCTGCCTCATCACGGCCGCGGCCGCGGGCCTGTTCGCCGGCTCGTACACGTACGCCATGGCCAACCCCACGCCCCACAACATCCCCACCGCCGTCACCGGGGTTCCCCCGCCCGAGGTCACCCGCGCCGCCTTCGTCCAGGGCATGGAGAAGGCGCTCGGCGCCGAACTCAGGCTCCGGCACTACGCCACCTACGCCGACGCCCGCCGCGCGGTCGACGAGCAGAAGGTCTACGCGATCCTGCGCGAGCGCCCCGACTCCGCCGAACTGGACGTCTCCGGGGCCTCCGGCGCCACCGTCGCCCAACTGCTCGCCCAGACCGCCCCGCAGGTCGGCCGGGCCATCGGCGCGCCCGTCACGGTCAAGGACATCAACCCCCTGCAGAAGGGCGACCCGCGCGGACTGGCGCTGTTCTACATCACCCTCGCCGCCGTCGTCGTCGGCTTCGTCGGCGCCATCCAGCTCAGCGTCAACGCCGCCGCCCTCAACCCGGGCGAGCGCATCGCCTTCACGGCCGGCTACGCCCTGCTCGGCGGGTTCGCCATCGCCGCCGTCGTCGACTGGGGCCTGGGCGCCCTGCGCCTGCCCTTCGTGGAGTCCTGGCTGATCCTTGCGCTGACGATGTTCACCTCCGGCATGGTCTTCTCCATGTTCAACTCCCTGATGGGACGCTGGGCGATGCTGCCCACCTGGGGCCTGATGGTGCTGCTGGGCAATCCCTCCTCCGGCGGCGCCGTCTCCTGGCCGCTGCTGCCCTCGCTGCTGGGCGCGGTCGGCCGCTGGCTGCCGCCCGGCGCCTCCGTCAACGCCCAGCACACCGCGGTCTACTTCCACCACCGCCAGCACTTCTTCCCCTTCGCCGTGCTCCTGGTGTGGGCGGCCGTGGCGTGCGCGGTCTTCTGGACCTGGCGTCATCGCCACCCCGGCGGCCGGCCACCGATGCGCCCGGCCCGCTGACATCGCGCCATCCCCCGTGCATATCCGCGCCGCCCCCGGTTAGCCGCTACGGGAACGCCGCAACGGCGGAGACGACAGCCACCGGCGACAGGGAGGAAGCGCGCACAATGAACTGGCGGCAGTACGCCAAATGCCGGCACGAGGACCCCGATCTGTTCTTCCCCATCGGCAGAAGCGGCCCCGCCCTCGCCCAGGCGGAGGACGCCAAGTCGGTCTGCCGCACCTGCCCCGTGCAGGAGCAGTGCCTGCGGTGGGCGATGGAGACCGGGCAGGAGTACGGCGTGTGGGGCGGCACCAGCGAGGACGACCGGCGCGCCCTGCGCCGCGCCCGGCAGCGCCGGCAGCGCGCCGCGGAGCAGAAGCACGCGGCCTGAACGAGCACGGGGCACGATCCCCTCTCACTCCCGGAACGGCGGCCCCTCGCGCACCTGGTCCAGGGCCTGCTGGGAGGCCCTGCGCACCTCGTACAGCTGCCGGCGCCCCCACCACGCGAGGCCCGCGCCGCACACCGCGTACCCGGCGCCCAGCGCCGAGGCGGCGCACCGCCGCGGCATCGACCGCTCCAGGGCGGCCAGGGCCGCCTCGTGCGCCGAGAGCACCGCGAGTGCGCCGCACACCGTCGCGGCCGTCAGGGCGAGCGTGCCCAGCCCGGCCCGGCGCAGCGATGCCACGGCCTCCGGGCGCGCCCGCTCCAGCTCGCGCCGCACCAGCTCCACGACGTCGCGCGAGAGCCGCTCGGCGGCCGCGGCGAGGGTCGCCTCGTCCTCGGGCGAATGAGCCCGCCCGGACCGCCGCGGCCGGGGTCGTCCGTGCGCCATGACGCCTCCGCCCGCCTACCGCTGCCGGTCCCCGCCGGCGATGCCGCGCAGGGAGCGCGTCGTGCCGGGCGGCGGGGCGGAGAGCACCCCGGCGTGCCGCAGGGAGACGTCCAGCAGCAGGTCCCACTTCTCGTCGACGGCCGCGGCCGTCGCCCGCTCGTCGGCCAGATGCCGTGCGGCGACCTCGGCGGTCGCCGTGTCCCCGGCGCGCTGCGCCAGGTGCCGCAGCAGTTCGTAGCCGGCGACGGCGGCGTGGACGAGGGTGTACGCGTCGCGGGCGTGCTTGCCGGCGTGGTCGGCCCGCACCCGGGCCAGCAGCCCCTCGGCGAGCGCCGCGGCGGCCAGCCCGGAGTCCTTGGGCGCCGAGGCGTGCCGGTCGTGGGCGGCGAGCCGGTCCTCCAGCGCGCCCAGGTGGGCGCGCGTCAGCTCGCGGTGGTGCTCCAGCAGGTCGCGCAGCTCGGGGGCCCCGGCGGTGGAGATCAGCGCGCCCAGCGCGGTGTCCACGAGCTTCTCCAGCGCGTGGGCGTCCTGCAGGTGCGTGAGGAACACGTCCTCGATCGTCGGGTGGCTCATGGTCGCGGGTCCGTCCTCACATGCTCTCCATCTTGATGTAGCGCACCGCGTCGGGCGTGCTGAAGGCAATGGCCGCGAGCGCGGCCGCGGCGAGCGCGCCCACCGCGATGCGCACCACGACCGCCGGGATGAAAATGCCGTTCCGCATGTCGAGTCACCTCCTTGCCGCGTCCGCAGTCAGTGCGCCGCGCGGATCGCGCAGCAGCTCCTCGGTCAGCGACGGCAGCCACGCCGCGGCCTCGCCGACCGCGGCCCGCACCGGCGGGCTGAGCCCGACCTCCACGTCCGCCTCGTCGCCGCGCATCCGCAGCAGCGGCTCGCAGCCGAGCACGAGGACGCGCGGCAGTTCCAGGCCCTCCTGGCGGGCCAGTTCGCGGGCCAGGGCGAGCACCTTGACCGGATCCATGCCGTGCGCCCCGGGCGCGTCCGCGAGGGCGCCGACGTCGTCCGGGCCGACGTCGATGAGGCGGAGGGTGCCCGGGCTGCCGCCGCGCGGGGCCGCGTCCACGAGCACGGCCGCGTCGTAGCCCTCCAGCAGCCGGTAGGCCAGGTCCATGCCGCGGATGCCGAAGTCGGCGGCGTGCACGCCCTGCGGCAGTGACCGGCCCAGCAGGGCGGTGATCACCTCGGGGCCGAAGCCGTCGTCGGCCAGGAAGAGGTTGCCGATGCCCGCGACCAGCACGCGCCGGCCGCCGTGCGGCGGCCGCGCCGCGGCGCCGGGCCCGTCCGGACCCGTGGCGGCGTACGGCTCGACCTCCTCCGGCGCGAAGAAGAAGCGGTGCCCCAGGCCCGTGGCGAAGTCCCGCCCGGCGTCCCCCTGCAGGCTCACCACGAGGTGGACGCGGCCCTCCATGTCCTCCTCCACGGCCTCGACCTCGGCGGTGCGCCCGGTCAGCGCCAGGTCGAGCACGTCGGTGCGGTGCAGCGGCCGCAGCCGCACCGTGCTGCCGCGGCCGAGCCGTACGCCGGCGACGACCACCGTCCGGGCGTTCACGCCCCCTCCCGCGCGGGGGCCGGTGCGGCGGGCGGGACGCCGCGGAGGGTGCCGTGCAGGGCCATCAGCTCGCGCGGGGACAGCGCGGCGCAGCGGTCGAGGATCTCCCGGGCCCTGGGATCGCTCGCCCGGGCCTCCTGCTGTTCCTCGGCGGTCAGGGCGAGCACGCTGAGGACCAGCAACTGGTCGATCTCACCTCCGTCGAACATCGGTCCCGGGCTCTCGGGCGCGACGCAGGGGAAGTCCTCCAGGGTGACGGGCGAGGCCAGCACGGTACGGCAGCGGTGCCGGTCGCCGTCCGCGGGCCCGTCGGGGCCGGCCACCAGGGCCGGCCACACGCCCTCGTTGCGGCACTCCCGCGCCGCCTGCGCGAGGGGACCGGCGGGCGGGGCGGCGAGCGAGACGAACGCACCCTCGCCCGCGCACTCCAGCACCGCGTGGGTGGAGAGGAAGGCGTGCCGGGCCAGTTCGTCGCGGGCCGTGCGCCGGCCCGGCTCCACCGGCGGGCACGGCGAGGCGTTGTGCAGGGTGACGCCGACCCGCCAGGCGCCGCCGCCCAGCGGCACGGCCGCGACCTCCAGCGCTCCGGCCAGCGGCTGCCAGCTGCGTACCAGGCTGCCTTCCGCTCGCCCGTCCGCGCCGGTCAGCACCTCCTCGCAGCGACCGCCCGGCACCTCGACGGGCACCCGCAGCGGGCCGTCGCCCGGGGACCACGGCGGCAGCGGCCACTCGCGCTCGGTGGCCTCCTGCCAGGTCAGGTGCCGGGTACCGGCGACGGTCAGGGCGTCGACCGGCTCCCGGCCGCCGTCCGGCCGCCGCCGGTGCACCTGCCGGTCGACGGCGTGCAGGAACCGCACCCGGCCCCGTACGCGCACCGGCCCGGGCGCCTGGAGCAGCACCTCCGTGCGCATCCGGTCCCGCTCGCCCAGGGCCGCCGCGCAGGTGGCGGGAAAGACGGCGCCGAACGTCCAGCGCCGGGTGTTCTTCAGCGCCGAACGACGGTAGGGCCACAGTAGGTAGCCCTCGTACAGGCAGGTACGGGTGATCTCGTCGACGGCCCGGGCGACCGTGCCGGGGGCGGGCGTGCGCGCAGTCATCCGGCGGCCCCCTCGACGAGGTCGCGGACGGTCTCGTCCCAGCCGGCCAGTGCCCGGCGGTCGCGGTGGGCGGCGAGGAGGTCGTGGGTCTCCCGCGAGACGCGCAGCCAGCTCTGCCCGCCGAAGTAGCGGCCCGTCAGCTCGTGCCACTGACGGGCGGGCAGCCGGTGCAGCGCCTCGCCGTTCCAGGAGATCTGCGAGGTGCGCAGCCTCCCGTCGTCCCCGGTGTGGAAGACCGTGCCGCTGAAGTGGAACTCCAGCGGCACCTCCCCGTCCCGCACCGCCTCGAAGTAGGCGGTCACGGCCAGCTCGCACTCGCGGGTGCACGGCACCGGCAGCTGAAGGACTGTGCGCGTGTCGAAGGGCGCAACGAACGTGGTCAGCCGCGCCCAGGACAGGGGCCGCATGCTGGTGGCCCACTGCTCGGGCCGCCCGAACAGCCGGGCCAGAGCGAGCCGTTCGCCGTCCGCCGGGCGCCGGCGCGCCGGCGCGATGCGTACGTCCGTGGTCAGCGCCACCGAGCGCACGGGTCCGCCGCCGGTGCGGGTGAGGGACAGCCGGAAGGCCAGCGTCGGCACGGCGGCGTGCTCGAGCGCGCGGCAGCCGGTGACGGCGAACGACAGCTCGGCGATGTCCTCGCGCCGCGCCGGCCCGGGCGGGCACCCGCCGGGGGCGGTGGGCGCGCTCATGCGGGGGAGAGGTTGGGCATGCCGGGCAGGATCGGGTTCTTCGGGCCCGGGTTGACGCCGGTCGACCGGCGGGAGGAGGACCGCTGGTCCTTCTGGTGGCCGGGCTGGCGTTTGTAGTGTCCGGTGTGGTTGCCCTGCCGTACGCCGGGGACGTGCGCGGGCTTGTCGAGGTGCACGTGGGGCTTGCCGACGGTGATGGCGGCCATGCTGTTCGACGCTTGCGTGCGGTCCATCTCGCCTCCTACAGCTCCCCGGGGACCGGCGCGTCCTCCGCCAGCCCCCGGAAGAAATCCGTGATCCGGGCCCGGGCCCCGGGACCTCCGGTCAGGCCCTTCCAGTGTGCGCGGAGCACGGCCACCAGGCGACGGCAGTCGTCCACCGGGACGATCCAGTGCTCGCCCGCCTGCCGGTCCACCAGCAGCGCCTCCACCCCGGCGGCCGGGCGTGCCTGCTCGGGCAGGCCGGCGGCGAGCTCCTGCCACAGCTCGGCGTCCACGGCGGCGCACGGCGCCCCGAGCGGGCCGGGATAGCCGGCCGTCGCCGCCGCGTCCCCCTCGCCGGGGACGAAGAACGCCAGGTGCACCGGCACGCCGAGCGCCGCCCACAGCAGGTCGTCGATCCGGTGGCCGGCCAGGCGGATCCGGCGCCGGGGCACCAGCCGGTAGCGCCCGGCCGCCTGGTGGCCGAAGAGCAGCGCGCACGCGCCGCAGGCGCACGCCAGCGCCGTGCCGTCGGCGGCATCGAGCAGGTGCCGGTGGCCTGCGGGCAGGGGACCGGCGCACAGGTCGCAGCGCTGCGGCGGCGCCGCGGGCGGCGGCCGCCGGGCCAGGGCGCGCAGGCGCACGGCCGTACCGCTCACGACACCCTCTCCCCACCGGCACCGGCACCGGCACCGGCACCGGCACCGGCACCGGCACCCGCAATGGCCCCGGCCCCGGCGCCTGCAGCGGCCCCGGCATCGGCACCAGCGCTCGCAACGGTCCCGGCCCCGGCGCCCGCAACGGCACCGGCATCGGCACCCGCAGCGGCACCGGCATCGGCACCGGAGCGGAAGAGCGCCTCCACCGGGATCAGCGCCTGCGCGGCCGCCGGGGCGCTCTCCTGCAGCTCCACGTGCTCGATCTCGGGCGCCGCCCACGTCACCGCGTCGCGGACCTGCCGGCGTGCCTGGTCCGCCGAGCAGCCGCAGCCGGCCGTGTCGAGCCGGACGCGGGCCACCGTGCCCTCCAGGGAGGTCAGCTCGGCGGCCCGGGCCGGGCGCAGGGTGGCCAGGGCGCGCCGCACCCGGTCGGCGGCCGGCTGCGGGTGCAGGTCGTGCACCAGCAGCAGGTGGCCGACCAGCTCGTCGGCGGCCAGCTCGGCCGCGGTCGCCTCGTCCACCTGGGCGAGGATGCGGGCCAGGCACTCGCCGTACAGGGCGACGACGGCGTGCAGCGCGTCGGCGGCCACCTCGCGCACGGCCGGGCCGGGCAGTTCCTCCAGCCCGGCCAGCAGCGCCTCGGTACGGGCGACGCGGGCGCGGGCCTCGTCACGGTTCCAGGGCATGGGTGCGCCTCCCGCCTACGCCAGGGCGCCGAAGGTCGGTGAGTGGCTCTGCCGCACCGTGCGCCCGCCGCCGAGGTACATGTGCACGCCGCACGGCAGGCACGGGTCGAAGCTGCGGACGGTGCGCATGATGTCGATGCCCTTGAAGTTCTCGGGCCCGTTCTCCTCGAACAGCTGCAGGCCCTGCACGGCGTCCTCGTACGGGCCGGGCGTGCCGTAGGGGTCGCGGGGGCTGGCGTTCCACGGGGTGGGCGGGTACGGGTGATAGTTGGCGATCTTGTGGTCGCGGATGACGAGGTGGTGGGAGAGCACGCCGCGCACGGCCTCGTGGAAGCCGACCCCGATGGCCTCCTTGGGCACGCCGAAGTCCTCGAAGACCTTGGTGCGCCCGGCCCGCACCTCCTCCAGGGCGCGTTCGACGAAGTACAGGGCCATGCCGGCGGCGTAGGCGACGAAGTACATGCGCGCCCGGTCGCGCTCGATGGTGTTGGGGAAGGGCGGCGGCTTCCACTGAAGGCGCATCTCCGGGGTCGAGGGCGTCTTCGGCAGGTCGATCTCCACGCCCTGCCCGGTGGAGCGCACGTACGGCGTGCGGACCTTGCCGGCGAGTGAGGTGACCCACAGCCGGGCCAGCGGGCCGCCGCCGGTGTCGAGCGCGAGGTGGTCGCCGGTGCGGGCGTCGTACCAGCGCGGGCTCATCACCCAGCTGTAGTTGCCGCCGTCGAGGTCGCGCTTCTGGGGCCGGGGCAGGGTGGTCTGGTTCCAGGGGTGGCGCTGGTCGACGGGGTTGCCCAGGGGGTCCTTCTCGACGTAGGTCTCCTCGCCCGCCCAGTCCTCGTAGTAGGAGCTGCCCAGCAGCACGCGCAGGCCGAGGTTGATGTCGACGAGGTCGGTGGTCACCAGTTCGTTGTCGACGACGATGCCGGGGGTGACGAACATGGCGTTGCCCCAGGTGTTCATGTGCCGGTAGTCGTAGTCGACGACCTCCGGGTCCTGGAAGCAGCCCCAGCAGCCCAGCAGCGTGCGCCGCCGGCCCACCTCCTCGTAGCCGGGCAGGGCCTCGTAGAAGAAGTCGAAGACGTCGTCGTTGAGGGCCACGCCGCGCTTGACGAAGTCCAGGCAGCGCATCAGGCGCACCAGGTAGTCGGTGAAGACCTGGGGGGTGGCCACCGTGCCGACGCCGCCGGGGTAGAGGGTGGAGGGGTGCACGTGGCGCCCCTCCATCAGGCAGCACATCTCGCGCGTGATCCGGCTCATGCGCAGCGCTTCCTTGTAGACCTCGCCCTCGAAGGGGTTGAAGGCGCGCATGATGTCGGCGATCGTGCGGAAGCCGTGGACGTCGCCGCGCGGGGCGGGGGTGCGCTCGGCGCGTTCGAGGACCGAGGGGTTGGTCTCCTTGACCATGCGCTCGCAGAAGTCGACGAAGACCAGGTTGTCCTGGAAGATCGTGTGGTCGAACATGAACTCGGCGGCCTCGCCGAGGTTGATGATCCACTCGGCGAGCGGCGGCGGCTTGACGCCGTAGGCCATGTTCTGGGCGTACACCGAGCAGGTGGCGTGGTTGTCGCCGCAGATCCCGCAGATGCGGCTGGTGATGAAGTGCGCGTCGCGGGGGTCCTTGCCCTTCATGAAGACGCTGTAGCCGCGGAAGATGGACGAGGTGCTGCGGCACTCGACGACCTGCCGCGCCGGAAAGTCGATCTTCGTGTAGATGCCCAGATTGCCCACGATCCGGGTGATGGGGTCGAAGGCGACCTCGGTGAGGTCGCGCTGTGCCGCGTCGATGTCCTGGGCGCTCGCCACTGGCGGGTTCCTCTCCTGGTGCCTGAGGTGCGTCGGGCCGTGTCGCCGACTAGTGGCCGCCCGACCAGCGCGGCTCGTAGCCGCTGGTCAGGGCCGGTTCGTTGTGGCGCCACTTCGGCTCGCGGTTGGCGCTGACGTTCGTCATCGAGCGCAGGGTGCGGATGACCGGGCCGTAGACGGCCATCGCGGCGGTGGACAGGGTGCCGCCGGGCGGCTCGTCCATGAACGGCATGAACTTGTCGGGGAAGCCCGGCATGGTGCAGCCGATGCAGATCCCGCCGACGTTCGGGCAGCCGCCGACGCCGTCCATCCAGCCGCGCTTGGTGACGTTGCAGTTGACCACCGGCCCCCAGCAGCCCACCTTCACCTGGCACTTGGGGGAGTTGTAGTCCTTGGCGAAGTCGCCCTGCTCGTAGTACGCGGCCCGGTCGCAGCCCTCGTGCACCGTCTTGCCGAACAGCCAGGTCGGCCGCAGCTGTTCGTCCAGCGGGATCACCGGCGCCAGCCCCGCCGCCTGGTGCAGCACCCACAGCAGGGTCTCCATGAAGTTGTCCGGCTGCACGGGGCAGCCGGGCACATTGACCACCGGCAGCCCGCCGGCCGAGCGGAAGTCCTCGCCCAGGTAGTCCACCAGGCCCATGGAGCCGGTGGGGTTGCCGGCCATGGCGTGGATGCCGCCGTACGCCGCGCAGGTGCCGACGGCCACCACCGCCCAGGCCCGGGGGGCCAGCCGGTCGAGCCAGGTGTTGAGGGTGATGGGCTCGCCGGTGTCCGGGTCGTTGCCCATCGAGGTCCAGTAGCCCTCGCCGTTGATCTTCTCGTTGGGGATCGACCCCTCGACCACGAGGATGAACGGCTCCAGCTCGCCGCGCGCCGCCCGGTGGAAGGCGGCCGTGAAGTCGTCCCCGGTCTCGTAGGCGAGCACCTTGTTGTGCAGGTGGACCTTCGGCAGGCCGGGGATCGCCCCGAGGAGCACGTCCTCCAGGCTCGGCAGCGAGGCGGCGGTCACCGAGACGGTGTCGCCGTCGCAGCTCATGCCCTCCGAGGTCCACAGGACGTGCACCTCGTCGAAGCCGGGTGTCATGGGCTCGAAACCCATTCGCTTCGCTTCCCTTCGGCGTCCGGCGGCGCGGCACCGGGGATGCGGTCCGCGGCACCGGGATACGGCCCCGGGCTAAAACTGACATACCTCATCTTTCCCGGCAATACGCCTGCTCGGGGCGTGCAGGCGCGACAACGCCTCCATCCGCTCCTGCGCCCCCGGCACCGGCCCGCCTCGCACGAACGCCGAGCGCAACGCGTGGTACGGCGCGTCCGGCGTGAAGAACGCCTCCCGCATGCGCTCCAGCTCCTGCGCCCGGTACGCCGCAAGCGGCCGCAGCCCCTCGTCCCGCTCCCGCGCCGCCTTCTTCACCGCGATCCGCACCGGCACATCCGATTCACCGATCAGGTCCGCGGCCATCCGGGTGACCGCACCGGCGAACTCCTGCGCCGGCCCCGGCACGATCCGGTCCACCAGCCCCAGCGACCGCGCCCGGCCCGCGCTCACCGGCGCCGCCTGCTCCATCAGCGCCTGCGCCTGCCGCGCCCCCACCCGCCGCGGCAGGGTGTACGTCCAGTACTCCGAGCCGTACAGCCCCATCAGCCGGTAGTGCGGGTTGAACACCGAGCCCGCCCTGCACCACACCTCGTCCGCCGCCAGCGCCAGCATCGCCCCGCCCGCCGCCGCGTTCCCCGCCACGGCCGCCACCACCAGCCGGTCGGTGGTCGTCAGCACCGCCTCCACCAGGTCGTCCATCGCGTTGATGTTCGCCCACGACTCCGCCGCCGGGTCCGCATCCGCCTCGATGACGTTCAGATGGATGCCGTTGGAGAAGAAGTCCCGCTCCCCGCCCAGCACGACCACCGACGTCGGCCGCCGGCAGGCGAACCGGTAGGCGTTGAGCAGCCGCCGGCACTGCACCGTGCTCATCGCCCCGCCCGGGAAACGGAACCGGACGAAACCCACCTCGCCCTGCTCCGTGTAGCGGATGTCGCTCCACGTGCACCGGTGCGCCGGCAGCTCCAGCGGCGCCGGCACCTCCGGCACGTCCGGCAGCGCGTCACCCAGCGCCAGGGCGGCCGGCAGCTTCACCCCCGCCGGCGCGTCCGGCGTCCGGGCGCGCCGCAGCTGCCCGATCCACACCGCACCGTCCACCGTCGCCCGGCAGATCGCGCCCGCGCGCGTCGCCAGCACCTCACCGGGCCGGCCCCGCAACCGGTCCTCCGGATGCCCGCCGTACAGCAACCACTCGGCGCCCAGGAACGTATCGCGCACCCCCGGCCGCGAATCGGCCGCCCGCAGCGTCCGCAGCACCGACTCCGTCGGCTGCGCCTGCCAGTCGATCCGCCGCTGCTCCTGCCGCAGCGCCGGCCGGGTGCGCACCCGCAGCCCCTCCTGCGTCCGCGGACGCCAGGAGCCCGACGCGAACCGCTGCACCGCCAGCAGCACCGCCTCCACCGCCGCATCCGCCACCTCCCCCCGGTACAACTCGCTCTTGGTCACCCCCGGCGGCACCGCGAACTGCGCACTCGCCCACACCGGGCCCGCATCCATCTCCTCCTGCGCCTGCAGCACCGTCACCCCCCAGCGCCGCTCGCCCTCGTGCAGCGCCCAGTCCAGCGCCGTGGGCCCCCGGTCGCCCGGCGGCCCCGGATGCACCACCAGGCACGGCCGGCGCGACCACACGTCACGCGGGATCGCCGACGTCAGCATCGGCGCGAGGACCAGCTCCGGGCAGTGCCGGCGCACCGCGGCCCGCAGCGACTCGGCCCCGTCCACGACGGCCACGGCCACCGCGTGGCCCCGGTCGCCGAGCTCGGCGAACACCCGCTGGGTCAGGCTGTTGAACGCGCTGGCGATGAGCAGGATCTGCACGGGGTCGACCTCCTGGCGCGGCTTTCGGGCCCCGGCCCGGGCGCGGGCCGCCGGCACCACCGATCGTCACCATGGGCGGCCTCCGCCCCGCGCAGCGCCGCGCGGACGGCACCGCGATTGCGCTACGCGGGCGAATACCCCGCCCCCGTCACACCGGTGCCGCCGTGGCGCTGCGCCGTCCACGGCGGCACCGGGCGCACTGTGGTCGCACAAGCACCTTTTCCGATGGCGATGACTTCAGCAGGAGGGCGCGTGCACGAGCTGTCCATCGCCACCGCGATCGTCGAACGCGCGGCCGCCCTGGCCCGGTCGCACGGCACCCCCGCCGTGGCCGCGGTGCGCGTACGCATCGGCGAACTCGCCGGCGTCGTCCCCGACGCCCTGCGCTTCTCCTTCGCCGTCGCCCGCCAGGACACCGAGCTCGCCGCCGCCCGGCTCGACGTCGAGGAGATCCCCGCACGCGCCCACTGCGCCGCGTGCGCCCACGACTTCGCCGTCGGCACCCCGCCCTTCCTGTGGTGCCCGCGCTGCGAGGGTTCCCGGACGCACCTGCTGAGCGGCCGGGAGCTGGAGATCACCGGAATCGACCTTCAGGAGGCGAGCGCGTGATGTGCCGCGCCATCGACGTGCGCCAGGCGGTCCTGGCCGAGAACGACATGCTGGCCGGCGCCCTGCGCGAGGAACTCGCCGCGCACGGCACCACGGCGGTCAACCTGCTCTCCAGCCCCGGCAGCGGCAAGACCGCCCTGCTGGAACCCGTCCTGACCGCGACCGCCGCCCGCGGCGTGCCGGCCGCCGCCCTGACCGCCGACCTCGCCACCGACAACGACGCCGTACGCCTGGCCCGCTCCGGCGCCCCCGTCAAACAGGTCCTCACCGGCGGCCTGTGCCACCTGGAAGCCTCCCACCTGCGCTCCCACCTCGACGGCTGGCCCCCGCCCGGCACCCGCGTGCTGTACGTCGAGAATGTCGGCAACCTCGTCTGCCCGGCCGCCTTCGACCTGGGCGAGACCCTGCGCGTGACGCTGATGTCGGTGACGGAGGGCGAGGACAAACCCCTGAAGTACCCCCTGGCCTTCGGCCTCGCCCACCTCGTCGTCCTGACCAAGACCGACCTGGAGGAGGCGGCCGCCTTCGACCGCGCCGCCTTCACGGTCCACGTCCACCGCGTCAACCCCGGCGTGCCGATCCTGACCACCTCCGCCCGCACCGGCGAGGGCGTGGGCACCCTCGTCGACCACGTCCTGGCCGCATGCGACGGCGCCCCGCTGCACCGGCCGGCGCTGCAGACCACCGCTGCCCCGGCCGACCCCCCGCCCGCGCGCACCCCGGGCCCCGGCCGCCACCGCCGCCCGGACACCGACGACGCGACCGCACCCCGGCCGTGACGCCACCTCACGCCGCGGGCCGGCCTGCGCGCAACGGCACGGCTGCCGCCTCCGCGACGGCGGACGAGGCCCCGCCCCCGCCGGGGGCCGCGCGGGCGGCCGCCGCGGCCGGGAGCCCGGGCCCCGTCGTGGCCGCCACCGCAGAGCCGCTGCCCCCGCATGGGCCGGCGCCCGCTCCACCGGCCGGTCGCCAGGAGCAGCCCCCCGAAAGAGCTGCCACCCGGCAGGATCGGGCCGGCGCCGCCTCCGGCGGCTGCGTGCGGGAGCGGATCGTCGTCCGGGGGGCCGTGCAGGGGGTCGGCTTCCGGCCGTTCGTGCACGGGCTCGCGCGGGAGCTCGGACTGTCCGGATTCGTCCGCAACGACGCTGGCGGGCTCGTCGCCGAGATCGAGGGCGACCCCGACCGCCTGCGCGCCTTCCACGAGCGCCTGACCGGCCAGGCCCCGCCGCTGGCCGTCATCTCCTCCGTCGACCGGCACCGCCTGCCCGCCCTCGGCGGGAGCGGTTTCGTCATCCGGCCCTCCGTGCACGGCCCCGGCCACACCCGCGTACCCCCCGACGCCGCCCTGTGCCCGCAGTGCCACGCCGAACTCGCCGACCCCGCCGACCGGCGCCACCGGCACCCCTTCATCACCTGCACCCACTGCGGCCCGCGCTTCACCATCGTCACCGGCCTGCCCTACGACCGCGCCACCACCACCATGGCGCCGTTCGCGCTGTGCGAGCGCTGCGCCGCCGAGTACGCCGACCCCGGCGACCGCCGCTTCCACACCCAGCCCGTTGCCTGCCCCCACTGCGGCCCCCGCCTCCACCTGGACGACGGCGGGATGCGGCTCACCGGCGAGGCGGCGCTCGCCCGGGCCCGCGACCTGCTCGCCGGCGGCCGCATCGTCGCCGTCAAGGGCATCGGCGGCCACCACCTGGCCTGCGACGCCACCGACCCCGCCGCCGTCGGCCGGCTGCGCGCCCTGAAGGAACGCGACGACAAACCCTTCGCCGTCATGGCCGCCGACCTCGCCGCCGTACGTGCCCTCGCCGCCGTCACCGACGCCGAACGCGACCTGCTGTGCGGCCCGCGCGCCCCCGTCGTCCTGCTGCGCCGCCGCACGGCCGGCACCCTGGCCGACGCCGTGTGCCCCGGCACCCCCGACATCGGCGTCATGCTGCCCTACAGCCCCCTGCACCGGCTGCTGTTCGGGCTGCCGGGTGATGCGCCCGGACCCCGGGTGCTCGTGATGACCAGCGCCAACCGCTCGGGCGAGCCGCTGGTCACCGACGACGCCGACGCCCGGCTGCCCGCCCTGTGCGACGCCCGCCTGGGGCACGACCGCGCCATCCGTACCCCCTGCGACGACTCCGTGGTGCGCGTACGCCCCGACGGCAGCCACCTGCCGCTGCGCCGCTCCCGCGGCTACGTGCCCGAACCCCTCGACCTGCCCTTCGACGTCGCCCCCGCCCTCGCCGCCGGCGGCGACGTGAAGAACGCCTTCTGCCTCGCCCGCGGCCGCACCGCCTGGCTCTCGCAGCACATCGGCGACCTGGACCGCGTGGAGAACGTCGCCGTCCTCGACGCGGCCGTACGCCACCTGGCCGCACTCACCGGCGTACGCCCCCGCCTGCTGGCCGCCGACCGGCACCCCCGCTACCGCTCCACCGCCTGGGCCCGCGACCGTGCCGCCGGCCGCCCCCTGCACCTGGTGCAGCACCACCACGCCCACGTCGCCTCCGCCATGGCCGACGCCGGACTCGACGGCAGCGCACCGGTCATCGGCGTCGCCTTCGACGGCACCGGCTACGGCGACGACGGCGCCGTGTGGGGCGGCGAGGTGCTGCTCGCCGACTACGACGGCTACCGGCGCCTGGCCCACCTCGCCTACGTGCCGCTGCCCGGCGGCGACGCCGCCGTGCGCAACCCCTGCCGCATGGCGCTCGCCCACCTGCACGCCGCGGGGGAGCCCTGGCACCCGGACCTGCCCTGCGTACGCGCCTGCGACGAGCGCGAACGCGCCCTGCTCGCCCGCCAGATGGACCGCGGCGTGGCGTGCGTGCCCACCTCCAGCATGGGCCGGCTCTTCGACGCCCTGGCCTCCCTCGCCGGCATCCGCCACCGCAGCGGCCACGAGGCGCAGGCCGCCGTCGAACTGGAGGCCCACGCCGCGCCCGCCATGGACCACTGCGGCACCCCCTACGCCTTCGCGCTGCACGGCGAGGCCGGGCGGCCGCAGCTCCTCGACCCGGCCCCGGTGCTGCGCGCCGCGGCCGCCGACGTACGGGCGCGCACACCCCCCGACATCGTCGCCGCCCGCTTCCACCACGCCGTCGCCGCGGCCGTCACGGCCGCCTGCGAGGCGGCCCGGCAGCGCACCGGGACCACCACCGTCGCCCTGACCGGCGGCGTCTTCGCCAACGCCGTGCTCGACGAGACGTGCACGGCGGCCCTGACCGCACGGCACTTCACCGTGCTGCGGCACCGCGCCGTGCCCTGCGGCGACGGCGGACTGGCCCTCGGCCAGCTGCTGGTGGCCGCCCGCGCCCACCGCCCCGCAATGAACCGGCCCCCGGAAGGAGGAACCCATGTGCCTGGCCGTGCCCGGCAAGGTCGTCCGCATTGAGGAACGCGACGGAACCCGCATGGCACAGGTCGACTTCGGCGGCGCGGTCAAGGACGTCTGCCTGGCCTACCTGCCCGACATCGAGGTCGGCGACTACGCCATCGTGCACGTCGGCTTCGCCCTGCAGCGCCTGGACGAGCAGGCCGCCCTGGCGACGCTCGACCTCTTCCGGCGCATCGGCGCCCTGGAGGAGGAGTTCGGCGACGCCTGGGGCCGCGCCGCGGCCGAGGCGGGCGCCCCCGCCCCCGAGAACCCCGGGAAGGACGCGCGGTGAAGTACCTCGAAGAGTTCCAGGACCCCGGCCTCGCCCGGCGGCTGCTGGAGGACGTCCACGCCACCGTCACCCGCCCCTGGGCGCTGATGGAGGTCTGCGGCGGCCAGACGCACTCCATCATCCGGCACGGCATCGACCAGCTGCTCCCGGACGCCGTCGAGCTCATCCACGGCCCCGGCTGCCCGGTGTGCGTCACCCCGCTGGAGACCATCGACAAGGCGCTGGCCATCGCCGCCCTGCCGGACGTCGTCTTCTGCTCCTTCGGCGACATGCTGCGCGTCCCGGGCACCGGCCGCGACCTGTTCCGCGTCAAGAGCGACGGCGGCGACGTACGGGTGGTCTACTCACCGCTGGACGCGCTCGACATCGCCCGCCGCACCCCGGACAAGCAGGTCGTCTTCTTCGGCATCGGCTTCGAGACCACCGCCCCCGCCAACGCCATGACGGTGCACCAGGCCCGCCGGCTGGGCGTGCGCAACTTCAGCATGCTCGTCTCGCACGTGCGCGTGCCGCCCGCCATCGAGGCGATCATGAGCTCCCCGCACTGCCGCGTCCAGGCGTTCCTGGCCGCCGGGCACGTGTGCAGCGTGATGGGCACCGCCGAGTACCCCGCCCTCGCCGAGCGGTTCGGCGTGCCCGTCGTCGTCACCGGCTTCGAGCCCCTCGACATCCTCGAAGGCGTCCGCCGCGCCGTCCACCAGCTCGAACGCGGCGAGCACCGGGTGGAGAACGCCTACCCCCGGGCCGTGCCGGACCGCGGCAACCCCGCCGCGCTCGCGATGCTCGCCGACGTCTTCGAGGTCACCGACCGCCCCTGGCGCGGCATCGGCACCATCCCCGGCAGCGGCTGGCGACTGGCCCCCGCCTGGCGGGAGTACGACGCCGAGCACCGCTTCGGCGTCACGGGCCCCGGCACCCGCGAACCGGCGGCCTGCCGCAGCGGCGAGGTGCTCCAGGGCCACATCAAGCCGCACGAGTGCGCCGCCTTCGCCACCACCTGCACCCCGCGCACCCCCCTCGGCGCCACCATGGTCTCCACCGAGGGGGCCTGCGCCGCGTACTACCTCTACCGCCGCCTGGGCACCGGCCCGGCGGCCGCGACCGGCAAGGAGGCCACCCCCGTTGGCTGACGCCACCACCACCCGAGAGACCGCCCCGCTGCCCGACCCGAGCGCCTGGTCCTGCCCGGCACCCCTGCGCGACGCGCCCGTCGTCGTCCTCGGCCACGGCGGGGGAGGGGCCCTGTCGGCCGAGCTGATCACCGGCCTGTTCACGCCCGCCTACGGCAACGACGTCCTCGACGCCCTCGGCGACTGCGCCCAGCTGCGCCTGGGCGGCACCCGCCTGGCCTTCTCCACCGACTCCTACGTGGTGCGGCCGCTGTTCTTCCCCGGCGGCTGCATCGGCGACCTCGCCGTCAACGGCACCGTCAACGACCTGGCGATGAGCGGCGCCCGACCCGCCCACCTGTCCTGCGCGTTCGTCCTGGAGGAGGGCACCGCCCTCGGCGTCGTCGAACGCGTCGCCCGCGCGATGGGTGCCGCGGCGCACACCGCCGGCGTCACCGTGGTGACGGGCGACACCAAGGTGGTCGACGCCGGCCACGGCGACGGCGTGTACGTGACGACCTCCGGCATCGGGGTGATCCCCGACGGCGTGGACATCCGCCCCCAGCGGGCCCGGCCCGGCGACGTCGTGCTCGTCAGCGGCCCGATCGGCCTGCACGGGGTGGCGGTGCTCAGCGTCCGCGAGGGCCTGGAGTTCGGCGTGGAGATCGCCAGCGACACCGCCCCGCTGGCCTCCCTCGTCGCCGCCATGCTCGCCGTCACCCCCGACCTGCACGCCCTGCGCGATCCCACCCGCGGCGGACTCGCCACGGCCCTGAACGAGATCGCCGCGGCATCGGGCACCGGCGTCGTGCTGAGCGAGGACGCCGTGCCGGTGCCCGAGGCCGTCGCCGGCGCCTGCGGCTTCCTCGGCCTGGACCCGCTCTACGTCGCCAACGAGGGCCGGCTGGTGGCCTTCGTCCCGCGGGAGCACGCCGACGCCGTCCTGGCCGCGATGCGCGCGCACCCGCAAGGGGCCGGTGCCGCCGTCGTCGGCGAGTGCGTCGCCGAGCACCCCGGCACGGTCGTCGCGCGCACCCGGTTCGGCGGTACGCGCGTGGTCGCCCTGCCCGACGGCGAGCAGCTGCCGCGCATCTGCTGACGGCCGCGCCCTACGTCTCCTCCTCCATGCGGATCGCGTCGCGCAGCGCGTCGAACGCCTCCTCGTCGCCTCCTTCGTGCTGCGCCAGCAGCGCCCGGGCGATCGCGTCCAGCTTGCGCTGGATGGCGTGTTCGGCGCGCTGCTCGGAGTTCTTCAGCAGGGCGAGCAGCAGCAGGGTGACGGCCGTCATCAGACCGGCCGCCAGCAGTTCCAGCTCGACGGACGGCTGCAGGACGTGCATCGCCGCGAAGTCGGCGACCAGCAGGAAGCAGATCACGAAGAAGGACCGCGAGCTGGTGAAGTGCGAGGCGTTCTCCGCCAGGCGTTCGAAGGCCCCGCGTCGCCCGCCGCCGCGGTGGGAAGGGTGCCGGACTCTCACCTGGCGGCGGTACCCCGCAGCCCGGCCCGCCAACGCGCCATGACGCCGAAAGGCGGAACGGCGCGGCGCGAACGGGTGGCTTCACCGCGCGGTCCGCCGCCGGGCGGGCAGGCGCCTTCAGGGGGACGGACCCGCACCGAGAATGGGTATGGCATGAGCGAATACGAGCGGTCCCGCACGATGCCCGCGCTGGCCGACCACGTCTTCCAGGAGGCCTCCGACGTGACCCGGCTCGGCAGCTGGCTCCCGGACGACCTGCACGTACGGCCCGAGGAGCTGCCGGCGGTCACCGTCCACGAGGACCGCACCGGCCAGGACGAGCCCGGGCTCTTCCGCGCCCAGGCCGAGCAGATGCGCGTGGAGTGGGGCACGCGCGAGGGCGGGAGCTACGCGGGCTGGCTGCAGGTGGCCGGCATCGGCGGCGGCGCCAGCGAGGTGACGGTCCACCTGTCGTTCTTCGACGAGCGGCACGACCCCGGAGCGGACGTCGTCACCACGGCGCTGGAGCGCAGCCTGGACCGCCTGGAGGAGCAGGTGCGGCTGCGGGCCGATGGCCCGGAGGGCCCCGGCTGACCCCGGTCCGCCTGCCCGCGGGGAGCGGCACCGCCCCGCGGGCAGGCGCGCCCGTCAGCTCGTGACGACGTTGTGCGCGGGCGTGATCTCCGGCCGCAGGTCGCCGTAGCCGAGCTCGGCGAGCACGGGGGCGAGTATCTTGCCGAAGGCCTCCAGGGCCTCCGGCGACTCCCACACGTCGGTGACCCGCCAGCCACCGTCGACCGGCCCGGCGACGTGCGCCAGCAGTCCGTCGACGGGCATGTCGGAGAGCGAGGTGAAGGGCCTGCCGACGAGGCGCTCGATGCACGCGTCGTACAGCTCCTGACCGGCGCCCTCGGCGTGGAACGTGACGATGATGGCCACTGCTGGCACTCCTGTCCCTGGGGTCCGTCCTGGCGGCGGCCCGGCGGGTCGGGGGTGGGGGCCGCACCCACCGGTCTCCCCCTCGGCCCCGGGCGGAACCCCCGGGCCCGGGCGGCTCGTCGAAGCGCCGCCCGCGCGCGGCGGCGAACGCCACGCCGGTGGTACGGCGCGCTCACGCGCCGGACGGCAGGGCACCCGCGGCGTGCTCCGGGGCGATGCGCAGCCCGTCGGCGTCGATGACGTCGCTGGTGATCAGGGCCTGCCGGGCGCGCACCTCGGTCATGAAGACGAACGGCGGCACCACCGGCGGCACGGGCAGGGCGTCCGCGCTGAAGGACAGGCACAGCAGCCCCTGGACGCAGCCGCTGAAGTCGGTGACGTACAGCGTGACGTCCCCGCGCAGCCTCAGGTCGCGTACGTCCAGGGTCAGTTCGGGGCCGCCGTCGTGGGTGAGCAGGCGGTAGTCGCGCAGGGACGCGGCCCGCATCCTGAGCACCATCACCTTGCGCGGCCCGGCGGCGGTCGGCAGGCGCTCGACGGAGGCGAGGGTGAAACCGCTGGGGGCGAAGCGGGTGGTGGTCACCGTCGGCGGGACGGCGCCGGCCGTGACGGGCCCGGTCCGCTGCGGGGCCCGTGCCGGCAGGCCGGCCGCCAGCAGGACCAGGGGCAGCGCCACCGCCAGCGCCTTGGACGGCGATTCGCCCGCGGCCGGCCGGGGCCCCGGTGCGGGCGGCGCTTCCGCCCGCACCGGGCGCCACGCGAACGCCATGGCGCCGCCGGCGATGCCCAGCAGCATCCCGATCCCGAACCCGCCGAGATTGCTGGCCGCGAAGGAGACCACCGAGAGGATCACCGCGTGGAGGCCCACATAGTGCCGGGTCTGCGGCCGCACCAGCAGGAACACCCCGGCGACCACCAGGGCCGCGCCGATGCCGAGCGCGGCGATGCCGCCCAGCCCGAGCCCCAGGAGAACGCTCCACGGCGCGAGGGGCACCAGGGCCAGCTCGGTGCCGGCCAGCACGAGCAGCACCGCCGCCCAGAACGGCCGGGTGCGCCGCCAGCGCCTGCTCAAAAGCACGCCGGCCCGTTCAGGCCCACGTCCAGCCGCAGCCCCGTCAGGCGGAAGTCGCCGCCGGTGACCGACCAGGCGTGGGAGCGCACGCCGGTCACCGACACCTCGCGGGCCTGCAGGCCGAACTGTCCGGGCGCGCCGTGCACTCCGGGCACCTGGTCCAGTGTCGAGGCGTCCCGGCCGATCTGCGCCTGACCGAAGCGGGCGTCGCCCACCAAATCGTCCCCGTGCAGCACCAGATCGTGCACGTCCACCGGCCCGGCGCTGCCGCCGGCCCGCAGCCGCAGGACCACCTCGCCCACCGGGGTGGGCACGCGCGCCGCCTGGCAGATGTCCGACAGCCGGGCGTCGCCGATGCCCAGCAGGGCGCCGGGACGGCCGCCGCCGCCGGTGGTCGGGGCCACGTCGACGTACGCGGCCAGGCCCTTGCTGCGCAACTGCTGCGCGGAGACCTGGAAGGCGGTGCCGGACACCGCGAAGGACGAGGCGAGGACGCCGTCCGCCATCGCCACGGCCATGCCCGCGACGGCCAGCAGCGCGGGCAGCGCGACGAGGGCCGCCCGGGGCCAGGACGTCCTGCCCTCGGGCGGTCCGCCTTCCGACTCGACTGACATCACGGGAAGTTGACTGCCCGCGAATGCGGCAGGCATCCGCCGCGAGCCATCACCCACATGGATGAGAAGAGGCAGAGCGAGCCAATGCGGGCATCGGCGGTCAATCACACAGACTTTTGCCGGGGTCCTGCGAAGGGGGTGTTGTCCGTTTATGCCCGGCGTGCACGGTCATCGATATCCGCGAACGGTGCCCGGGGGGAAAGGCGGGAGAGCCCATGGGAGTTGACGGCAACGGAAAGGTCGCGGCGGAGAGGATCGTGGCGGTGGTCGGAGCGGCCTGCCGCCTGCCCGGCGGCATCGCCGACCTCGACGCACTGTGGCGGGCCCTGCGCGAGGGCCGCGACCTGATCACCGAGGTCCCCGCCGACCGCTTCGAGCGCTCCCGCTTCGTCGATGCGGCCAGGCCCCGGCCCGGCAAGAGCTACACCGCGGCCGGCGGATTCCTCGACGACATCAGCGGCTTCGACGCCTCCTACTTCGGCATCTCGCCCCGCGAAGCCGCCCAGATGGACCCCCAGCAGCGGCTGCTGCTGGAACTGGCCGCCGAGGCCTGCGACGACGCAGCCGTCGCCCCCGCCGCCCTCGCCGGCACCGACACGGCCGTGCACGTCGGCATCTTCGACAACTCCTACGGCGCCCTGCAGTTCATGAACCGCAGCGTCAACGCCTACACCATGTCCGGCGCCGCCTCCTCCATCGCCGCCAACCGCATCTCCCACGTGATGGACCTGCACGGCCCCAGCGTCGTCGTGGACACCGCCTGCTCCTCCTCGCTGGTCGCCCTCGTCCAGGCCTGCCGCGACCTGCAGGCCGGCACCAGCCGGGCCGCCCTCGCCGGCGGCGCCAACGTCCTGCTCAACCCGTACCACTACGTCGGCTTCTGCCAGTCCTCCATGCTCTCCCCGACCGGTCGCTGCCGTTCCTTCTCCGCCGCCGCCGACGGCTACGTCCGCGCCGAGGGCGGCGGCATGGTGCTTCTCAAGCGCCTGCCCGACGCGCTCGCCGACGGCGACCGCATCCGTGCCCTGATCCTGGCCGGCGCCGTCAACAGCGACGGCCGCACCCCGGGCATCTCCCTGCCCCGCAGGGAGCTCCAGGAACGCCTCCTGCGCGAGGTCTACGAGCGCGCCGGCGTCGCTCCCGACGACATCGCCTACCTGGAGGCCCACGGCACCGGCACCCCCGTCGGCGACCCCATCGAGGCCGAGGCCATCGGCCGGGCCCTGGGCAGCCGCCGCACCCGCGGCGCCCTGCCCATCGGCTCGGTGAAGTCCAACCTCGGCCACCTGGAGTCCGCCTCCGGCATGGCCGGGCTGATGAAGGTCCTGCTCGTCCTGCGCGAAGGCGAGATCCCGCCCACCCTGCACGCCGACGAGCCCACCCCCCACGTCGACTTCGCCGCCCTGCGCCTGGACCTCGCGGTACGGCCCCGGTCCGTCGCCCTCGGCGAGCGCTCGGTGGTGGGCGTCAACTCCTTCGGCTTCGGCGGCACCAACGCCCACGTGATCCTCGCCCCGCCACCCGCCCCGTCCGCGCCCCCCGCGCCCCCGCCACCGGCGGCACGCCCCGTCCTGGTCACGGCGCGTACCCGGCGCGCCCTGGCCGACGCCGCGCACCGCACGGCCGCCCGGCTGGCCCAGGCACCGGACGAGGAGTTCTACGACCTGGCGTACACGGCCACGATGCGCCGCGGCAAGCACCCCCACCGCGCCGCGGTCCTGGCCGCCGATCCGTCCACCGCGGCCGAACGCCTCGATGCCCTCGCCAAGTCCCTCACCCCGCCACCGGAGCCCCCCACGGGGCACGGGGAACCGCGCGACCAGCCCCAACGGCCCTGCGGCCAGGCCGACGGCACCTGGCAGCACCGCATCTCGACCCTGCTGCAGCAGCCCGACCTCCTCGCGGAAGCGCCCACGCCCACCGCCGAGGACGAAGGCGACCGCCCCGCCCCCTCGCCGCGCCTCGCGGCGCTCGGCACCGAGGTCGCCCACGGCCGGGTCGTCCTCGTCTTCACCGGCAACGGCGGCCAGTGGCCCGGCATGGGCGCCGCCCTCATGGCCGCCGACCCCGGCTTCCGGGAAACCGTCGAGACGCTCGACGCCCTGCTCGCCCCCGGCCTGGGCTGGTCCGTGGCCCGGGCGATGGCCGAGCCCGGCAGCGGCCCGGACCTGTCGGCCACCGAGTACGCCCAGCCTCTGCTCTTCGCCCTCCAGGCGGGCCTCGTCGGCATGCTGCGACGGCAGGGCGTCACCCCCGCCGCGGTCGTCGGCCACAGCGTGGGCGAGGTCGCGGCCGCGCACGCCGCAGGGGCCCTCGACCTCGCGCAGGCGGCCGCCGTCATCGCGGCCCGCGTCCGGGCCCAGGCCCCCACGGCCGGCAGCGGAGGCATGACCGCGGTCTCGCTGCCGCGCCCCGAGGCCGAGGACGTCCTCGCAGGCCACCCCGGCCTCGGCATCGCCTGTGTCAACACCGACGGCGACGTGACCGTCTCCGGCCCCACCGCCCAACTGGCGGCCCTGGAGGACGAGCTGGCGCGCAAGGGAGTCGCCTGCAGCCGGTTGGACGTCGACTACGCCTTCCACAGCCCCGTGATGGACGCCGCCCGCGCCCTTTTGGGCGCCGACCTCGCGCAGCTGCGCCCGGCGCCCGCGACGATCCCCATGGTCTCCACCGTCACCGGCGCTCCCGTGACCGGCACCGAACTGGACGCCGACCACTGGTGGCGCAACGTCCGCGAACCGGTGCTCCTCACCCCCGCCGTCCAGCACCTCCTCGCCACCGGGCACGACGTCTTCCTCGAAGTCGGCCCGCACCCCGTGGTGTGCCCCTACCTGCGCCGCCTGACCCGCAAGCACCCCGCACCCGTGGCCGTCGTGGCCACCCTCGCCAAGGACGACGCCGGGCCGGACGCCGTGCACACCGCCGTGGCCGCCCTCGCCGCCGCCGGCGCGGACCTCGACTGGCGGCACCACTACCCCGTACCCGGCCGCGTGAGGGACCTGCCCGCCTACCCCTGGCAGCGCGAGCGGCACTGGCACGGCTCCCCGGGCATCTGGTCCGGCGTCCCCGGGGACGGCGGGGTGGACCACCCGCTGCTCGGCGACCGGCTCGTCCCCCTGCACCAGCCGACCTGGCGGGGGCCGGTCGAGCCGGCCCTCGCCCCCTGGCTCGCCGACCACCGTGTCGGCGGCGCGGTGGTCTGGCCCGCCACCGGCTACGTGGAGATGATCCTGGCCGCCGGCCGACGCGTCCTGGACGCCCCCGCCGAGGCCGAGCACCTGGAGATCACCCGCGCCCTCGTCGTGCCGTGGGACGACCCCGGCAGCACCGTCCTCTACCTCACCGTCTCGCCCGACGACGGCGCCGTCACCGTCACCAGTGTCACCGGCGACCGCAGCGCGCCCACCCGGCACGCCCGGGCCCGCCTGCGCCGCCTGCTGCGCCCGCGCCCCGGCCCCCTCGACCTCACCGCCGTACGCCGCCGCTGCACCGCCTGCGCCGACCCCGCCGAGCTGTACCGCGCCGCCGCGGCCGCCGGCCTCGACCACGGCCCCGCCTTCCGCACCCTGCGCCGCCTGCACACCGGCGACGGCGAGGTCCTCGCCGCCTACGAGATGCCGGAACCCCGCGACGCCTACGAGGCCCACCCCGCCCTGCTGGACGGCGCCCTGCAGGCAGGACTCCCGCTCCTGGCCGGTGCCCTGGCCCGCGGCGAGGCATACCTGCCCGTCGGGATCGAGGCCGTGCGCGTGTGGCAGGCACCGCCCGCCCGAGGACTCGTCCACCTGCGCGAACGACCGCGCACCGCCACCGAGGTCTGCTGGGACATCACCGTCACGGCCCCCGACGGCACCGTCGCGGCGGAACTGCAGGGCTGCCGGCTGCGGCGCTTCGACGCCGCACGGTCCGCACCGCTGATCCGCTCCGTCAGCGTGCTGTGCGCCGCCCCCCGCACCGAACTGCCCTGCCCGCCCTCGCCCCTGCCCTCCTGCAGCGAGCTGGTGTCCCGGGCGCGCCCGCGCATCGAGGCCGCCCGGGCCGCCCTGCGGGCCAGCGGCTACGAACGGGCCCGCCGCATGAACCTGCTGGCCACCACCATCGGCTTCGCGGAGGGCCTGCGAGGGCTGCTGCCGCAGGGGGAGCGGATCCTCACGCTCGACGGCGAGGGCGCACCGCCGCTGCGAGCGCACCACCGGCAGATGTGTGCCTGGGTCCTGCCCGTGCTGGCCCGCCGGGGTCTGGCCGAGCGGCTGCCGGACGGTCGCTGGGCCCTGGAGCCGTCCGCGGTGACCGTCGACGACGTCCTGCGCCGGGTGGTCTGCGAACTGCCCGCCTTCGCCACCGAGGTCGCCCTGGCCGCCCTCCATCGCAGGGGCCTTGCCAAGGTGCTGCGGGGCGAGAAGCAGGAGCTGGAGTACCTGGTCGAGGGCGGCATGGAGCTGATGGACCAGTTCTTCGACCTCGCCCCGTTCATCCGCTGCCAGAACCGCATGCTCAGGGCCCTCATGGAGGAGATCGTGCGGCAGTGGCCCGCCGACCGGCCCCTGCGCGTCCTCGAAGTGGGCGGTGGCACCGGCGGGGCCACCGCCGGCCTGCTGGCCGTCCTGCCGCCGGAGCGCACCCGCTACACCTTCACCGACGTGTCGCAGTACTTCGTCGGCCGGGCCGAGAAGCGCTTCGCCCGCCACGACTTCGTCGAGTACCGCCCCTTCGACCTGGACGCCGACCCGGCCGAGCAGGGCCTGACCCCCGGTGGTTTCGACGTGGTCGTCGCGGCCAACGCCCTGCACACCGCCAAGGACCTGGCCCGTGCCCTGCGCCGCGTCGCCGGCCTCCTGGCCCCCGCAGGCCGCCTGCTGGCCTCCGAGCAGCACAACGCGGAGGCCATGGCACAGTACTTCGCCACCCTGGAGAGTTTCTGGCACCACACCGACCGCGACCTGCGCCCCGAGGTGCTGTTGCTGCCCGCCCACCGCTGGCCCCCACTGCTGCGGCAGTGCGGCTTCACCGATGTCATCGGCCTGGGCGAGGGACACCGCCGCACCGCCGGCGCCGACGGATCCGTTCTGCTGGCCACCGCCGCGGGCACCGGCGTCCCGCCGGCCGCCCCGCTCCCCTCGGGCACGGCCGGCGCGTGGATCCTGGCGGCCGAGGGGGACGCCGAGGACGAGCCGCGGGCCCTGGCCGCTGCCCTGCGGCCGTGCACGGACGGGCCCGTGACGATCACCGGCGCCCCGGACGACACCGGGACGTGGGACCGGCTTCTCGCGTGCGACACCGGCGACGTGACCGTCGTCCTCCTCCTGGACCCCGCCGCCCCGGACCCCGGCCCCGGCGACCTGGTCGGCCTCACCGCACGGCGGATCGCCGTGCTGGCCGCCCTCGCCTCCGCCGGCGAACGGCTCCCCGCCGGCACCGGCCTGACCGTGTGGCTCGTCACCCGGCCCAGCGGCGCCCTGCCGGCCCCCGAACGCCCCGAGGCCCCCCACGATGCCGCCGTCTGGGGTGCCGCCCGGACGATGGCCAACGAGCACCCCCGCATCACCGTGCGGCGCCTGTCCTTCGAACGCACCGCGGACCCCGGTGCGGACGCCCACCGCCTCGCCCGGGAGCTGCTGACCGACACCGACGAGGACGAGATCGTCCTGACCGCCGGCGGACGCTTCGTGCCCCGCGTGGTCGACCTCGCGGAGCATCCGCAGTTCGCCGCCGACAGCCGTACGGTCGCCGCCTTCGCCCTGGAGGTCCGCGACCCCGGCCTGGCCTACCGCCTCGCCTGGACCGAGAAGGCGGCCCCCGCCGCACCCGGCGTCGGCGAGGTCGTCGTGGCCGTCCGCGCCGCCGCCCTCAACTACCGGGACGTCATGCACGTCCTCGGCGTCCTGCCGTCGGCCGAGATGATGCGCGAGCTGCCCCGGCAGCCCGGCCCCGGCATGGAGTGCGCCGGCGTCGTCGAGGCCGTCGGCCCCGGCGTGACCACAGTGGCCGTGGGCGACCGCGTCTTCGGCCTGGCCCCCAACGCACTGGCCTCCCACGTGGTCACCACCGAGTACGCCCTCGCGCCCGTCCCGGCCCGCATGTCGTTCGCCGAGGCCGCCACCCTGCCCGTGGCCTTCCTCACCGTCCACTACGGGCTCGGGCATCTGGCCCGGCTGGGGCGCGGCGAGACCGTCCTGGTGCACGGCGCCGCCGGCGGCGTGGGCCTGGCCGCCCTGCAGTACGCCCGGCGCCGCGGCGCCCGCGTCATCGCCACGGCCGGCACCACCGCCAAGCGCAACCTGCTGCACGTCCTCGGTATCGACGACGTCCTGGACTCCCGCGACCCGGCGTTCGCCGAACAGGTCCGGCGGATCACCGGCGGCGAGGGTGTCGACGTCGTCCTCAACTCCCTCGCCGGCGAGGCCATCGCCCGGGGACTGGACGTGCTGCGCCCCGGCGGCCGGTTCGTCGAGCTCGGCAAGCGCGACATCCTGGAGGACAAGCCGCTGCGGCTGCACCCCTTCAGCAAGAACATCGCCTTCTTCGGCGTCGACCTCACCCGGCTGCTGCATCACCCCGAGCTCGCCATGCGGCAGTTCGCCGAGGTCGCCGCGCTCGTGCGAGGCGGCCGCTACCGCCCCCTGCTGCACACCGTCTACCCGACGGCCAGGGCCGGCGAGGCGTTCCGCCTGCTGCAGCACTCCCGGCACATCGGCAAGGTCGTCGTGGCCTTCGACCCCCTCGACGAGCCCTTGTACGTCGAACGTGCCCCGGCCCCGCCCCCGATCGACCCCAAGGGCACCTACCTCGTCGCCGGCGGCCTCGGCGGCTTCGGTGCCGCCACCGCCCGCTGGCTCGCCGGCCACGGCGCCCGTCACCTGGACCTCGTCGGCCGCCGCGGCCCCGACAGCCCCGAGGCCGCGCAGCTGCTGGCCGACCTCGCGGCCCTCGGCGCCCGGGCACGCGCCCACGCGGCGGACGTCGGCGACGCCGACGCCATCGAGGCCATCGTCGCGCAGGCCGATGCCGAAGGCCGCCCGCTGCGCGGCGTCGTCCACTCGGCGATGCACATCGACGACGCCTTCCTGGCCCGTCTCACCGACGAGCAGGTGCGTGCCGTCCTGGTGCCGAAGATGGCCGGCGGCGCCGTCCTCGACGCCGTCACCCGCAACCGGGACCTGAGCCTGTTCCTCGCCTACTCCTCCGCCACCGCCACCTTCGGCCACGTCTCCCAGGCCAACTACGTGGCCGGAAACCTCTACCTGGAGGCCCTCGCCCGCCGGCGCCGCCGGCAGGGCCTGCCGGCGACCGCCGTCGCCTGGGGCGCCCTCGGCGGCACGGGCTACGTGGTCCGCAACGACATGCTCACGCTCCTGGAACAGGCGGGGATCGAGCCCGTCATGCCGCAGGAGGCCCTCGAAGCGGCCGCGGAATTCCTCGCCGCCGGCGCCGACGTGGCAGGCGTCGGGCGCTACCACTGGGGACGGATCCACGCGCTGCTGCAGTGCGTCGGCGCCCCCCGGCTGGCCACCCTCCTGCCGGCGAGCACCGCCGGGGGAGCCCTGACCCGGGAGGACCTCCGCCGCAAGCTGGCCGGCATGGCGCCCGACGAGGCCCACCAGTACATCGCCGGCTCGCTCGCCCTGGTGCTCGCCGAGGTCCTGCAGATCCCCGTCGAGGAGATCGACCAGCACCGCAGGATCGACACCTTCGGCGTGGACTCCCTCATGGCCACCGAGGCCCTGGCCATGCTCCGCCGGCAGTACGACGTGGAGATCCCGCCCATGGAGCTCCTGCGCAGCGAGGGCACCATCGCGGACATCGCCCGCATCGTCCAGTTGCGCCTCGGCCTGACCACCGGGCAGCAGCCGCCGGCGGCGCTGCCCGGTGCCCGGCAGGAGCAGGTCACGGACGCAGTGGCGCGTACGTGAACGGCCGCCACAGCGCCCGGGCGTCGGGGACGCGAGGGTCCACCGGCCCGCCGTCGTCCACCGACCAGGTCCGTACGGGCCCGCCGGCCGGGCCCAGCGGCGGCCAGCCCGGGTCGCCGGTGGCCGCGAAGGAGGCCCACGCGGTCACCATCCGCTCCGACAGCCGCCGGTCGGCGGCGGTGGGCGGGCCGCCGATCAGGAACTCCGGATGGGGGGAGGCGAGGGTGCCGAACGCGAAGGGGACGTCCGCGCAGTGCCACGGCCGCACCACGCCCGCGGGGCCCGTGCGCTGCCGGTCGAAGCGGGAGAGGAACGCCCGCCCGCCGGCCCGTGCGTGGGCCTCGGCGAGCCGCCTGCCGTACTCGGCGAACTGCAGGTCGCCGTACGCGGCGAGGTACACCTCCAGCACGGACGCGCCCGGCATGAGGGCCCGGTATCCCGCCGTCAGCTCCGGCGGCAGAGCGAAGTCGGCGGCGAAAGTGCGCAGTTGCTCCTCGGTGGTCACCTTCGCGCTGCTGCCGACGGCGTCCAGCAGCCAGTACTCCTGCGTGGTGTGGCACACCAGCAGCTCCATGTCGCCGGCACCTCCGGCGGCCACGGCGGACAGCGGTTCGGCGGGCAGGACGTGCCCGTCGACCACGGGACCGTAGAGCACCGGGTCGTAGTGGCGGTGGCCGGACGCCGGATCGCGGCGGTAGGCGTCCACGACCCGGTCGGAGGCCTCGACCAGGGCCTCGGGCGGGGCGGCCAGGAGGGCCTCGGCGGTCGCGGGCAGCCCGGCGGCCGCCGCCACCCGCCGCGTGGTCTCCGCCGCGAGCGCGGGGGAGAGGCAGGGGCTCGCCGGGCTGTGCGCGACGGCCCGCCGGAAGAGCCCGCGGGCGCCCCGCATCACCGCCAGGCAGACCACCGAACCGGCGCCCGAGGACTGCCCGGCCACCGTGACCCGGCCCGGATCGCCGCCGAACGCGGCGATGTTCTCGCGGATCCAGCGCAGCGCCGCGACCTGGTCGAGCAGGCCGCGGTTGTCCGGGTACCGGGAGCCGTCGGCTGCGGGCGGGACGTGACCGAAACCCTCGAAGCCCAGGCGGTAGTTGACGGTGACCACGACCAGGCCGGCACGGGCGAGCGCGGTGCCGTCGAAGTCGGGCTGCGCCGACGACCCGAAGGTGTAGGCACCCCCGTGCAGCCACACCAGCACCGGAGCCGACCGCGCGTCGGTGGGCGTCCAGACGTTCAGCGTCAGGACGTCCTCGTCGCCCGGTGACCAGTGGGGTGCACCCGGCAGGCGCGCCGACTGCGGGGCGACGGGCCCGAAGTCCGTGCAGTTCCTGACCGCGCTCCACGGGCCCGCCGGCTGCGGCTCGCGGAACCGCGCCGCGCCGAACGGCGCGGCGGCGTAGGGGATTCCGGGCACGGCGACCACGGTGCCGTCGCGCAGGTGTCCCCGTACCGGGCCGGAGGTCGTGGGGAAGACGGTCACGTTCGGCGCTCCTCAAGGTCTGTAAGCAACAGGCGAATTATGTGTGTCGCCGACGTAAAACGTGACAGTGATTTCCACCAACAGGTGTCCCAACTTGCCGTATTTCCATGCGGTTTGTATTTACGCAGGAGCGTTGCGTATGTCACACCTCGGTTCAGGTGTTGATCTGCCCGCGTCAAAGCTGACAGGGTTTCGGGTCATCCGGAGCCGATCACTTCGGTTCCGGGGTGTCGCATGCCGACACGCACGTCCCCCCCCACAACCTCACGAGGAGGAACCCTCGTCATGGCACACCACAAGCGCGCCGGCAAGCGGCGGATCGTACTGGCGATATCCGCCGCAGCGGCCGTCACGGCCGGCGCAACCCTCTTAACCCTTCCCGCCCAGGCCACGCCCCCCGCCGAGGGCACGGTCTACGGGACCGACGCGAAGGGCGCCATTGAGGGCAGCTACATCGTCCTGCTCAAGGACGGCAAGGCGGCGGCGCACGACGGCGCCTTCTCCGCCCAGGGCAAGGACTTCGCGCAGCGGTACGGCGGCAAGCTGGAGCGCACGTACTCCTCCGCCGTGCACGGCTTCTCGGCCAGCGGCCTGGACCGCACCGAGGCCAAGCGGCTCGCCGCGGACCCCTCGGTCGCCAAGGTCGTCCAGAACCACCGCTTCACCATCAACGCCGCGCAGGAGGCCCCACCCTCCTGGGGGCTCGACCGCATCGACCAGGCCGAGACCAAGGGCGACGGCAAGTACACCTACCCGGACGGCGCCGGTGAGGGCGTCACCGCGTACGTCATCGACACCGGCGTGCGCATCAGCCACAAGGACTTCGGCGGCCGGGCGGCGTACGGCTTCAACGCCGTCGACAACAACGACAAGGCCGACGACGGCAACGGTCACGGCACCCACGTGGCCGGCACCATCGCCGGCACCGCGCACGGCGTCGCCAAGAAGGCGAAGATCGTGGCCGTGCGCGTGCTCGACGCCCAGGGCTCCGGCACCACCGAGCAGGTCGTGGCGGGCATCGACTGGGTCACCAAGAACCACAAGGGCCCCTCGGTCGCCAACATGAGCCTCGGCGGCGGTGCGGACGAGGCCCTCGACGCGGCCGTGCAGAAGGCCATCGCCTCCGGCGTGACCTTCGCCGTCGCCGCGGGCAACGAGTCCACCGACGCGGGCAAGGGCTCCCCGGCCCGCGTCAAGGAGGCCATCACCGTGGCCTCCAGCACCAAGGACGACCAGCAGTCCGACTTCTCCAACTTCGGCAGCGTCGTCGACCTCTACGCCCCGGGCACGGACATCACGTCCGACTGGAACGACAGCGACTCCGGCACCAAGACCATCTCCGGCACCTCGATGGCCACCCCGCACGTCACCGGCGCGGCGGCCGTCTACCTGAGCGGTCACAAGGACGCCAAGCCCGAGCAGGTCGCCCAGGCCCTGACGGCCGGGGCCACGCCGGACAAGATCAGCAACCCCGGCCAGGGGACGCCCAACAAGCTGCTCAAGATCGTCGAGTAGCCCCCGGCGCCTGCCCGGTGCCCCCCGGCGTCGCGCGTACGAGTGCACGCGTCGCGTAGCGGCGGGGGGTGCGGGGCGTGAGGACGCCCATAGGGCGTGGATCACATACGAAAGAGGGCCGTTGACGTCGGTGGACGTCACGGCCCTTCGCCGTCGGCGGGTACGGCGCCGGATCGTAGGTCACATCGTTGCGGGGGGTTTCGGGCGCCGCTAACAATTGCGAGGTCGCTGGGCGCCGTTTGACCGAGAACGGCGCTTTTGTGTGGCCGCCGGGCGGCTGCGGGCGACGAAGACGATTGGAAGAGGTTCGGCTCAGTTATGCGCTCCACCCACTCCGGCTATACCCGTCTGACCAAGACCCACAAGTTCATGGCTGCCGGCCTGACCGCCGCCGGTGCGGCCGGTGTCGTGCTCGGTGTCGTCCCCGCCGCCGGCGCTGCCACGCACGCTCCGGTGAAGCCGGTGGCGTGGAACGCGGAGGCTTTCGGTCGGACGCAGGACGCGGAGCTGGCGAAGGCTGCTGACGCCGCTGCCACCCAGGCCAAGACCGACGCGTCGGCGAAGGCCAAGGCCGCTGCCGGCCGTGGTGCCCAGGCCGCTTCCCGCTCCGAGGCCCGTACCGCCCTGAAGTCCGCCGCCCCGGCGCCGCAGGTCTACGGCGACAACCTGGACGGCTGGATCACCCAGGCCCTGGACATCATGAAGGCCAAGCACATCCCGGGCTCGTACGAGGGCATCAAGCGCAACGTGATGCGTGAGTCCACGGGCAACCCGCGCGCGATCAACGACTGGGACGTCAACGCCGTCAACGGTGTCCCGTCCAAGGGTCTGCTGCAGATCATCGACCCGACGTTCAAGGCGTATCACGTCGAGGGCACCTCCTGGGACATCTACGACCCGGTCGCCAACATCGTCGCGTCCTGCAACTACGCCGCCGACAAGTACGGCTCCATGGACAACGTCAACTCCGCGTACTGACGCACGGAGCGCACCGGCTTTCCGGGGCGGCGGCACCTCACGGTGCCGCCGCCCCTTTCCCATGTCGTTGCGACACGTGGTTGATTAATTCGTTTTGTATTTGATTAAGGATCGCCGTGCCTGCACAGTTCGGGTAAGCGGAAACGTATTTGTTCCGTCGTATCCCGGTTCACGACAGTCAGGGGAGTGATCGTGAAGGGCAGACACAAGAGGTTCCAGGAAAGGCGGCGTGGGAGCGCTCCCCGCCGGCACCCTCTCGCCGATCAGGTGTATGACGCGCTGACCATTGTGATCGTCGTGGTCGTCGTCGCGGTGTGCGCGCCGGGCATGAAACCCGAAGCGCTGGGACTGGTCGGACTCGTGGCAACGGTTGTCGGATCGCGATCGCGTGTGGGCGTGCATCGCTAGAAAGGAAAATCCCGGACCCCGCGCCTGTTCGTCCTATCGCCATACCGGGTGACCTCATCGCGTAGTGGACGTTGAACCCCACGTGACGAAGTTGCCAACAGCCGCGGTGCCGTCACCCCGCCCGGCCGGTCAGGCCGGGCGGAAGGCGGTGGAGAACCCGCCCATCTTCCAGGCCCTGGCGGAGCGATGGCGCGCGGCCGGCCGGCTCGTGCCGGGCGACCACGACCCCGACTGGGCCCGGCTGACCGGGGAGCCCCCGGTCTTCGACCCCTGGCGGCGGCATCCACGTCCCCAGGGTTGAGTCAGGTCTTGTCAGCTTTCTACCGTCGGAGGTATATAAGAAAGCGACGCATCCGCTTGTCTCACGCAGTCGCAAGGAGGGATCGCCGATGCTGATGCGTACCGACCCGTTCCGTGAGCTCGACCGCCTCACCCAGCAGCTGCTCGGGACGCCCGCCCACCCGGCCGCCATGCCCATGGACGCCTTCCGGGAGGGCGAGTCCTTCGTCGTCCAGCTCGACCTGCCGGGCGTGGACCCCGAGAGCATCGACCTGGACGTCGAGCGCAACGTCGTCACGGTGAGGGCCGAGCGCCGTCCCGCCGCGGGCGAGGGCGTCGAGATGGTGGTGGCCGAGCGGCCCGCGGGCACCTTCAGCCGCCAGGTGTTCCTCGGTGACACCCTGGACACGGAGCGCATCGAGGCGCAGTACGACGCCGGTGTGCTGACGCTGCGCATCCCGGTCGCCGAGCACGCCAAGCCGCGCAAGATCGCCATCAGTGGCGGCAGCAAGCCGCGCCAGATCAGCAGCTGATCGCGTCAGCGCCTGATCGTGCACCCGGCCCCGGGCGGTGCACCGCCCGGGGCCCCGGCACCCTCGTGCGCGGGAGCGCGGCGTCAGGTGGCCGGCGCAGCGGTGACCTTGTGGCCCTTGTCGTCCACGGCGAACCACAGACCCTGCTTGCCCTGGCCGTTGACGTCCCCCGGCGCGCCGTCGCCGGTGAACCAGTACATCGGCCAGCAGTCGATGGCCAGTTGCTGCGTGCCGTCCGGCCGGGTCACCGTGCTCACCAGCTTCTCCGGCACGTCCTTGACCTTGGCCTTGTCCGCCGGCTTCGCCGGCTTCCAGGTGTCCAGGCAGGCGCCCGTGCAGGCGAACTTCATCGGCCAGGGGTTGTCCTTGGCGAAGCGGTAGAGCGTGCGGCCCTGGCCGTCGACCAGGATCCTCCCCAGCTTGGGGTTGTCCGAGACCGACAGCCCCGCGGCGCCGTCCTTGCCGTCCCGGCCCCCCGCGTCGCCCTTGGTGTCGTCCTTGCCGGCGCCCGCCTTGCCCGCCTTGCCGCCGTCGGGGGCCAGGGCGTTCCAGGTGCCGCCCACCCCCTGGCCCTTGGTGTCGCCGGGCGAGGCGTCCTTGGCGTACCGGTACACCGGCCAGCCGGCCAGCGTCAGCTGGCGCGAGCCGTCGGCGCGCACGACCTGGCCCAGGTCTGCCGTTTTGACACCGGCCGCCGCCGAGGCGTCGCCCGCGGGAACGGGCGGCCACGCCTTCGCGCAGTCCCCGTCGCAGTGCGAGGCCGGGGGTTTGGCGGTGTCCTTGTCGAAGCGGTAGAGCGTGAAGCCCTTGCTGTCGGTGACCACCGGCCCCAGGTCGGCCGTCTGCCGGACGGCCAGCATGCCCGCGGGCGCATCCGGCGCCGTGGCGGCCGCACCGCCGCCCGACCCCTTGCCGCCGTACCCCGACCCGTACCCGCCGGCCTGCGAACTGTCCGCCGCCGGCTGGGCGTCGCTGCGTCCCTGCGCCGCCGGGCTGCCGCCGCAGCCCGCCGTCAGGGCCACGATCGCCACTGCTGCTGCCGCCAGGGAGGCGTGGTGCCGCTTGTCCATGTCCGTCTCTTCCTTCCTGGGATTCCTCTGCAAGACCCGGCGGCAGCGCCGCCACCGGTCAGTACGGGGACGAGCCCCGCACGTACTCAAGGGATGGGGAAAATCGCCGTGGGCGGGCGCCGCCCGGCTCAGCCCGTCTCCAGGCGCAGGGCCAGGGCGGGACAGCGGCGCACCGCGCGCAGCGCCCGCTGGCGCATCCGGGCCGGCACCGCGATGGCCGCCCGCTCGGGGTAGCCGTCCGCGCCCAGCCGCAGCAGGCCCGGCAGCAGGTCCGCGCACAGACCGTGCCCGCGGCACAACGTCCAGTCGACCAGCAGCCGTTCACCGGGGACGGGCCGCGCGGCGCCCTGCGGCGCCGCCCCGGCCGACCGCGGTCCCGCGGGCAGCGGCAGCGAGCCCAGCACCGGGCGCCCGCACCCGGCGCCGGCCGCATGCGCCTCGAACTCGTCGGCGAAGACCTCCAGCGAGGAGGCCACGAAGCGGGCGGTGCCGTCGGGATGCCCGCAGGCGCCGCGCCGCTCCACCGCCCGCAGCCCGGCCCGTACGGCCTCCAGCGCGCCCCGGCCGCCGCCGTGCACCGCCTCGTACAGGCCCTCGGCGAGCGAGGGCAGGCCCCGGAAGCAGGGCCCGCACTGCCCGGCGGTCTCCGCCGCCAGCCAGCGGGCCACCCGGGCGATCTCCCCGGCCGGACAGGTGGCCTCGGGCAGCGGCATCAGTGCCCCCGCCCCGAAGACGGCGCCGGCCGCGGCCACCGACGCCCGCGAGACCGTCGCCGTACGGGCCCCGGCCGCCGGCAGCCAGGAGCCGTGGTACCCGCCCGCGAGCACCCCCTGGCCGGGGCCCGTGCCGCACAACTGGAGGGCGTACGGCAGCGGGAGACCGGTCGGTGTCTCCACCACGTGCGTCCCCGCGACGGTCAGCAGCACCGTGCCCGGCTCCTCCGGCAACCCCAGCTCGCCGAAGCCCGCGGCGCCGAGCCGGGCGGCGACGGCCAGCTGCGCGAACGTCTCGGTGTTCGACAGCAGTGTCGGCACCCCGCCCAGGCCCGCGTCGCTGGCCCGCACCCGCCGCCCGGACGGCAGCGCCGGTCCGCCGCCCACCCCGCGCAGCAGCGCGCTGCTCTCACCCGTGACGAACCGCTCCGGCAGCCGCACCACACGCACCTCCTGCCCCTCCACGGCGCGTTCGCCCGCGGCACGGCGCACGGACGCCTCCACGTCCTCGCGGGCCACACCGACCACCACCTCCCGCGCCCCCAGGGCACCGGCGGCCAACAGCGCGCCGTCGAGGACCAGATGCGGTACGTGCAGCAGCAGCGCCGTGTCCTTCAGACAGCCCGGTTCCCCCTCGCTGCCGTTGACCACGACCGCGGCACCGCCCTGCGTACGCCGCAGGGAATCGCGCACCGCCCGCAGCTTGCGGGCGAAGGGGAACCCCGCCCCGCCGCGCCCGCGCAGGTCGATCTCCTCGGCCAGCGCGGCCAGTTCCTCGGCCGGGAGGGCGGGCGGCGGCCCGTGCAGGGCCAGGTGTGCCGCCCGGTCCACCCACATCTGCCGGTCCAGGCCGGCCAGCAGCCGCGGCGGCCCCACCGCGCACAGCGCCGGCACCGGCCCGCTCACGCGCCACCACCCCGCTCCCGCCGGGCCCGGCGCAGCCGCAGCACCAGCGCCGCCGCGGCCCCCGCCACGCACAGCGCGTACGAGGCGGTCACCCAGCCGCGCGCCGCACGCCCCGCGTACAGCCCGTGCACCAGCGCAGCCCCCCAGGCCACGTACGCGCCCATGTGCAGCGCCCGCCAGGCTCGTGAACGGCCCACGGAGGCGAAGGCGCTGCGCACCGCACCGGTGACGGCCACGACGACGAACAGGTAGCCGGCCAGCGTCCCCAGTCCGATCAGCAGGGGCCTGCCGGGGTCGGCGAAGGGCACCGCCACGGCCGTCCCGCTGGTGTGCCCCTCGGCCACCTTCACCCACAGGTGCAGCCCCAGGAAGCCGAAGCCGGCCACCGCCAGCCCGCGGTGCACGCCCTGGGCGAGCAGCCGGTGGGCCGAGCCCAGCAGCATCCGGTCGGTGGCCGCCAGCCCCCACATCACCGTGGCGGTCAGCGAGACCAGCGCCAGCACCCCGGCGCCGAAGTCCAGGAACTCCCGCGTGTGTTCCGCCACTCCCGCCCGGGCCGCCACCGCGAGCAGCAGCAGGATCGCCGCCGGCAGCGCGGGCCGGGCCGAGGGCCTGCTCGCCGGCCGCGAGCGCGGCCGCGACCGGATGGGCGCCAGGCGCCGGCGGGGCGGCGGCCCGGGGAGCCTCGCACCGGGCGGCGGGCCCGCCGCAGGGCCCGCGAACAGGTCGGGCGCCGGCGGGGAGGAAGGGGAGACGGACATAGGGGCCTCCGGCGGGGCAGCCCGCGACGAGCCGGGCGGGCGCCCGCGTAGCTTGAGAAATCCGGAAAATCCCGCGCATCGGCAGCAGCTGCCGGGCGGTCGAATGCACAGCAGGATCCTTGAATTCCGCAAGTCCTTCATAAGCTTTATCGCGCTGTGACAAATTCGCGCATGGGCACCCCGAGACGGCGGAGGGCTGTCGATGATGCCCACTCAGGCGAGCGGATCCGAACCCCTCTTCGGATCGCTTGTCCGGTGCAAAAGTCCGGAGGTAGACGATGTGCGACATGCTCACCCGCATCTGGTCACGACCACGCCGCGAATGGACCCGCGTCCTGCGCAGGGAACTCCCCGCCGTCGCGGCCCGCATGGTCGACGAACTGCTGCGCAACACACCGGGTTTCGCGCCGGCCGTGGAGAGGCTCGGCAGGGACGTGGCACAGGCGGCGGTCGAGCAGGCCCTGCTCCTGGCCCTCGGACTGCGGGTGGGCGCCGCCGCCCGCCAGGCCCTGCCCGCGCCCGCGCGCCCCGCCGGCCGGGTGGTCACCACCATGCCCGTCGCCCGGGCCCGCCAGGTGCTCTTCGCCGCCCTCGCCGAGGAGCGCTGCCTGCCCCCCAAGGCCCTCGGCGAGCTGGCCCGGGCGGCCGGCTGGCCGCTGCCCGGCCGGGCGCGGGCGGTGATCCTGGCGAATCCTTCCGCCACCGAGACCCCCCACCTGACCGCCCAGCTCGACGGCGCCCTCGGACCGGGCCTGCTCGGCATCCTCGACACCGACGTCTGCCTGCTGGTCCCCGACCCCGGCGCCGAGACCCGCACCGCCCTGACCACCGTCCTCGGCAGCCGCACGGCCGCCGTCGGGCACGCCGTGCCCGTCGCCGACGCCGCCTCCTCCCTGCGCTGGGCCCGCCGCCTGCTCGCGCTCACCCCCGCGCACCCGGCCGGCGAGGGCCGGCGCCCCGTCTTCGTCGACGACCACCTCTCGGACCTGCTGCTGCTCCAGGACGAGTCCCTCGCCCGCGCCCTGTCCGACCGCTGGCTCGGCCCCCTCGACGGGCTCACCCCCCGGCAGAGCGAACGCCTGGAGGACACCCTGCTGGCCTGGCTGGAGAGCGGCGCCGCCCCCGAGGCCGCCCGGACCCTGCAGGTCCACCCCCAGACCGTGCGCTATCGCCTGCGCCAGATCGAGAAGCTCTTCGGCCCCGCCCTGCGCGAGCCGCGCACCCGCTTCGAGCTGGAGCTCGCCCTGCGCAGCCGCCGGCTGCTGGCCCAGTCCCGCCGGCCGCGCGCCCGCGGTGCGGCCGGGCGCGCCCGCGCCGCCGGCACCGGTACTCCTCCGCTCGGCCCGGGCCGCCAGGCCCGCGTGAACGGCCTGTGAGGGCCGGCGGGCACCCACGGCGCACTGCGGCGGCCCGGTCCTCCTGGTGGGAGGACCGGGCCGCCTTCTTCCCCGGCACCGGGCGGCTGGGGCGATGGGGAGCACCCGGCGCCGGGAGTCGCCGGCGCGCGCCTTCAGCAGCGGCGCCCGCCGTTGATGCAGCCCACCGCCTTCGCCATCAGCGCGTCGGGCATGACGTTGACGAAGTCACCGTGGTCGGTGACCGGCTTGTGCAGCTGCTCGGGGAAGCTGTCCACCGCGAACGCGGTGCGCGCCGGCACGTCGTAGGTCAGGCGCTGCACCAGCTGCGGCACCGCCGTGAAGCCGCGCGGGCAGGAACCGTCCTGCCGGGCGAAGGCCACGTGCGTGCGGTGGTTGGCGCTGTCGGTGGACCGCCCGTCCCAGCAGCTCTGGAAGGCCAGGGTGCGCACCACGCTCGACCCGGCAGGGCAGATCGGGTACTTGTCCTTCAGCTGCCGCTCCTCGAAGCCCGTGCAGCTCCAGGACGCATTCGCGTTGCGCGGACCGCTGGTGAACGCCTTGGCGTCACCGGTGATGATGCGCAGGAACCGCGGCATCGCCGCCACCTTCGTCACCGGGCTCCCGCGGAAGGTGAGCGTCACCGACGCGGGGCGCAGGATCCGGCCCATGTTCCCGTCGTGCCCGCCGCCCGGGGCGTTCGCATCGGGCGCCGCCTTGCCGTCCAGCACGCGCAGCACCGGCCAGTAGTGCGTGGAGAGGTCGCCGTTCGTGCACGTGGTGCCGGCGGCCGCCAGGGAGGCGTCGGTGGAGAACGCGTTCGTGGAGACGTTGCCGACGTAGTCGTGCGTGTGGTGCGCCCCGTTGCTCACGCCCGGGGTGACGATGACGTTGTCGGAGTTGAAGTGGCCGTTCTCGTTGCGCCCGCAGCGCGAGACGAACGTCCCCGCCGAGCCGTTGCCGCGCGCCGCCGGCTGCCGGCTCACCGGGGCGCTGCGGATGTCGGCGAAGTCCCCCGGGGCCGGGCCGCCGGGCATCGGCGCCTTGAGCACGGTGGGCTGACCGGAAGCGGCCTGCGTACGCACCGTACGGGCGCTGCACGCGCTCAGCCCCGTCAGGTCCGACGGCCTGGCGGAGCCCTCCCCGATGGCGTCGGCCATCCGCCCGATGGTCGCCGAGCGCTGCTGCTCCAGCTCGCCGAGCACCCCGGCCCCGGCAGACCCCGACGCCATGGTGCGCTCGTACGCCCGCGCCACCTGGGCGTCGAGGTCGGCCAGGCCCTGCGAGACGCGCTGCCGGGCCGCCGCCGGCACCTGCGGCAACCGGTCGCCGACGTCGGGACACGCGATGGTGCTCGCCACCGCCCCGGCCGGGGCCGCGTCGTGGGCCCCGTCCCCGGCGTGCCCGGGCTCCCGGTGCGTGCTGCCGGCCGAGGCGTTGGCCGCGATCACCGCCGTCCCGCCGCCGCCCAGCAGCAGCGCGGCGGCCGCGGCCAGCGCCCGCACCTTCAGCGGTGTACGGCGCTTGTGGCCCTGTCGTGTGGTGGGGGTCATGCGATCACTTCATCTCCTGGTCGCTGTGCGGCGGCACCCCGGCGAGGGGCGGGACCGGGTCCGGCGGAGGGGACTGGGCCGGAGCGTTGGGCACACCCGCCACGCCCGTGCCCTCCAGCACGGTGATGTGGTCGAGCACCACGGTGTTCGCGCGCGTCGCCAGCTCCCGGACCAGCGCATTGCCCGTGCGGTCCCGCACGAGCGCCACCAGGCCGAAGACCTTGCCGTGCGCGGCGCGCACCAGCTGGGCGAAGACCCGGTCGAAGTCGGCGCCCTGCGCCGTGCGGATCTGCTCCAGCCACCCCTGCTGCTGGTCCGTGGGCCGGTCCGGCAGCGCGATGCCCAGCATCCGCGCCGTGTCGACCGACCGCCGGTCCAGCTCCGCGTGCCCGCCGATCAGGTGCTCGCCCGCGGCCCGTACGGCGGTGGTGGTGCCCCGCTCGCGGGCCAGCCGGCCCGCCGGCTGCTCCCACAGCCCCGCCAGCCGCACCTTGCGCACGAAGTCGCGGTCCAGCGCCGTCAGCGGGCCGTACGCGCTCTCGCGCACCCCCTGGCCGTCGTCGCTCCACGCCGGGGCCACCGCGGCGCCCGCGGCCGCCGGCCGCGCCGCCGGGAACAGGGTCACCGGCACGATCAGCGCCACCAGGGTGGCGGCCAGCGCCCCCACCACGAGCCAGGTGCCCAGCACCCGGCCCGCACCCGCCCCGCTCACCACGGCCTCGGGGCCGGCGCGCCGGCCCCGCAGACCGGCCAGGCGCGCGGTGATGGCAGGGGCCGGACGCATACGCCGCATGGCGCCGCCTCCCTCGTTCCTCGGTGCCGTCTCATCGAACGATCGGCGACGCTAGCCGCCGGGCGGGAACGCGGAACGAGGTTCCTCGGCATGTGACAAATCCGCGGGCACCCCCGCCGGCGGCTGTTACCGTGCGCGCGCCCGGCCGAAGGTCCGGACCACAGGCCCCGAACGGCCGGAATCCGCCTCGCGCCCGCCGGACGCGGCCAGGAGGATACCCACCGGCAAAGCAAGGCCCTCACGTGTCCGTCGTGTCCATCGAGGAAGGACGAGCATGAAGCTGCGCACTTTGCCCACGACCCTGGCCCTCTCCGGCATCGTGCTGGCCGGTACGGCCGTGGCCGTCCCCGCCCAGGCGGCCGCCACCGGCACGCCGACGGCGGTCAGCGCCGTACCGGGCCCGTACGGCTGCAACTACTCCGACGGCAAGGAGCCCCAGCTCTCCCGGGGCAGCTCGGGCCGGTACGTCAAGCAGGCCCAGTGCCTGCTGCTGCACTGGGGCGAGAAGCTGCCGAAGTACGGCATCGACGGCGACTTCGGCAGCGAGACGGAGAACGCCGTCATCGACTTCCAGAAGAGCTACTGCGGGCTCGACGCGGACGGCATCGTCGGACCCAAGACGTGGTACGCCCTCAAGCACGACGGCTGTCCCTGACGGCCCACCGGCTCCCCGCCCCGCACCGCCCGGCCGCGTCCGCGCCGCCGGGCGGTGCTCCTTTCCGGTGCCCCGGCGGGGCCTTCAGGCTCCGGTGCCCCGGTGGGGCCTTCAGGCCAGCAGGAGGGGCAGCTCCTTGAGCGCGTGCGACCGGAAGGAGGAGCGCCGGCGCAGCTCCTGCGGCGCTGCGGCCACCTCGATGCGGGCGAAGCGCCGCAGCAGCGTCTCCAGGCCGATCCGTGTCTCCAGGCGGGCCAGTGGCGCGCCGAGGCAGTAGTGCAGCCCGTGCCCCAGGGCGAGGTGCTGCTTGTCGGCGCGGTGGATGTCGAAGACGTCCGGCTCCGGGTGGCGCTCGGGATCGCGGCCCGCGGCGGCGATGCCCAGCATCACCGTGTCGCCCGCCGGGATGCGCACGCCCGCGATCTCCACGTCCTCGGTGGGGAAGCGGCGGATGGCCCACTGGTTGGGCGGGGCATGGCGCAGGATCTCCTCCACCGCCGCCTCCAGCAGGCCAGGATCGGCGCGCACCTCGGCCAGCTGCCGCGGGTGCCGCAGCAGGGTCAGCAGGCCGCCTGCGATCACGTGCTGGGTGTTCTCGCTGCCGGCGAAGAGGATGAGGAACGCCAGCGACACCAGCTCGTCCTCGCTCAGCCGGTCGCCCTCGTCCCGCGCCGCGATCATCGCCGACAGCAGGTCGGGCCCCGGGGCGCCCCGCCGCGCCGCGACGAGGTCCAGCAGGAAGCGGTGGATGTGCCCGACGCACTCGGCGACCTGCCCCGGGTACGCCGGGTCGAACATCGCCCCCACCCAGGAGGAGAACGCGCCCCGGCTCCCCTCCGGCACGTCCAGCAGGTCCCCGATCACGGTGAGCGGCAGGGGATTGGCGTACGCCGCGACGAGGTCCACGGCCCCGCCGCCGGCGGCCCGCTGCGCCAGGCCGTCGGCCAGCTGCCCGGCGGCCAGGCGTATGCGCGAGCGCAGCTCCTCGACGCGGCGCGGGGTGAACGCCTGGGACACCAGGCGGCGCAGCCGCAGATGGTCGGCGGGGTCGATGTTGAGCAGGTTGGCGTCCAGGGCCGGCGGCAGCGCGAAGCCCCGGTAGCCGGTGCGGGCACGGGCCTTGTTCACCGACAGCCGCTCGTCGGTCAGCCCCGCGCGGACGTCCGCCTCGCGCAGGACCAGCCACACCGGCGAACCGTCGGGCGTCGCCACCCGGTGCACGGGACCGGCCGCGCGCAGCCGCGCGTACACCGGATAGGGGTCGGCGAAGAACGCCTCGTCGAAGGGCATGGGCAACGGGGAGGCGGAGCCGGTCATGCGATTTCCTCGGCACGGGGGCGGGGCGTGGTGGTCAGGGCTTCCTCGACGACGGGGCAGGAGCGCAGTGCCCGGGCCAGCCGGCGCTGGAAGTCCAGCTCGGCCACCAGGTCCGCGGGTTCGGCCACGCGCGGGGTGTCCGCATGCCGTTCCGGCCGCCGCCCCGCGGCCTTCGCCCGCAGCGCGTCGCGCAGCAGGGCCGCCTCCACGGCGGCGGCCGCGTCCTGCTCCGCCAGCCCGGCCGCGGCCGCCCGTTCGCGCGCCGCCTGCCCGACGGCCGGGTCCATCCAGGTGCGCAGCGCCCACTGGGCGTCCCGTATCTCGACGACCGTGCGGTACAGCCGCGTACGTACGTCGGCGCGCGCATCCAGCGGGATCACCGGTTCGGGCACCAGCGCCGTCACCTCGCGGTGCAGGGCGGACAGCTGCCGCAGGGCCCGCCGCTCCCGCCACCGCTCGGCCGGTGTGCTCAGGTGCCGGCCCCAGTCGGGGATCGTCCAGCCCGCCGTCTTGGTGATCGTGGCGATCGTCACGGCCACCTGGGCGACCGGCTCCCAGGCGCGCCCGTTCGCGCCGAACTGCCCTGCCACGACGTCCGCCGCCCGGCAGGCGCTGTAGACCAGGGCGAACGGCAGCGTGAGCGCGATCAGGTACAGCCCGCGCCGCAGCCACGGCGCGGCGGCGATCCTCGCGTAGCGCCAGCCCAGCAGGCCGACGTCGATCTGGTTCGCCGTATAGGCCAGCAAGTAGACGACGATGTAGGCCGGGTAGTACTGCGCGTGCGAGAGCGCGAAGTCGTTCGGCGCCTCCCGCTCGACGGTCGCCGCCGAGAACAGCGTCACCATCGCCACCAGGGCCAGCGCCAGCCCCAGCAGACGCGGCACGGCCTTGCGCCGGGCCACCTCGCGCTCGTACGTCAGGTGCAGCAGCACCAGTTGCTGGCAGGCGGACATCAGCACCACACAGCTCTGCGTGAGCAGCCCCGAGAAGTTGACGATGCCCACGGCTTTGCTGGTGGCCACCCAGACGGCCGGCGTGGAAACGGTGTACGTGACGAAAAGGAGCACGAAGTTGCCCGTCAGGGCGAGCTGCGTGGGTGATCGGTCGGTGCGCAGCACGCGCACCTTGTACAGCAGCGCCAGTAAGGCGACGACGGCGCAGACCGGATACAGGACGCTATTCATTTCTCCCTCGGTGGGTCGGGGACTGCAGGGCGGCGAGCCGGGCGGCGAGCTCCTGCGCCTCCGGCGGCACGGACCACGGCCGCTGCGCGGTCCAGCAACTGATGTGGCGCCCGATGAGGGACCCCACCAGCTCCGCCTCCATCTCCACGTCCGAGTGCTCGTGCTCGCGGCCCAGCGTCCGGCGCACCATGTCCGGATCCAGCGACGGCAGCAGCAGCCGCGAGGAGTCCGCCGAGAGCACCGGCGCCGCCTCGTGGTCGCACACCAGATGACCGATCTCGTGCAGGATCACCTGTTGCTGGTGGACCGGCGCCAGCCGGCGCTCGAAAATGACGTAGTCCGCGTTCTCCGCGGAGACCCACAACCCGTCCGGACTGCCCACCGGCAGCTCCAGAGCCATGAGATGAATAGGCCGACCGTGCAGGCGGCTGATGTGCCCGCAGACGTCGTCGACCGTCAGAGCCCCCGAACGCGGCAGCCCCAATGCCTGCACCCGCTGCTCGCACCGCTCCCGCAAGCCCGGCGGACGCCCCGCCCCCCGCCCCTCACCGGACCTCAGCCGCCACCGCACCACCATCACGACGAACCGTCACCACACCGCCGGACCACGCCCGTCCGGCCTCCGTTTCCTTCATGCTCCGTCACGGATCGTCCACCTTCCCTCGCGGAATGGTGCACTGCGAGGGCGACCGGGCGCAAGAAAGATCGATTCCGCACGCGATCGGGGGTGCGCGATCATGGGGCCCATGACCACCCTCACCCTCGCCCGGGGCGACATCACCCGCCAGCACGTCGACGCCGTCGTCAACGCTGCCAATTCCTCCCTTCTCGGCGGAGGCGGCGTCGACGGCGCCATCCACCGCGCCGGCGGCCCCGACATCCTCGCCGCCTGCCGCGCCCTGCGCGCCTCGCACTACGGCAAGGGCCTGCCCACGGGCGATGCGGTGGCCACCCCCGCCGGCCGCCTCGCGGCCCGCTGGGTCATCCACACGGTGGGCCCGGTGTGGTCGGCGACGGAGGACCGCTCGGCGCTTCTCGCCTCGTGCTACCGCGCGTCGCTGCGGGTGGCCGACGAGCTGGGCGCGCAGAGCGTCGCCTTCCCGGCGATCTCCACGGGCATCTACGGCTGGCCGATGGAGGACGGTGCACGCATCGCGGTCGAGACGGTGCGGGCGACGGAGACGTCGGTGGAGGAGGTCCGCTTCGTCCTGTTCGACGAGCGGGCGTACGAGGCGTTCGCCGCGCAGCTGGGGTGAATCCCGTGCGGGAACAGCCCTCCCACGCCCGCTTCCGTCACGACCAGCCTTGCTGCACCTTGGCCGGGGCGGTGTTCCAGCTCCTGGGTATGAACGTGATCATGTAGGTTCCGCGGTCGAAGTCCGCGTACCCGGCGGACCAGTTCGGGAATTTGCTCTCGTACACGTGCATGGGGCCCAGGCCGCCATGGGGCGCGTGATAGTGGTCGCCGTGGGTCCATACGGTGTTGTCGGCATCCGCCTCTGTTTGGGCCCCGAACCAGCCGTAGTCGAAATTGACCCAACTCTCTCCGGGGCGGGCGGGACTGCGCGGGATGCTCCTGTCCTTCGACATGTCGACCAGGCCGGTTCCCTGGGCGGGGCGGAAGGCCTCCGGGTCGCCGTACTTCCTCTTGTCGGCGGATCCCCGCTGGTCCTGCCCGCTCCAGAAGTGCTTCGCGTAGATGACCGCCTTCATCCTGGACGGGTCGTGGTTGCCTCCGTCCCTTTCCGTGAAGGACGGCGTGTTCCTCAGCGCCGAGTAGAAGTGCGAGCGGCTGTCCTCGTGGCGCAGGGGGTCGTTGGTGTTCGTGAGCGCCGTCTTGAGGTTGTTGAGGTAGGTCCCCTCGTCGTGGGCGCCTTCCAGGGCCTTGTTCATGACGGCCGCCACCTCACGCGCCCGCTTGAAGCCCTTCTCCTCGTCGAAGCTGTCCTTGGCGATGCGGCCCTCGAACTCGGCCCGCGTCTCGTCGGGGCGGGGGGCGAGGTTCTTGAGGTCGTTCCTGTACTTGTTCTCGTCGAAGGACGCGAACGCCAAGGTGTTCGTGGGGTAGGGTCCCGAATTGACCCAGGTGACGCCGACGCACCCGTAGGACAGCTTTTCTCGCTGCGCCTCGGTCATTTGCTGTTTCCTGCCGTCACGCTGACTGTAGACCTGCTGCCACTTGCGTATGTAGTTGTTGACGACCGTCGTGGCCCTGCCCCCATAGGCACGGTACGGGTCCGGCATCCGGTCGAGCGGCTCGGCGGGAGGGGTTTCCCGGTCATCGGAGGCGGGGGGCCGTAAGGACGGGCCGGCGCTCGGAGGGAATTCCGCCGGAGGCTTGCCGGGCAGGCCCAGAGCCAGGGCCCTTTCGTTCAGTGCGTTGATGTTCTCGACGTCGTCCCGCGTCAGGTCGTGCGTTTCGGCATAGGACCCCCTTTTCTCCCCGTTGTTGCTGCCGGCGGCCTGGCTGATCGACGGCGTGAATCCGGTGGTGCATATGACTGCACTCACGGCGGTGAAAGTAAGAATTCTCCGGCGTTTGTTCATGAGGATGCACAACTCCCTTGCTGGTGAAGTCCGGTGAAGCGAATGGCGTGCGCGAGCGCGACGGAGACGAGGGCGTGCGGCGATCTGCCGCTCAGCGCCTCGATCGCGCCGTGACGGCGGTGGCGACGCGATCGTCGTCGCAGGTGCACAGAGTGGTGCGCCGTGGCACCTCTCGACTCCTGCGCGAGTGATCAGGTCGACACGAGCAGTGATCATGTCCCCGAGTTAACGTCCCGGCAACACCACGGCTTGAAAACCGGCCAAGCCGCCACTTAGGGCATATCCAGCCACGCATCCGGGTCCTGCCTCCCGGAGTTGGCTGGTTATGATCGGCATCCACTCCGAAATGACCGGCTGTGTTTGACGAGGACTGATGACTCCCACAGGATCCGAAGACCCGGGCAAGCCGGTACGAAGCAGGCGACGACGGGCCGTGCGCCTGCGTACCCTGCTCGTCTCGCTCGCGGTGGTGCCCACCGTGGCCATGGGCGTCCAGGTCCTCATCAGCTCCGACCGATCGGTGCAGGAGTCCCGGCATCTGCGCAAGGACGTGGTGGCCGGCCGGCAGATCGGCGTACCCCTGTACCGGCTCATGACCGCCCTGCAGTCCGAGCGCGCGATCACCGCCGCGTGGTGGTCGGGCATGCCCGTGCCCGGCGCCGATCTGCGCGACCGCCGGGCCGACACCGACCGGGCCGTGGCCGCGTTCCTGAAGTCGTCGGACCCCGATCAGTTCCATTCCGACCGGGGGAAGGAGCGCCTGCGCGACGTCGCGCGGCGCCTGGCCGACCTGGGTGCGCAGCGCGAACGCGCCGACGCACGCCACGGCAGCCCGGACGATGCCGTCGAGTACTACACCGACGTGATCGGCGGAACGATCCACTGCTTCGGAGAGTTCAACCACGTCGACGACGGCGGGCTCACGCAGGAGGCGACGTCCCTCGTGGCCCTGTTCTCGGCAGCGGAGGTGGTCGCTCGCGAGGACGCCATCCTCGCGCTGGCGGGCCCCTCCGGAAAGCTGACGTCCACCAGGTTCCGTGAATTCACCGAAGCCGTGGGCGCGAGCGGCTACCTGTACGACACGATCACCGTCGACCTGCCCCTCGACGACCAGGACGCCCTGCAGCGCATCCTCACCTCGAACGCCTGGCAGACCAAGTCCCGCATCGAGAACGCGATCGTCTCCGACCACCGGGATTCCGCTTCCGGCGTCGCCCTGCCGCCGGACGTCCGCGACTGGCGGGCCGCCTACAACACCCTTTCCGCCCAGCTGGCCACCCTCGACGAAAGCGAGCTGCAGGAGCTGCTCGAACACGCCGACGACCGGGCGGCGCAGCTGGAGGACCAGGTGGTCCTGCTGGTGGCCGCCAGCGGTGCCGGCCTCCTGCTGGTCGTCGCCGTCGTGGCCTTCACCACGCGATCGGTCCTGCGCCGCCTGCGCTCCCTGCACAACCGCACGGTGAAGGTCGCAGAGGAGACCCTCCCCGCCGTCGTGGAGCGCCTCCAGCGCGGAGAGGACGTCGACACCGGCGCACTGCCGCAGGTCAGGGGCGAACGGGACGAGGTCGGCCGGATCAGCGACGCCTTCGCCCACGCCGTCGCCGTCTCCGTCGAGGGACACCGCAAGCTCGCCGACGAGCGGCAGGGCTTCAGCGTGTTCGCCTCCGGTATCGCCGCACGGACCGGCAACCTGGTCAGCCGGCAGCTCGCCCTCACCGAGCACATCCAGGACACCTTCGGCCAGGACGAGGCACTCCTCGCCGAGCTCATGAGGTCCGATCAGCTCACGGTGGGCATGCGCAGGCAGATCGAGAACCTGCTCATCCTGGCGGGCGGCGAGATCTCCGACCCGCACATGGAGCCCATGCGCATCGCCGACCTGCTGCGGGAGGCGGCCGCCGAGGTCGAGGACTTCCGGCGCATCGACCGGCACGCCATGGACGAGGCCGGGGTGGAGGCCGGCGTGATCAGCCAGCTCAGCCACCTCCTGGCAGAGCTGCTGGACAACGCCACGCGCTTCTCCCCGCCGACGGCGCGGGTCGCCATCCGGGCCGAACTGGTCGGCGACGGTCTGTGCATCGAAATCGAGGACCGCGGCCCGCGCGTGAGCGCCGAGCGGTACGAGGAGATGAACGACCGGCTGCACTCGGCCCCGCCGTACTCCGTGCTGGCCCGCAACGCGCACCGGCTCGGCCTCTTCGTGGTCGGACACCTCGCCGACCAGCTCGGGGCGACGGTCACGCTGCGCCGGTCGGCGTTCGGCGGCACCTCCGCGGTGGTGATCGTCCCGAGCGAGCACCTCGTGCCGGCCGCCCGGCACAGTACCGCGCCGCCGCCCGAGCCGACGAAGGAGGCCGCGCCCGTACCGCGGCCCGCCGAGGAGCGGCTGCCCAAGCTCGTCGTACGGCAGCGCACCGGTGCTCCGGCGCACACTCCCGCCCCCACCCCTGCCCCCGGCGCCTCGGGGGAGGCTCCCGCCCGGCCGGCTCTCCCCGAGCGCGTCCCGCAGACCCACATCTCCCGGCGGCTGCGCGAGCCGCGTGCGGCCGAACCGGTCGGCCGGGACGCGGCCACGCCCGAAGAGGTGGCCGACGCCTGGGCGGACTACGAAGACAGCACCCGGCAAGTGGAACTCGAGCTCCGACAGGACCAGCCATGACGACGCCACAGAACGATGCGATCTACAGCATCCTGGACAACAACCTGAGCAGGATCGCGGGGATCCGGGGAGCCGTACTCCTCGCCAACGACGGGATCAGGCTCAGCGCCTACATGCTGGAGCGGGATCAGGCCGAACGGGTGGCCGCGGCGGCCTCCGGCATCGCCTCCACCATGAAGGCCATCTCGCGCGAGATCGACGGCGGCCAAGTGATCCGCCAACTCGTCGAGATGGACGACCGGTACCTGTGCATCGTCGGCTGCGGATCGGGCAGCACGCTGATCGTGGTGGCCTCCCGCAAGGCACGGCTCGGCGAGCTGGGCGGCGAGACGGTCCGCGCCGCGCAGGCGCTCGGCGAGTGGCTGGACACCCCCGAACGCTCACAGGCGCCCACGTCGTCATGACGACCGAGCCCCCGCCCGGACGGCGCCGCCGGACGCGGCTGTACGCCCTCACCGACGGGCGTACCGCCGCGTCCCACCATGGCCTGACGATGGACACGGTGATCACGGCAGCCGCCGGCGCCGACCACGGTCACGGAAGCCTGCCCACGGAGTGGCAGGAGATCCTCACCCTGTGCGCGCCGCCGACCGGACGGGCGGTCGCCGAGATCGCCGCCCGGATGGGGATGCGGCTGACTCCCATGGTGGTCCTGCTCGGCGAGCTGCTGGAGCGCGGTCTGATCCGCCACCGGCCGCCGCTGGACGCCTCCGAGACCTCCAACGTCCACCTGCTCATGAAGATCAAGGACAACCTTGCCCGCCTCTGACACCGCCGACACCGCCGCACCGCAGGCGTCCCCCGTCAAGATCCTCATAGCCGGCGGCTTCGGCGTCGGCAAGACGACGCTGGTCGAGGCGATCTCCGAGATCGATCCGCTGCGTACCGAGGAGCGGCTGACGTCCGCGGGCGTCGGGGTCGACGACCTCGACGGCATCGAGAGCAAGACGGCGACCACGGTCGCGATGGACTTCGGCCGCATCACCCTCACCGACGCCGGAGTGGTCCTGTACCTGTTCGGCACACCCGGTCAGGAACGCTTCTGGTTCATGTGGGACGACCTGTTGCACGGGGCACTCGGCGCGATCGTCCTGGTCGACACCCGGAGGCTGGACCGCAGCTTCCCCGCCGTCGACTTCTTCGAGAACCGCGGACTGCCGTTCGTCGTCGGCGCGAACTGCTTCAACGGCGAGCAGCCGTACACCACCGAGGAGATCAGGGCCGCCCTGCACCTGAGGGATCCGAAGACCCCCGTCCTCCTGCTCGACGCCCGCTCCCGGGAGGACGTCCGCGGCTGCCTGCTCGCGCTCCTGGACCGGCTCATCACCCGGGCGCGCGCGGACGGGTGAACGCTGCACACCGTGCGGCCGCGTTCCCCCCGTCCCCGCCGGACGAACGCCCTCTCAGATCCGGGTGAGGGTCACGGTGGTGGGCCCCGAGGCGGAGGTGAGGCCGTGGGGGGTGAGACAGGCGGCCTGCCGGGAGGCGAGCAGGGTCACCTCGGTGACGACGGTTGCTCCCTTGAAGGCGCCGTCGGTGATGGTTCCCGTGCTCACGGTGACGATGTTTCCGTTCGGGCGTACGGCTGCCAGGCTGTGGATCGAGGCGGTCGACGTCGCGTCGCCGGGGTCGCCGTGGTGGGGGGACGCCTTCCCCTTGCCCTCACCCTTGTCGTGGCCCCAGTGGAACGTGAGGGTGCCGCTCGCGGGCCCCAGGAGGCAGGACAAGGTGCCGGCGGAGTCTCCGCCGAAGGTCGCCGAGGCGAACCTGCCGTCCGTCGAGAGAGGGCATCCGACGACTGCCCGGGACGTGACGGAGGTGGCTCTCGGCGCGAAGGTCAGCCCCGGTGCGTAGGAGGCGGCGACGGTGCCGGCGCATGTCAGGAGGGTGCCGGACGGCCGGCCGTCGGCCTGTGCCGTCCGGGCCGTGGGCGTGAGCGTCGCCGCCATGACGGCGACGCTCACGGCAAGTCCGCGGGCTCGGCGCAATCGTGTGGTGTTCACGCGGTCCCTCTCCTCGATCCCTGATGCTCAGGTGCGGTGGATGTCGACGGTGACGGTGCTCTGCTGGTGGTCCGTCGCCGTGTAGACGCGGCCTTCGTTGCCGACTCCGAACGGGGCCAGGTCCACCGGGCTGCGGGTCAGATGGGCCCCCTCGACGCGGACCTCCGCGACGTCCGGGCAGGCGTCCAGCACGGCGGTGCCCAGATGGTGGAAGGTGTGCTGACTGGAGCGGCTGGTGTGCTCGCCGAAGGCCGTGACGACGGCCTGTTCGGCGCGGGCACGGCACTGGCGATGGTCGGTGTCCGTCCCGGCGTGCCGCCACGTCACGTTCAGCCGGGCGCCGAAGACCCGGTCGGTGAAGGCCGGCGTGGTGGTGTAGGCGTCGCGCTCGAATCCCGTGAACGTCGCGCCGCCGGTCGCGAACAGCTCCAGATTCACCAGACTGCTGCGCACCACGGGTTCGCCGTGGCGCGGGAGCGTGAGGTGCGTGTGGTCCTGGGGGCGGGGCAGGGCGCAGAAGTGCTGCGCCGCGGAGGCCGGCCGGTCGCACGGGAGCGGGGAGAACTCGGCGGCGGTCAGGTGCACCTCGGCGATCCGGACGCACGGCGTCGCGGCGAGGAAGTGCTCGGCAAGGGCGAGCGCATAGGGTTCGGGTTCGGACGCCGTGTGCCGGGCGCCGAGTGCCAGGACGGAGTTGCTGATCGAACTCACGGGGATCAAACGGGTGTTGTCCCCCTCCTGGTAGACCTCGGGGTGGTCCATCAGCAGGCGGACGTCCGCCCGGAACCGGCGTACCCGGTGGTGCGGGCCGGACCGGTCCACGAGGAGGAATTCGATTCCGCATTCGCCGTAGGCGTGATCGCCGATGGAATGGCCCATCGTTCTCCGTTCGGCTGGACGAGGAGTGCGCGAACGTGCCGCGGTCACCTTCGCAGGAGCCTCTCGGACGGTCAACGGGCCCTATGTAAGTAGGAAAATCGCACCGGTCGTGACCCGTGGGGTCGGGCCGAGACGCTCTGGACACGTGCGATGCCGGATGCCAGCCTGGACCGGTCAGCGGGAGGACGGACAAAGGAATTCACCGCATGACCGGCGTCACGCCCTTGCCCGATACGGTTCAGGTCGCCGTGGTCGGAGGCGGGCCCGTCGGTCTGCAGTTGGCCGGGGAGCTGGGCCTTCGGGGGATCAGTTGTCTCGTGCTCGAACGAAATGTCCGGCTGCCGCAGGCGACCCGTGCCCTCGTCCTGCACTCCCGGACCCTGGAATTCCTCGACATGCGCGGAATTGCCGAACCCTTTCTCGCCCACGGACACCGGTACCGGCACTACCCCCTGGGTTCCGAAGGATCCATTGCGCCTTTCGCCGCGCTCGACAGCCCCTTTCCTTATGCGCTCGCGCTGCCTCAGCACCGCACCACAGTGCTGTTGGAGGAGTACGCCCTCAACAGCGGCGCCCTCATCGCCCGCGGGGCGGAAGTCACCGGAATCCGGCAGGACGAGGCGGGCACCGAGCTGACCGTCCGGCGTTCGGGGAACGTGCGGCGAATACGTGCCGCCTACATCGCCGGGTGCGACGGCGCCCGGAGTGCCGTGCGCCGGCTGTCGGGCATAGCCGCGTCACGCACCGTGCACCCCTACGACGTCATTTCGGTCGACGCACGGCTCGACTTCGAGCCGCAACAGCCATGGAGCCGATGGGGACTGGACGGCATGGTGCTGCTCCTGCCGTTCGGCGACGGACGCTGGCGCGTCATCCTCTACCCCTACCGTCGCCCCGAAGCCCATGCCGCCCGGGCCGACGCCCGCGACACGGCCCGCATCCAGGCGCTGCTGTGCCGGATCGCGGGCCGCGAGCTCGCGCTGCGCGAGGTCGAGTGGCTCAGCCGCTACCGCTGCGAGCACCGCCACGCGGCCCGCTACCGGCGGCACCGCGTCGTGCTGGTGGGTGATGCCGCTCACGTCCACCCACCCACCGGCGGCCAGGGCCTCAACACCGGCCTGGCCGACGCCATGAGCCTGGGATGGCGCCTCGCGGCGGCCGTCACCGAGCCCCGCCACGAGGCACTGCTGGACGCCTACGCCGAGGAACGGCGGCGCAGCGCCGCCCACGTCATGCGGCTCACCGCCGCCATGCTCCACGTCAACGCGCTGCCCTCGCCCTGGGGGCACGCGCTTCGCGCCCTCGTCCGCACGGCCCTTCGCCCGCCCCTCCCGCGCCGACGCCTCGCCGCCCGCCTGGCCGGCCTGCCGGCAAGCGCCACGCGGCGCGGCACGGGCCCCCGGAGCGGCGCGCGGGCCCCGGATGCGCCGCTGCTGGCCACGGCGACCACCGCCCCGGGCCGGCTGTTCGAGGCCCTCAGAGCAGGCCACCATGTGCACCTGACCTCCGCCCGGGGCACGACGGATGCCCGGGCACCCGCCGTCACGCTGCCCATGGTGACCGTCCGGTCCGCGGCCGGGCGGCAGCCGTGCATCGTCCGTCCCGACGGGTACTACCTGTGAGTCCCGGCCCACCGGACCACGCGCGGGCGCGGACGGCGACGCCCGGCCGCCCACCGTCTCTCGCCCCCTTCGCCTGCCATGCGGCGCTGCTCTGCGGAGCACTCGCCATCGCCTCGGTCACGGCGGCCGTGCCCGCGGTCGCGACCGACCTGGGGATGGACCCCGTCCGGACCCAGTGGTTCGCCTCCGCCTATCAACTCACCTGCGGTCCCCTGCAACTCGGGGTGAGCCACTTCGCCGACCGGTACGGTGCCCGCCGTGTCCTGCTCGTCGCCCTGGCCGTCTTTGCCGTGGCAAGCCTGCTGGCCACCGCGGCCGCCACCCCCGCCGTCGTCATCGCCGCCCGGCTGGTCCAGGGCGTCGGCGGCGCCGCCCTCTCGCCCGTCAGCCTCGCCCTTCTGCTCACTCTTCGCGGCGGAACGGACAGCGAGCCGCATGCCGTCGCGGGGTGGGTCTCCACCGCCGCCGCGGCCTCCTGCCTGGGGCCCGTGCTGGGTGGACTGCTCACCGGCCTGATGGGCTGGCGGGCGGTCTTCGGCGCCCTCACCCTCCTCGCGACCGCCAGTGCGGTCTGCACCCTTCACGCGCCCGGCGGCCGCCCTCCACCGACGCCGCCCCGGCACGCTGCGGACGTCGTCGGCATCACCCTGTGCACCGCCGCCGCTGTCGCCGCGCTGATCACGCTGACCGCCCCGGCGGCCACCGCTTCCCCACCGGCACGGGCAGTGATCGGGTTGCTGACCGCGACACTGACCGGTCTTCTCGTCCTGCGCACACGACGTGCCCCACGGAGCGCTGTGGATGCCGGGCTGCTGCGGCAGGCGGCCACGCGCCGAGCCCTGCTCGTCCTGCCGGCACTCTTCGCCGCGAACTCCGCCTTCACCTTCCTCACCTACTTCACTCTCACCCGCTCCTACGGCCTGAGTCCGCTCCCGGCGGCGCTCGTCGCCCTGCCTGCCGCGGCCCCCGCCGTCCTCACCGCGCGCCTGGCCGCCCGGCGGACCGGTGAACACCGCGACGGCGCCCCTCTCATGCGCACCGGGCTGATGTGCCTGGCAGCCGGCATGCTCATCAGCGGCTGCGGCCAGTGGCACCCCACGCCCCTGTGGTTGATCAGTGGCGCGTGCGCCTTCGTGGGAAGCGGCCTCGGCCTGGCCAACGGCTCCGCCATGACCGTGCTCAGCTGCGGCCGCACGTCGCACCGCACCGCGCAAGGGGTGGCAGCGGCGACCACGTGCGCCATGCTCGGTGGCGCGGCGGGGCCGCCGGCGGCGGGAGCCGCACTCGCCCTGGTCGGGCATCCTCCCCGCGCCTGCGGGGCATCGACCTGTGACGCCCTGGGAACGCCGCCGGGAGCCCCACTGGCGCTGACGGTGCTGGGGCTGCTCACTGCCGCCGTGGCCGTGGCGCTGACCGCCCGGCGCCTGCACCCCGTGGCCCACGTGTAGCGGGGCGCGCCGGCGGGCTCCTGCGCCGTACGGGGATCGCGTGCTGCTGCTCGTCACCGGCTTCCTGGTCGTGCGCCGGACGTACTGCGGGCCCGAACGCAAAGATGCTGTCGTCGGGTACGCGGTGGCATGGCGGGAGGGGTGGGCGGACATGGGCGGAGCGGTCTCATGGGGCCGAAGGCTCGGGTGCGTGGTGGCGGCGTCGCTGGCCGCGCTGGTGCACGCGGCGCCCGATGCCTCGGCACACCCATCACGTGCGGCCGTGAGCTGCGCGGGGAGCAACACCATCGCGTTCTCGCCCGGTCTGTCGCTGGCGGCGCAACGGACCCGGATCGGCGGCAGCGGTGCGTACCGCTGTGTTTCCACCGACCCGGCGCTGCGGTCGGGGACGTCCTCGATCAGCGGGGGCGGGTGGAACGGCTGCTTCTTCTCCGATGCGACCACGGTCGAGCGGATCACCTGGAACACGGGGGAGCGGACGACGGTCGTGTACCGCATGGGGAACGTCCAGCAGGTGGCCGGGCAGGCGGTCGTCCTGGTCGTGGGCCGGGTGACGCAGGGGAAGTTCGCGGGACGGACGGTGGCCTCGCCGGGGCTTCAGGCCACGCTCGACCCGCTGGCGTGCGCGTCGAAGGGCGGGGTGGGGCGGATCACCGGTCCGTCGGCGCTGGTGGTCCTCTGACCGGGTGGCCGTGCGGTGGCCGTGTCAGGTCTCGCGGCCGTAGCGGGTGACCAGGTCCAGGACGTACGCGGCGTCGGCACGGGTGCTGGTGGGGTTGATGGTGCACATGCGCAGCACGGTGGCTCCTCGCACCGTGGTGGTGAGGAGAACGGCTCCGCCGTCGGCGCACACCCTCCGGCTGATGTGCGCCTGCGCCGCGTCGGCGTCCCAGGTCGCGGGCGCACCCCGGGGCCGGCAGCGGAAGGTGAGGATGGCCAGGCTCGGCGGCGTGACCAGCTCCAGCTCGGGGTGGGCCTCGACGAGTCCGGCGGCGTACTCGGCGAGGTCCGCTCCCTGCTCGATGGCCTGGCGGAAGGCCGCGGCGCCGAAGGTCTTCAGGGAGAGCCACAGCTTCAGAGCCCGCAGGCCGCGGCTCTGCTGCGGGCCGTAGTCGGAGAGGTCGACCTCCTCGCGGGCCGGGGCGCCCGGATGGGCGGGGCGGAGATACCCCTGGTCCAGGGCGTGGCGGGCCATGCCGAAGGTCTCCGGGAGCAGCTCGGGGCGGCGCAGCAGGGCACAGCCGATCTCGTAGGGCTGGAACAGCCATTTGTGCGGGTCGACGGTGAGGGAGTCGGCCCGGCCGAGTGCACCGCGCAGAGGGTGACCGCGTGAGGTGCCGGCGACGGCCGCGCCGTGGGCGCCGTCGACATGCAGCCACAGGTCCTCCTCCTCGCACAGATCGGCCAGGCGGTCGAGCGGGTCGACGGCCCCGGTGCCGGTCGTCCCCAGCGTGGCGACGACGGCGAAGGGACGCAGCCCCGCGCGCCGGTCGCGGGCGATGCGCCCCGCCAGGGCGCCGGCGTCCAGGCGCAGGTCGTCGTCCGGGGGCAGGACGGTGAGCTGTTCCCGGGCGAGGCCCAGCAGGTGCGCCGCCTGTGCGACGGAAGGGTGGGCCTGGGAGGAGCAGTACAGCCGGGCGTGCGGCTGCGGCCGGCCGTCGAGCCGGTGGTCGCGGGCGACGGCCAGACAGGTCAGGTTGGCCGTGGACCCGCCGCTGACGAACAGGCCGCCGTGGCCCTCCGGGAGGCCCAGGAACGTCTTCAGCCAGCGCAGGGTGGTCAGTTCGATCTGAGTGGGGCCCGCCCCGACGAGCCAGGCGCCGGGGACGGAGAGGTACGCGGAGGCCAGCGCGTCGGCGAGCACGGCCGGGAAGGTGCCGGTGGCGGGCACGAAGGCGAAGCAGCGCGGGTGGTCCAGCCGGGTCGCCTCGGCGAGCGCCCGCTCGGTGAGGTGGTCGAGGAGGCCGGGCAGGTCGTGGGTGCCGTGCTCGGGGAGAGGCTCGTCGAGGCGGGCGCGCAGAGCGGCGGGCGCGGGGGCGTGGCAGGGCGGCCGGGAGCCGGGGCCGGTCATCCGGTCGATGACGAGTTCGACGGCGTGGCGTCCCGCCTCGCGCATCCGCCGCTCGTCCAGCCGCAGTGGGGGCAGCGGGGGAGGCGCGGCCTCGGCGTTCGCGTCGTCCCTTCCCGCGCCGGGGGCGAGGGCCGCGACCCAGGCCGAGGCGCCGGACCGCAGGTGCGGGCGGGGCCGCAGTTCCGCGACCGGCCGCGGGAACTGGACGAGGGCCAGCTCCTGGCCCGCGACGAGCGGCCCGGAGCGGGCGACGGCCCACCACAGGGCCTCGTCGTCGGCCAGCCGGGAGACCACGGGCGGCCCGGGCAGCGGTCCCGTCACCGCGTGTCCGTCCCTGCGGTAGCGCCCCGTCGGGGCCGGACGGAGCGCCACGGCGTCCGTACCGGCATGCACCACGAGCTGACTGGGGCGCAGGCCGGGCGGCATGTCTGCGGCCGCCGCAGGGGGCAGGGCGTCAAGCAGGAAGGACAGGACGTGCAGGCCCAGGGACGGCAGCAGGCCCACCGCGCCCTCGGCGGCCTGGACCAGGGACACGACCGTCTGGAAGCGCGGATTGACCTCGACGGCCCGCAGCCGGCCGCCGTCCTCCACCAGGTCCAGGCCGAAGACCCCGCGGAAACCGCGTCCTCGCAGGACCTCGCCCACCTGGTACGCGGCCGCTCGGGCCTGCCCGTACAGCCCCTCGGGCAGGTCGGCCGGGCCGACGAGCTGGTTGCCGCAGTGCGCGCCCCAGGAGGCGGCCAGCTCGGGCAGCCCGACGAGCTGGTGGGAGACCGCCGAGACGACGGTCCGGTCCGGCCCGGCGCACGCGGTGACGGTCAGGGAGATCCCGGGTGCGAAGCGGCTGAGCTTGACGGGTTCGTCCGGCCATGCCTCCAGGCGGGCCCGCAGGCTCGACGGCCCGTCGACGAGGACGGTCCCGCGGCCGAGCAGGTTGTTCGCCGCCCGCTGGGCGACGGCCTGCCGCCACCGGCCGCTCCAGTACGCCTGTGCCGGCTCGCGGCCCGTCGCGGGGATCACCACGAAGGGCGGGACGGGGACGCCGGCCTCGGCGAAGAGCCGGGTGGCGCTGATCTTGTCGGCGGCCCACGCCGTGACGCCGGCGTCCGGGGCCAGCAGCCGGTAGCCGTGCGTACGGGCCCAGGTACGGGCGTTGTTGCCGTGCTCGGGAGCGAAGGACACACAGACGCGGCGCGGATCGGGCGGGCACGGTGGCCGGCCGGGCGGGGGTGCCGGCACGGGCTGCCACGCGGAGACCGGCTCGTGCCGGAGCCAGGCGGGCGCCGGCCGGAACGAGGCGCTCACGGCGGGGCAGTGGTCGAGCCACACGACCTCGTCGACCAGATCGGCCAGAAGCCGCAGACCGGTGCGTGCGTCGATGCCCTCGATGTCTCCCGCGGTCCGCGGGGCGGGACTCACGGGCTCACTCGTCCGCTGCACGGCCGCTCCCCTCCCGGGTCGTGTGCCGGGCCAGGAGCGAGGCGCCGTCCGGCACGCAGCGCTCGCAGATCGCCGCGTGCGCTTGCCGGTTCCTTCGCTGGGCCGCCCGCAGCAGCGTCTCCTCGTGACGGATCACGGGGAGGAGGGGAGTCGACGCGGGCAGGTTCCCGAGCGCGGTGGTGAGGGCGCGGGTCCGCTCGGTCATGACCCGGTGCTCCCGATTGAGGGTTCCGGAGAAGCCCGGTGCGGCGAACGGCGGCTCCATCGTGGGCCGAATCTCGTCCGCATAGACGCAGGCGGGGAAGTCCGAGGCGTAGGCCATGGCGGCGGTGGCCGCGTCGTACAGCGTGCGCAACCGCTCCAGGCCGTGCCGGACGGAGGCCCACCGTGCGGCGCCCACGGCGGCCACGGTGTCGTCGAGGGTGCTGTTCATGGTGGTCAGCAGGAGATGGAAGAGCTGATGGCCGAGTTTCCAGCGGCGCAGTGCGTCGCCCGGGCCGTCGTCGCAGGGCCGGTCGCCGGCAGTCTCGCCGTGCAGCCACGCGGCCAACGTAGCGTGGGAGGCGTGCACCAGGCCGGTCAGGACCGCGGCACGCTGGGAGTCGTCCAGACCGGTGTGCGGAAGGTCGGCGAGGACGGCTGCCTGGAGCCGGAGCAGGCCGCACGTCCAGGACCTCAGGTCCGGCGCGTGGCGCGCGATGTGGAAGTACCGGTCGTAATCGGCGGTCGTGGCCGCCGGAGGCCGCGCGGGGATGCGCGCGTCGGTGGCCAGGGGCAGCGGGACCGGCGCCATGTCGCTGTTCACCGGCCGCCCCCGCGAGGAGCAGGACGCGACGCCTTGGCGAGCTGCTCCACCCGCTGGTGCAGGCGCTCCAGATACAGCTCGCTCTCCGGTTTCATCAGCACGCTGCGCAACACGTGGGTGGCGTCGCCGTCCACGACGGCATCGGCGCGGCGGGCGGTGAACGCGCCGGCGGTGACCCGGGCGACGCTGAGGAAGACGGGGTCCTCCTTGGCGTTCATCCCCCGGTGCATCACCTCCTTGCTCGCCGCGCCGACACGGGACAGGCACGGCGGCGAACTCCCCGGAGCCGCCGGGTAGTACGTCACGATGTCGAGTTCGGGAGGCTGGTACGCATCCAGGTACGCGGAGGCGCCGATCAGCTCGGCCCAGCGGACGGCGGCCCGCCGTCCGGCGGCGAGCACCGCCCCGAGCCCGTCCGGGGTGAGCGGCAGCAGCTTCAGCGTCAGCCACGCGGCCGCCGCGGCCGCACCGGAGCGGGAGCATTCGAGGCCGATCTCCCCCAGGTGGGGCCGGCGCGAGGTGAAATAGGTGTAGGGCGAGTCGTGCCGGAAGAACCGGGCGACGTCCGGGTTCGCGAACAGCACCGCTCCACAACCGTACGGCTGCAGCCCGTGCTTGTGCGGATCGATCACCACCGAGTCGCACTGCGCCATCGCCCGCAGCGCGTCCCCGGTCTCCGGCGCGAGGTGCGCCCGCCTCCCGTCGGGCGCTGCGTCGGCCAGCAGCCGGAAGAAGCCGCCGTAAGCGGCGTCGGCATGCACGCGCACCCCGTACCGGCGCGCCAGCGGGACGATGCGGTGCAGGGGGTCGACGGCACCCAGCGCCGTCGTGCCCGTGGTGGCGACGACCGTGCCGGCGGCCCCGGTGGACAGCAGCCGCTCCAACGCGGCCATGTCCATGCGCCCACGCTCGTCCACCGGCACGGTGCGGACGGGAACGCCCAGCAGATGGCACATCCGGGCGTGCGTGTAGTGCGCCTCGGCGCTGACGGCCACCCCCGTGCCGGGGCGGCTCTCGCGGGCGACGAACAGGGCTTCCAGGTTGGCCTGGGTGCCGCTGCTGGTCAGGTGCCCCAGGTGGGTCGCGAACCCGACCATCTGCGCGAGCTGCTCCACCACCTCCTCCTCCATGACGGAGGTCGCCGGACCGCCGTCCAGCGCGTGGTTGTTGGAGTTGACCAGCATGGCGGCCGCATAGCCGGCGACCGCCACCGGGTGCGGCGGTTTGAGCATCTGCCCTGCGTAACAGGGGTGGAAGAAGGGATAACTGCCCCGCAGCCGGGCGGTCAGCTCCTCGAACGCCGCCTCGCAGGCCGCGTCGTCGACCGCCGTCGCGCTGTGCGCCGCGAACTCGCCGTACGTGCGCGCCCACTCCCGGAAGGCTTCGACGCCCCGCCCGAGCCAGTACCCCAGCTCCATGCCCACCCCCGACCCCGGCCCCTTTGGCCCGATCACCGTAGCGACAGAAAATCACCCCATCGCGACAATCGACGGCAATCACCTGAAAGAGGCAAGCGGGAGGCCGGTTCGGCGAACCGGTGACGTGTCCGGGGGCTCCTCCGGCTCGTTGTTGCCACATATGCCCGTCTTGCCGGAATCGGCTGAAGGAGTTCGGATGCGACGAGTTCTCGCGGCAACGGTCCTGACCGCGGCCGCGCTGAGTGCAGGCGTCACCGGCCCGGGCGCCGTCGCCCATGCCGCGGGCGGGGCCCCGGCCGGGGGTGACGAGCTCGGGCGGACCCTGCCCGCCGTCGACCGGGCGGACGGTGCCCTGAGACAGGCGACCTCCGGCGTCCAGCGGTTCATCGGGCAGGCGGCGGGATCGGCGGGACGGTCCATCGGCGGCGCCATGGTCGCGGGTACGAGGGGCGGCCTGCCGAAGGGAAGCCCCCCGGCGCCGGCCGGCGGCTGAGATTCCGCCCGAGGCGTCGGCATGCCGGACATCGCCTTGCCGAAGTGCTCGACGCCCGAGAACAGCGGATCCCGCGCCGCCTTCCGATGGAAGGGCAACTACCCGGCACCGGCTAGGATTTGCTCGTTCTTGAGAAGGGGCGCTGATGGGCACCAGGTTTATAGAGGTAGACGAATCGCGGCAAGGCGAGCCGGGCGTGCGGAAGGGAGGCAGAACATTGACGGTGGGAGGCCGGTCCATCACCCAGGAGACATGGGTGAAGGTCGAATCCTACGACGATCTCGACCCGACCGTGACCGGGGACGTCCATCTGCACACGTTCGCCGTCCCGGGTATGGAAGTGCGGGTCGGGGCCGCGGCGAATGGCGAGGAGGGGAGCGGCGAATTGGAAACCAGATTGATCCCCTCTGTCCAGTATTACCAGATCGAGCTCGGGCCCGACTCGCTGAATAAGCTCCATGACGCGCTCAAGCCCTTCATTGCCGCCGCCACGGAATGCGAACCGCCGAAGGGTCGCAAGATACGTGCCAAGTAGTCCACGGCGACGGCCCGGTCCTGCAGCCTTGACCTCAAGTGCGGTTGAGGGAGGACGATGCGTTCCATGAGTCAGGACAGCACACCGACCGGCGACACGTCGGTCACGTTCATCAACGTCATCGAGGTGCCCGCCGAGCGGGTCGACGCGTTCATCGCCCAATGGCAGGAACGTGCACGCATCATGAGTACTGCGCCGGGATTCCGCGATTCACGGCTGCACCGGGCCATGTCCTCGCAGACACGCTTCCAGCTGGTCAACGTCGCTCACTGGGACAGCCGCGAGGCGTGGGAGGCGGCCATGTCCCACCCGGAGTTCCGGGCCCGGATGCGCGCCCTCGAGGACGACCCGGACGTGAAGGTGTCGGCAAACCCGGCGCTGTACCAGGTTGCCGTCAGCTACGAGTGAGGGGCCGTCAGGACCAGCGCCGCGAAAACGGCGCTGGTCCGAAAGCCGGTCCCAAAGCCGGTCCGAAAGCCGGTCCGAAACAGCCCCCTCAGCGGCCGCGGCCGGTGATCAGGTCACGCGCGCGGTCGACCAGCCCCGCACCGGGCGCCAGGAGCTTGTTGGCCGGCGGCCGGTCGGGGGCGGACGGGTGGGGCCGGGTCGGTGCCGTCTTCTTGGCCCTGCGGATCTTGTCGCCGAGCTTGTCGAGCTGCTCGGCGGAGCAGGCGCGCTGCAGCAACGTGAACAGACGGCTCTCCTCGTCCGCCACGTGTTGCAGCACCTCTTCCCGCAGCTGCTCCAGCGTGGCCTCGAACGCGTGCTCGCCGGGGCGCGCGCTCTCCAGGTCCTTCAGCAGCCGCTCCACCCGCGCGTGGTCGGAGATCTCCTTCTCCGCCAGCGCGGCCCCGTCGTCCACGTGCGCGCGCACGGCCGGGTACAGGTACTCCTCCTCGGCGACCGAGTGCCGTACCAGCTCGATGGTGAGCTCGTCCGCCAGGGACCGCCGCCGCGGGTCCTCCGCCGGCAGCGACTGGATCTGCCGGAAGAGGGATTCCACCTCGCGGTGGTCGGTGGTCAGCTCCTCGATGACGTTTCCGCCGTGGCTCATGCGATGTCCCTTCGCTCGTGTGCCGACGCGTCTGCCCGCGGCGGGCCACGCCATGCCATGCGTTCCCCGTGCCGGTACCGGACCGATCGATGCGATGGGCCAGGGGAGTGACAGCCGCTCAGGCGCCGCGGGGAACGTCCCTCAAGGGCGATCCCAGGCGACGACCGCGTCGCTTCCGTGGTCGTCGGGGGCCGACCCGGGCGGGAGGCGCAGCTCGGTGACGGCTCCGCCGTCCGGGGCGTTGGCGAAGCGGAGCGTGGCGCCCAGGACCTGCGCCTGGCCCGTGGCGATCGTCAGGCCCAGGCCGTGCCCGGTCCGTCTGCCGCCCTCCGCGCCGCCCGACTGGCTGCGGAAGCGCTGCGGGCCCTGCCGCAGGAGGTAGGCGGGGTAGCCGTCGCCGTGGTCCCGAACGGTGACAAGGCGGCCGTCGACGGTGACCACGACGGGCGGCCGGCCGTGCTTGTGGGCGTTGGCGACGAGGTTGCCCAGCACCCGCTCCAGCCGGCGCCGGTCGGTCTCCACCTCGGCGTCCCGTACGACGCGGACCTCGGTCGCCGTCCCCGTGGCCCGTACCGCGCGCTCGGCCAGCGGGCCCAGCCGGTGGACGCCGAGGTCGGCCCGCTCCACCTGTGCGTCGAGCCGGGAGATCTCCAGTAGGTCCTCGGTCAGCCGCACCAGGGCGCCGACCCGGTCGCGCACCATGTCGGTCGGGCGGCCGGGCGGCAGCAGTCCCGCCGCGGCGTGCAGCCCGGCCAGCGGTGTGCGCAGTTCGTGGGCGACGTCGGCGGTGAAGCGCTGTTCGCTGTGCAGCCGCGCCTGGAGGCTGGCGGCCATCGCGTCGAGCGCCGCCGCCACCGCGGCGGCCTCGTCCTGCGCCCGGCCGGGGCGTTCGGCCCGCGGGTCCTTCACGCGGGCGTCGAGGTCACCGGTGCTGATGCGCCGGGCCACCTGGGCGGTGTGGTGCAGCCGGCGGGTGATGCGGGAGACGGAGACCAGTCCGGCCACCAGGGTGACGACGACGGCGGCGCCGGCGGAGCCGGTGATGGCGCGGTCCAGTCCGCGCAGGGCGGCCGCCTGCTCGCTGTAGTCCAGCCGGACCGCCAGCGCCCTGCCGCCGGCGACGGGCGTGACGGCCCACATGACCGGACGGCCCCGGTGGGCGGCGAGCTGCGTTCCGCGTTCCTGCCGCTGCACCGCCATCTCGCGCAGGGGAGCGGGCAGGTCCGGCGGGTCCACCGCCGCGTCGCGGCCGAGGGGCTGCCCCGCGACGTACGCGGCCACGGTGCGGTCCAGTTCCGCAAGGGCCGCGCCGCGCGCCCGGTCCTGGGTCTGGCGGTCCACCAGCACGTGCACCAGGACGCCGACCATGACGGCGAGCAGGCAGCACATCGCGGTGATGAAGACGGCGGCCTTCCAGTAGAGCGTCGCCGTCCAGGCGGGCAGCCGCCGCACCCGTCCGCGCAGGCGCGGTCGACGGGCGCTCACGACGTACGCCTTGGGGGAGGGGAGGGGGCCGGGGCGGTGCGCCACTCGTACTCCGTGGACTGCAGCACCATGACCTGTCCGTCCCACCCGTAGACGGAGCGGATCTCGTAGGTGGGGGTCTCGGTCGGCTCCCGCATGATCAGCTTGCCGCCGGTCACCTCGAACGACCGCGGCGTCCCGGCGGCGTCCAGGATCCGGTGCACCACGCCGTCCTTGAGCGTGTAGACCCAGACGGCCACCACGTGTTCCGTGCCCTCCACGCCGACGATCAGCTCGGGCTTCCCGTCACCGGTCAGGTCGTGGTACTCCGGCGCCCGCACCGGGCACGACCGCGGCTGCGCGGCACAGGCGGCGATCTTGTTCTCGGTGCCCTTCTCGAAGGCCGGCGCGCCGCGCCGGGCATCGGCGGCGATCTGCGCCCGGACGACGGAGAGCACCGGCACCGTGCGGATGTCCCCCGACGGCACCCGGGCCAGCGCGGGCAGCGGCATCGGCGTGTCGTCCCCGCCCGGGGCCGGCGAGGGCGGCGGCGCCGGCGGCCGGTCGGGCCACAGCCGCGCCGGTCCGGAGACGGGCGGGGTGTGCCCGGCGCTGCGGGGCGGCCCGGTCTCCGTGCACCCGGCCAGCAGGGCGGCCGTTCCCGCCATCACGACCGCCAGGGCCGCCGCTCGCGCACGACGGGCCGGACGCGGCCGCAGGGCGGTGGGCCCGGCACCTGCGGAAGGCGCCGGACAGGGGCGTGCAAGGGCAGACATGTTCTCCGCGTCGCTGTGCGGCGGTCGGACAAAGCCCTGACACGGTAACGCATGGGCCCACCGGGCCGGTTTTCTGTTCGATTCCCGGCCGTTTTGCGTACCCGTCCCCGCCCATCGCCCGTACGGATGAACGTGGCGCAACCGTCGTCCGATCGTCGGGTCATCCGCTTGCATGGACCCGTCATCTATGCCGTGCGCTTGGGGAGGGCCGGTTGGATCGCCGTACGTTTCAGGGCCGACTTCTGCCACTGGGGGGCCTGGCCATGGCCGGGGCCCTGTGGGGGACACGGGGGAGCGCGGCCGCCGATCCGCGGCATGCGGCCGGGCGGGGGAGTACGGGAACCGGGGCGCCCCGCCGCTCGGTGGTGGAGTACGCGCTGCCGCCCGCCGAGGAGACGCACGAGATCATCAAGGTGCCGGACCGGCCGATGGCGCTGGTGTCGCAGATGTCCAACAGCCACCTGGTGAAACTGAGCCTGGACCCGCGCACCGAACAGGTCACCGGCGCGAGGGCGTTCCCGCTGGGGCCGAAGGACGCGATGCTGCACGGCCTGGCGGTCTCGGCGCGCCACCCGGGCCGGATCTGGGCCACGCACGAGGGCGGGAACCGGCTGCTGCTGGTGGACCCGCGGGCGGACGCGCTCGGTGCCGCGCCGCGTGTCGAGAAGGAGATCGCCGTTCCGGGCGGCGGCCGGGGCCCGCACTACGTCAGCGAGTACGGCGACACCCTGTGGGTGACGTTGAAGGGGAGCGACCAGGTCCTGGCCCTGGACCATACGCGCCCGCAGCGCTTCCGCCTCTACGGGGCCGAACCCCATCCGATCTTCGCCGCGCGGCACCCGGGCAGCGGGGACTTCTACGTCAGCCAGGACGGGGCGAGCTCGGTGCTGCGCATCGACCCGCGCAGCGGCCGCAGCGTGCAGATGCCCGTCCCGGCGGAGCAGGGCAGCACACCGGTCGGGCTGGTCGCCGGGGCCGGCGCGGTCTGGATGGTCCTGCTCGGCACGGCACGGGACGGGACCGGCACGTTCGGCCGGATCGACGCGCAGGGCCGGATCGCCTGGCACCGGCTGCGGGCCCCGCAGGGCCGCTCGGCGTCCCTGCTGCACCTGGCCCTCGACCCGCACGAGCCCGTGCTGTGGCTACTGGCGTCGTCGATCGTCTCCGACGCCGCGCGGGACCAGGTCGTCCGCGTGCGGTTCGACGCGTCGTGGACCCGCATCGTGGAGGAGGAGTACGCGGCGCTGCCGACGCAGATGTGCAAGGCCCACCGCCTGCTGCCGCTCGCGCGCAGCGTGCTCGTCACGGAGCTGACGACCGCCACGGTGGCCCAGCTGGCCGGCGCCCGCCCATGACCCATTGCATCGGTCACCAAGTATTTCGGTGACCGATATATTCTGGAAGGGAGGGGCCCGCGGACAGGAGAGACGATGCCCGGCGACGTGCGCACAGCAGGAACCGTCCGGCTTCCCGGAGCCCTGATACGCGAACGGCCGCGACCGGAACGCATACGCACCCACCCGGCGGCCTGGCGGCTGGCCGTGGCCACCGTCTGCTTCGGGGCCTTCATGGGCCAGCTGGACGCCGGCATCGTCAGCCTGACCTACGCGGACCTGCGGACCGGCTTCGGCGCCTCCCTCACCGCCGTCACCTGGGTCTCCCTCGCCTATCTGCTCACCCTCGTGGCCCTGCTCCTGCCTGCCGGCCGGCTCTCCGACGCCCACGGGCGCAAACTGCTGTACCTGTACGGGTTCGTCGTCTTCACCGCCGCCTCCGCCGGCTGTGCCCTCGCCCCCACCCTGCCCGTACTGATCGCCCTGCGCGTCGTCCAGGCCGCGGGCGCGGCCCTGATGCAGGCCAACAGCGTCGCCCTGGTCGCGACGAGCGCGCCGCCGGGTCGGCTGCGGGCCGCCCTCGGCGTCCAGGCCACCGCCCAGGCCCTCGGGCTCGCGCTCGGCCCGCTCGCCGGGGGAGCGCTGGTCACCACCCTGGGCTGGCGGTGGATCTTCGCCCTGAACGTGCCCGTCGGGCTGGTCGCCGTGGTCGCGGGCCACTTCCTGCTGCCCCGTACGCGGCAGCGTCACCGCGCGCCCGGCTTCGACCTGCAGGGGACGGCCCTGCTCGCCGTCGCCACCACCGGCGCCCTGCTCGGGCTGTCCGCCCTCTCCGCAACCCCGGCCCGGCCCTGGCCGGCGGCTGCCGCACTCCTGGTCGCGGCCGGTGCGGGCACCGGGTTCGCCCGGCGCCGGCGCACGGCGCCGCACCCCCTGCTCCCACCGGACCTGCTGCGGCCCCGGCCCGTCCGCGCCGGCCTCGCCGGGGCCCTGTGCGGCTACCTGGTCCTCTTCGGTCCCATGGTGCTCGTCCCCCTCGTCCTGATCGGCCACGGCAGCGACGCCCTGGGCGCCGGACTGGTGCTGGTCTGGCTGCCTGCCGGCTTCGCGACGGCCGCCACCACCGCCGACCGGGCGCTGCCGGGCAGCTGGAGCCCCAGGGCGCGCTGCCTGCTGGGCGCCGGCCTGGTCCTCGCGGCGCTGGCGGCCCTGTACGCCCTGCCCTTCACGGCGGCGACGCTCCCCCCGGCCCTGGTGCTGCTCGGCCTCGGCCTCGGCGTCTTCCTGCCCGCCAACAACGCCGTCGTCATGGCGGCCGTGCCCGCCGGTTGCGCCGGTACGGGCGGCGGGCTCGTCAACATGGCCCGCGCCACCGGCTCCGCCCTCGGCGTCGCCCTGGTCACCCTGGCCCTCCACCTTCCGGGCACCGGCGCCCGTACCCCGCACGGCCCCGTCCTCGTCCTGCTGGCAGCCGCGGCGGCCGCGCTCGCCACCACCCTGCGCACGCCGCCCGCCCGGCCCCTTCCGCGCCAGGGGGGAGGAGCGGCGTGAAAGCCGCCGGTTACAGTGGCGGCCATGTCGCCGCAGCCCCGGTCCGGACAGGCCCATGACGCACCGACAGGTTCCGGGGAACCGGACGCCCGGCAGCTGACCGAAGCGGTCACCCGCCTGCGGCGCTCCCTGCGCGCCTCCATCCGCACCGACTACCCCTGGGAGAGCCTGCCCATGGCCCAGGTCGAACTGCTGCAGGCCCTCGCCGAACACTCACCCGCCCGCGTCGGCGACCTCGCCACCCGCCAGCGCCTGGCCTTCAGCACCGTCAGCGGCCTCGTCACCCAGATGATCAACACCGGCCTGGTGGCCCGCGCCACCGACCCCAAGGACCGCCGCGCCTCCGCCGTCACCCTCACCGACACCGGCCGCCACCAGCTCGCCGCCTGGAACGCCGCCCACGAACAGCGCCTGAGCGGCGCCCTGCAGGCCCTGCCGGAGGAGGACCGCGCCGCCATCAGGGCCGCCCTGCCCGCCCTTTTGCGCATCGCCGACCTCCTCGGCCCCGACGCACCCGAAGGACGCTGACGACACCGTGAGCGCAGACCCCCGTGCCCGCGCCTTCGACGCGGCCGCCGCCCGGTACGCGGCCGGCCGGCCCGCGTACCCGCCGGACGTCCTGGACCACGTCGAGCAGGCCATGGACCGCCCGCTGGCCGGCGCCCGCGTCGCCGACGTCGGCGCCGGCACCGGCATCGCCACCCGCCTCCTGCACGAGCGCGGCGCCGACGTCGTCGCCGTCGAACCCGGCGGGCCGATGGCCGCCCGGTGCCGGGAGACGCTGCCGGACGTGCCCGTCGTCCGGGGCGACGGCAACGCCCTGCCCCTCGCCTCCTGCTCCCACGACCTCCTCGCCTACGCGCAGTCCTGGCAGTGGACGGACGTCGAACGCTCCGTCCCCGAGGCACTGCGTGTCCTGCGCCCGCGCGGTGTGCTCGCCCTCTGGTGGAACACCACCGCGTTCGACGTGCCGTGGATCCGTGCGCAGCACGAGCGCATCGCCCACCACTGCACGCTGCCCCCGCGTCCGAGGACGTTGCCCGACGACGCGGAAGCCGTCCGTCTCGCGGGCCTGTCGGGCCTGCCGGTCGTACGCCGGCAGGTGCGCTGGAGCCGGGCGGTGACCCTGGACGTGCACCTCGCCAACATCACCAGCCGCTCGGCGTTCCTCGTCCTCGACGAGGCCGCCACCCGTGCCTTCGCCGCCGAGGAGCGCCGGCTGCTGCGCGCAGCGTTCCCCGACGAGGTGGTGGAGGAGACCTACGTCGTCGACCTGCTGATGGCGACACGCCCGGATCGTGCTGCGCCCCTCACGGGGCGCCGGGCGCGGCCCGCAGGGCCGTGATGAAGCCGGTGCCGGAGGGGTTGGCCATGGGACGCCCGTAGTGGGCCGCGACCGCGTCGAGCGGGTGCTCCTCGGTGGACCAGCCGTGGCCGGCGAGCCAGTCGGCGGTGCCGGCGCCCAGGCCGCCCTTCCACAGGGAGGTGATGTGCGCGACGGACGGGTCGTCGACGACGGTCCTGCCGCTGCGCCCCCGCTCCAGGGCCAGCCGGCTGGCAGGGGCGGACAGCTCGCCGACGGTCGCGAGCAGCGCGGCCGCCTCCTCGGCGGTGAGGTACACCAGCAGACCCTCGATCAGCCAGGCGGTCGGCCGGGCGGGGTCGAAGCCGGCGGCGACCAGGCGGTCGGCCCAGCCGGGGGTCAGCAGGTCCGCGGGCACGGCAGTGCGCTCGCAGCGCGGTGCGGCGTCCTGAGCGGCGAGCACGCGGTGCTTGAACGCGAACACCGGCGGCAGGTCGAGCTCGTACAGGCGGACCCCGGTGGGCCAGGGCAGCCGGTAGGCGCGGGTGTCCAGCCCGGCTGCCAGCAGAACCACCTGGTCGCAGCCGGAGCCGACGAGCCGGTCGTCGTAGAAGCGGGTCCGCAGGACCGTCTGGCGCACCAGGGCGGTGGCCAGCGGGCCGGGGCGGTGCGGCGGGTGTATCGGTTTGTCGGAGGCGGCCACGAAGGCTGCGGCGTACGGATCGGTGAACAAGGGGCTCTCGGCAGCGCTTTCGTGGGCGCGCACCCGGGCCACGGCCAGTGCCGTCTTCGACACGGCGCTCAGCGGTTGCGAGGTCGTCATGCTCCGCACATTACATCGCCAGCGATGTATCTGCACCGATGTATGAGGGGTATATTCGGGCCATGGACGGAATGCAGCTCCTCGGCCTCGGCAGGCGCCTGATCGAGCTCGGCAGGCAGGTCATCGACGAGGCCGGGCCCACCGCGATCACCCCCGGCGAGGCGGCCGTGATCGCGGACGTGTTCCGCTACCCCGACTGCTCGGTCCGCGAGATCGTGGCCCGCACCGGATTCGCCCAGAGCCATGTCTCCGCATCCGTGAGCAGGCTGCGCGAACGCGGTCTGCTGGAGACGGCGGCCGACCCCGCCGACGGCCGGCGGACCCTGGTCCGCCTGACCGACCGCGCACGCCGGGCCGTACGCGCCCGCGCCGACCGCCCCGCCGACGAGGCGATCGCCCGGGCCGTCGCGGACCCCGACCAGGCACGGCGGGTCGTCGCGCTGCTCGACGAACTCGCCCGGCTGCTGCCGCCGGCCAAGGACGCCCCGCGAGCCTGATCCGCCGGCGGTACCCGGCGGATCAGCCCATCGCGGCCCGCCACTCGCTGCGGAGCATGGCGTACACGTAGTCCTCGCGCCACGCGCCCTTGAACCGCTCGGTGCCGATCATGTGCGCCTCGCGGCGCATGCCCAGCCGCTCCAGCAGCGCGGCGGAGGCGGTGTTGCGGGCGTGGCAGCGGCCCACGACGCGGTGCAGGCCCAGCGCATCGAAGCCCAGCCGCAGGGCCTCCCGGGCGGCCTCGGTGGCCAGTCCCCGGCCCTGGAAACGGGGGTTGAAGACGTACCCGACCTCGCCCTGCCGGTGCTCCTCGCTGAGCCAGACCAGCTCGACCTGGCCGACGACCCGCCCCTCCTCGGGCAGCACCACCGCCAGGCTCAGGCAGTCGCCGGACCGTCGCAGCTCCGTCTCGCGCGCCATCTGCGCCACGGCCTGCGCGCACTGCGCGCGGTCGCGCGGCTCCCAGCGCATGTACCGGGCGACGTCGGCCCGCCGCTGGTAGTCGAGGACGTCGTCGGTGTCCTCGGTGGTGAAGGGACGCAGCTGCAAACGGGCCGTGACAAGCGGGAACGCGGGCTTCATGCGCACAACGTAAGGGGAGGACGGGGGCAGGGCGCCAGCGGATTTCGATCCCGCCGGAGAAGCCAGGGAGAAGACCCGGGAGAAAGCCTCGGAGAAAAACCTCGGAGAAAAACCTCGGAGAAAGAGGCCATACCCCTTGCCCTTTACAACCTATAGCGCATGGGGGGCCTTGCCGCAAGGCCCCCGGTGTGCCGCAGAATGACCGGCCGATGACGGAACCTGAAGGAACGGGGGGCTTGTGATGATTGACGTGATCGTGGCCGGTGGAGGACCGACCGGGCTGATGCTGGCCGCTGAACTGCGCCTGCACGGCGTGCACGTGGTCGTCCTGGAGAAGGCGGCGGAGCCGGCGAGGATGGTGCGCGCGCTGGGTCTGCACGTGCGCAGCATCGAGGTGATGGACCAGCGCGGCCTGTTGGAGCGGTTCCTGGAGAACGGCACGAAGTACGAAGGGTTCCCCGGCTTCTTCGCCGCGATCGGCAAGCCGTGGCCCGAGCGCATGGACACGGCGCACTCGTACGTCCTCGGCATCCCGCAGAACATCACCGACCGCCTGCTCGAAGAGCACGCCACCGCAGTCGGCGCCGAGATCCGGCGCAGCAGCGAGGTGGTCGGGCTGGAGCAGGACGACGAGGGGGTGACCGTCCACCTGGCCGACGGCACGTCCCTGCGCTCGCGCTACCTCGTCGGCTGCGACGGCGGCCGCAGCACCGTCCGCAAGCTCGCCGGCATCGCCTTCCCCGGCGAGCCCAGCAGGGTCGAGACGCTGCTGGGGGAGATGGAGCTGACCACGCCGCTGGAGGAGCTGACGGCGGTGATGGCCGAAGTGCGCAGGACCCAGACGCGGTTCGGCTTCATGCCGCTCGGCGACGGGGTGTACCGCGTCGTCGTGCCCGCCGCGGGGCTGGCCGAGGACCGCACCCTCCCGCCCACCCTGGAGGACTTCCGGCAGCAGCTGCGGGCCGTGGCGGGCAGCGACTTCGGGGCCCGCTCGCCGCGCTGGCTCTCCCGGTTCGGCGACGCCACCCGGCAGGCCGAGCGCTACCGGGTCGGCCGGGTGCTGCTCGCCGGAGACGCGGCGCACATCCACCCGCCGACCGGCGGGCAGGGCCTGAACCTCGGCATCCAGGACGCCTTCAACCTCGGCTGGAAGCTGGCCGCCGAGGTGGCCGGCTGGGCCCCGGCGGGGCTGCTGGACAGCTACCACGCCGAACGGCACCCGGTGGCCGCCGACGTCCTGGACAACACCCGCGCGCAGATGGCGCTGATGTCCACCGAGCCGGGCGCCCAGGCCGTACGCCGGCTGGTGGCGGAGCTGATGGACTTCGAGGAGGTGAACCGCCACCTGATCGAGAAGATCACCGCGGTCGGGGTCCACTACGACTTCGGCGAGGGCCACCACCTGCTCGGCCGGCGCCTGCGGGACGTCCGCCTCAAGCGGGGCCGCCTGTACGAGTTGATGCGCGGCGGCCGCGGGCTCCTGCTCGACCAGACCGGCCGGCTCTCCGTGGCGGGCTGGGCGGACCGGGTCGACCACGTCGTCGACGTCAGCGAGGAGCTCGACGCCCCCGCGGTGCTGCTGCGGCCGGACGGCCACGTGGCCTGGGCCGGCGAGGACCGGCAGGAGCTGCTGGACCGGCTGCCGCAGTGGTTCGGCGCCGCCGCGGCCTGAGCCGCACCCCCCGGAGAACCGCCACCACGGCGCCCCGTAGGGGCGCGGGGAACTGCGCGATCGGCCACCGACGGCCCGCTGCTCACCCCGGGGCCCGGGCGACCTGCGGGCACGTCGTGGCTTGTCGCGCAGTTCCCCGCACCCCTACGGGGCACCGCATGATCCGCCGGACGGGCCCTGGTGCGCGGGACCGGCAGGATCAGCAGGTCAGGTTGCCGCCCGGTGCCACCCCGAGCATCGCGGTGAAGCGCCGGTAGCTGTCCACCCGGCTCTGGACCTGTGCGGGGTTGCGGCCGTTGCATTCCATGGCCCCGTTGATGCTGCGGATGGTCTCCCCGAATCCGTGTCCGCCCACGACGGCGTCGTGCGGAGTCATCGTGCCGGGGCCCCGCTGGGTGTTCCAGTACCACAGGGCGGTCTTCCAGGAGACGGCCGCGTCGGTCTGGACGAGCGAGGGATTGTGGAGCAGGTCGATGCCGAGGGCGTCGCCCGCCGCCTTGTAGTTGAAGTTCCAGCTGAGCTGGAGGGGGCCGCGGCCGTAGTATGCGGCCTGGCCGGCCGGGCAGCCGTAGGGCTGGTTCAGGTCGCAGTAGTGGGGGTAGTTGGCGGTGTTCTGCTCGACGATGTGGACGAGCCCGCCGGTCTCGTGGGCGACGTTGGCGAGGAAGGCGGCCGCCTCCTGCCGCCTGACCTGTTCGCTGCCCGTGGTGGCGAAGCCGGGGTAGGCGCGCGCCGCGGTGACCAGGCCGTTGTAGGTGTAGAAGGCGTTGCGGTCCGGGAACATCTGCCGGAACTGCGCCTCGCTCACCGGGAAGGCGCCGGGCGTGCCGCCGCCCTGGCAGACGTACGGGTCCCAGTACCAGGTGCTGACGACGGGGTCGTAGCCGGGGTTGTCGTGCTCGGCGATGTAGTAATGGCCGTCGGTGTACCGGACGACCGTGCCCGTCGGGTACCAGGTCCCGGCGACCCAGCGGGGTGCGCTCTCGCAGGGGCCCGCGGCGCCGGCCGTGCCGGTGGGCAGCAGGAGGATCGTGCCGATCAGGGCCACGACGGCCGTCAGCAAGGTGGCGATGCGGTGTCTTCTCACGGAGGCTCCTTGCGGCATCGGTGCGAAGTGACGCGCGCTGACGGTATGGCTGACGGTATATGAGGGCGCCTCGGAAGTGCCGCAGCGCGTCGCCACCACGCAGTGAATGGCTGCCATGAAGAGCTCGTGCGACTTCGTTGTCAACGTTCACGCGTCATCGCGGGCCGCGCCCGCGGGCGTTGGGAATGTTTTCCGGACAACCGTCGTCGTGGGGGGTTGCGGTGGCGCGCCGTCAGTGGGCGAGGGCGGCCTTGACCACGACGATGAGCAGGCCGATCAGCAGGTTGACCGCGCCGGAGACCACTACCTGGTGCCGCGGGGCGCCGGCCCGGGCCACGGCCGCCGCGCCCCAGCAGGCCTGTTCGGCCACGGCGACGCACAGGCCGAACCACACCGTTCCGCCGAGGTCCAGCCCCAGCAGGGGGCTGAGGGCCACGGCGATCGAGGGCAGGACGGCCGCCTGGGCGATGGGCCATTCGGCCCCGAACGCCTGCAGGACGGTCCTGCGGTTCAGCGGCTGGTGGGCCAGCCGGCCCGCGAGGTGGGCGTAGCCGTGGGCGATCCAGAACACCAGGCTCGTGCACAGCAGGAGCAGGACGAGCTGCAGGCGGGAGTAGGGGCCGGCGACGCCGGTGCCGGCCAGGACCGAGGCGGCCAGCAGAGAACCGTAGACGGCCCCCGCGTAGTCGGCCGGCAGGTGTTGCGGCACCGGCCGGCCGGGCGGGACCTGTGCCACGGAGTGCTTCCTCACCCCTCAAGGATGGGGCGGCCCGCTGCCGGATGCGCTGCAGTGCACCGGGGCACGGCGCGTCGGGGGAGCGGGGGCGGCCGCCCCGGGTGCCGGGTGGTGACGGGCCGTCACCGCCGTGGCGGTACCGCCGGCGAAGGGCCCGTTCGGGCGACGGCTCACGCCACGACGAGGTCCACGGGGATGTTGCCGCGGGTGGCGTTGGAGTAGGGGCAGACCTGGTGGGTGGCCTCGACGAGCCGGTTCCCGGTCTCGCCGCGCAGCTCCTCGGGCAGCTCGACGCGCAGCGTCACCGCGAGCCCGTAGCGGCCCTCCCCGATGGCCCCGAGGCTCACCTCGGCCGTGACGGCGGCCTGCGAGGCGTCGACCTTCATGCGGCGCGCGACGGTGTGCAGGGCGTTGGTGAAGCAGGCGGCGTACCCGGCGGCGAAGAGCTGCTCGGGGTTGGTGCCCTCACCGCTGCCGCCGAGCTCCTTGGGGTGGGTCAGGTGCAGGTCCAGCGTGCCGTCGGCGGTGGTGGCGCGACCGTTGCGGCCGCCGTGGGCGGTGGCGACGGCGGTGTACAGCGGGGTCATGGCGTCACGTCCTCTCGAACCGGGGAGACAGACTGTTCTGTCTCCCTGCGGTGACGCTTACGGTAGACAGACCGTTCTGTTAATGTCAATGCATGGCACCGAAGACCCGACAGGACGCCCGTCCGACCGCCCTCCCGCCGCGGGAGCGACTGCTGGAGGCGGCCATTCGGCTGTTCTACGAAGAGGGCATCCAGTCCGTCGGCGTCGACCGGCTCATCGCCGAGGCCGGGATCACCAAGGCCACCTTCTACCGGCACTTCCCCACCAAGGACGCCCTGGTCCGGGCCTACGTCGAGGACCGCGACCGGGCGGTGCGGGCCAGGGCCGACGCCCTGGCCGCACAGGCCGGCGGCCCGCGCGAGGTGCTGACCGCCCTCGTCGCGGAGCTGGGCAAGCAGGCCTGCGGTGCGGGCTTCCGCGGCTGCGCGTTCATCAACGCCGCCGCCGAGTATCCCGACGCCGGCCACCCGGTCCGGCAGGCCGTCGCCGAGCATCGGCGCTGGTTCCGGGCGCGGCTGGTGCACTTGCTGCAGGACGCCGGTCATTCCCGTGCCGAGGACGCCGCCGACACGCTCGTCCTGCTGCGCGACGGCACCATGACCGGCGGCTACCTCGACGACCCGGCCCGCGCCGCGGCCGCCCTGCGGCACGCGGTCGACGCCGTGCTCGCCGCCGCCTGACGCCGCGCGGGGCGCGTACGTTCGTAACCCCTTGGTACGGAAAAGTCCAGAATTGATCCCCTGTCCGACACCTCGCGCGAGCGGTACGCCCGGCAGGGGAACGGCGTGCAGGAGGAGTTCGTCGACAGGCCGCAGGCGGCCGTCCACGAAGCGGACCGGCTGATCACTTCCCTGATGCGCGAGCGCGGCTACCCGACCGAGGGCTACGAGCAGCAGGTGGAGGACACGCCGGTCGCCGACCTCGTGCAGACCTTGGCCGCCACCTTCGCCCGGCACAAGCAGGAGCCGGAGGCCCAATGAAGCCAGGGCGAGGAGGCCGACACCGAGGCCCTGCGCACGGCCCTGTGCCGCTACCGGTCCTTCTTCAACCGCCTGCTCGGCAGCTGACGTCGGGCAGGCGGTTGCCTGGTGGTGTGGCCACCAGGCTCACCACGCTCTCCCCACCCGCCATGCCCGCCGGGCCACACTCGCCGGTATGAAGCGAACCACCGTTCTGATCACCGGTGCGACCCAGGGACTGGGCCGCGGCATCGCCCTCGACCTCGCCGCGCGCGGCCACACCGTCCTGCTCCACGGCCGCGACCGGGCCCGCCTGGAGGCCGTCGCGGCCGAGGCCGCCGCGGCCGACGGCGGCGGCGACGTGCGCACCTACCTCGCCGACCTGTCCGACCTCGACCAGGTGCACGCCATGACCGCCGCCGTCCGCGCGGCCGAGCCCCGGCTCGACGCACTCGTGAACAACGCCGTCGCGGGCGGCGGCGCCGAGCCGCTGCGCCGCGAGCTGAGCCGTCAGGGCCACGAACTGCGGTTCGCGGTGAACCACCTCGCCCCCTACGCCCTCGTCCGCGGCCTGCTGCCGCTGCTGAAGGCATCCGCGCCCGCCCGCGTCGTCAACGTCGCCTCGATCGGCCAGGAGGCCATCGACTTCGACGACGTCATGCTGGAGCACGACTACGAGGGCCTGCGCGCCTACTGCCGGAGCAAAGTCGCCCTCCTCATGGCCACCTTCGCCCTGGCCGACGAGCTCGACGGCACCGGCGTCACCGTCAACGCCCTCCACCCCGCCCACCTGATGGACACCGACGGCCTGCGCGCGTACGGCCTGACCCCGGTCACGACCGTCGACGAGGGCGTACGGCCGACCGTACGCCTGGTCATCGACCCGGCCCTGGAGACCACGACGGGCCGCTACTTCGACCAGTTCACCGACACGCGCGCCCACGAGCAGACGTACGACGCCGCGGCCCGCGAGCGCCTGATGGCCCTGACCGACCGGCTCGTGGGGATCGCCTCGTAACGCGCGCGGCGCGCAGCCACCGGCGGCGGCCGGCCCACCCGGGCAGGGGTGGGCCGGCCGCCGCCGCTGCCGTCCCGGTCGGTCAGGTGGGCATGAGGTCGCGCATCAGCTGGGTCATCCGGGAGGACGGCGTGACGTTGAGCTCCCGGCGCAGATAGGCGCGGTAGTCCCGGTAGCGCCTGATGGCACTGGCGACGTTGCCCTCCGCCAGGTGCACTTCGATGACGATGCGGTACGCGGTCTCGCGGAACGGGTCGACGGCGACGGCAGCCAGTGCCGCCTGGAGCGCGGGCAGGTAGTGCTGCTGCTGTTGCAGCTGCTGGGCGAGGCTTTCCAGCGCGTACAGACGCATCTGATCCCACCGGTCGCGCTCCAGCAGGAGCCAGTCCTCCGTCCACCCCGGGAGCAGTTCACGGCTCAGATCGCCGACGACCCCTTCCCAGACCCCGGGCAATGACATGGACCCGTCGATGATCCGGCGTGCCTCCGCCCAGGCGTGGTGCAGGTCCACCCGCAGCGCGGACGAGAGCAGCAGCCGCTGGCCGGCGCTCTCGATGACGGTGTCGTTTCCCACGCGCCGTCCCTGGCACAGGGCCGACCGCAGGTTCGCCGCCGCCCGGGCAGGGATGCAGTCGGGCCAGAGTTGCTCGGCGATCGCGCACCGGTGCGCGCCGTCGCTCTGCAGGGCGAGAAATGCCAGCAGACGCTGAGCCCCCTTGGCCAGGGGAACCGCGCTGCCGGCACAGGACAGCTCGAACGGTTTGAGCAGTTCAAGGGATGCACCATTCCACGACACATTCCCCACTGTGCAACCCGCCTGTGGCCCACGCACCTGTTGTTCGTCTTCGCCGAGGGCCCCGGAACCGCCTCTGGCCTGCGCAAACGCCACGACGACGCGCGCGCGACGTTTGCGGAACGGACCCGTCACGCCCGCGCCGACGATCCCGGGACGGGCCCCGGGGAGGCTGTCGGTGACCCGAGTTGACGGGGGAACGGAAAGGAGACGGGATGGAGGCCAGGACGGTCCTTCGGGACCTTCACCACCGGCCCGAGGAGCTCCAGGGCGACGCCGCGGTGTGCGTCGCGGTGCTCGACGGGCCGGTGGACCTGACCCATCCCTGTTTCGAGGGCGCCGATCTGACCCGCGTGGACACCCTGGTCGGCGGCCCTGTCGGCCGGGGCCCGATGGCCCTGCACGGCACGCATGTCGCAAGCCTGCTCTTCGGCCGGCTCGGCAGCTCCGTCTCCGGCATCGTTCCCCGCTGCCGGGGACTGGTCCTGCCGGTGTTCCAGGACGCAGAGGGCAGGACGCTCTCCCAGCTGGACCTCGCCCGGGCGATCGAGCGCGCCGTCGAGGAGGGCGCCCACGTCATCAACGTCAGCGGCGGCGAGCGCAGTGCCGACGGCCAGGCGGAGGAGATGCTCCAGCGGGCCCTGCGCCTGTGCGAGGAGCGGGGAGTGCTGGTGGTGGCGGCGGTCGGCAACGACGGCTGCGACTGCCTGCAGGTTCCCTCGGCCGTCCCCTCCGTGCTCGCCGTCGGCGCCGCCGATGCCACCGGAGCGCCGCTGGCGGTCAACAACTGGGGTTCGGTCTACCGGACGAACGGTGTGCTGGCCCCCGGAGCGCTCATCGAGGGCGCCGCCCCCGGCGGCGGGCGGCAGGCGCTCACCGGCAGCAGCTTCGCCACCCCCCTGGTGGCCGGCGTGGCCGCCCTGCTGGTGACGGCTCAGCTCCGGCAGGGGGCGCCGGCGGACCCCCTGGCCGCCGGCAGGGCCATCCTCGAGACCGCTTCGTCCGTCCCCTGCACTCCCGACGACTCCGCCCGGTGCCGGCGGCACCTGGCGGGCGCGATGCGGGCCGGACGGGCCTACGAGCGCATCACCGGACGGGGGAGCACCCCCGGGGCCGGACCCGGTGCATCCCCGTCGACCCCTGTGGTCGCATCCGATTCGAGCGAGAGGGACAGTGCCATGGACAACGAGCGCATGCATGCCGCAGCGGGCGACGGAGCCGAAGCTCCCCCGCCGGGAGCCCCGCCCACCGACCCCGGGTTCCCCCAGGAGCCCGCCGAGCCGGTGACACAGCAGACGGAGCCCGCGGGGACGCCGTACGGGACGGGATTCGTCCCCGACCCGGCGCCCGCGGTGCCGCCCCGGCCGTCGGCGCCCCCTCCGTCCGTGCCTCCTCCGTCCGTGCCTCCTCCGTCCGCGCCGGTGCCGGCGGCCCAGGGCTCGGGCGGGGTGGCACTCGCGGCGGCACCGAGCGCCCCCGCGCCGGTCGCGCCCCCTCCCACGGAGGCGGGGATCCGGCCGTCCTGCGGATGCGGCGGAAGCTCCGCGTCGGGCTGCCAGTGCGGCGGCACCTCCGCAGGCTTCACCTCGCGGCGCCCCCCGATCTACGCCATCGGGTCCATCGGCTTCGACTTCCGCACCGAGGCCAACCGCGACGCCTTCACCCAGCTGATGCCGCCCCACAGGGTGCGCCACCCCGAGGGGGAGAACGAGTACCCGGCGATGCCGTACGACCCCCTGCAGATGTACGACTACCTGGTGCGGGAACCCTGGCAGTCGAGCAACCTGACCTGGACCCTCGTCCTGGACAGCACCCCCATTTACGCGCTCGAGGCCGAGCCCACCATTGCCGTCGACTGGGGCACGCCGCTGCCCGACGGGAGCAAGGGCCGGGCGGGTCACGCCGGAGCCGCCCAGACGGGCCAGGGCCAGTACGAGCATCTGGGCGAGCAACTGAATCAGCTGCAGGAAGCGCTCTCCCACCCGCCCGTGTCGGTCGTGCACAAGACGTTCCGGGAAGCGATCAAGGGCCAGGTGACCCAGATCGAGGACCCGCCCGACCCGTCCGTCGACATCGAAGGCGTCCCGCGGGGGTACAGCTATCTGATCTCCCGGGTCTCCATTCCCGGGATCCTGACCGACCGTACCGTCCGCCTGTACTCCGGGCAGGTCGTCCCGGTGGTGGAGGTCCAGAGCCGGGGCCTTTACACCTGGAACGAACGGGCGCTGGTGGACACCGTCGTCGCCGCGGTCAAGCGCGAAGCCGACCTCCTGCACCTGGCGGTCTCGGAAGGAGAGATCCGCAAAAACGTCCGCGCGCTGCTGGACAAGATCTACTACCAGTTCCGCAACCTCGGCCAGAGCTCCGCCGACCGCGCCCTCAATGCGGCCGGAACCAATGCCTTCCTCTTCGCGAAGGTCTTCGCGGAGGGGCTGATGTCCACCAAGTACGTGCCCGGCCCCAGCGACCGGATGTACTCCCTGGACACCGTCAAGGTCTCGAAGAGCCCGTTCTGCCGGCCCGGTGCCGACTGCCAGGAAGTGCGCATCACCTTCTTCGACCCCGAGGACGACCGGCGGGCGCGGGTGACCTACCAGTTCACCATCGACGTCAGCGAGCCCTTCGGCGTCAGCATCGTGCCGGTCCACCACTTCCTGGAGACCTGAGGAAGCGGACAGGAAAAGACAGGAGGCGACCATGGACAGCCACCGACAGCACCCGGGCATCCAGCCACCGGTGCAGGCCCGGCCCGTGCACAGGGGCCCCCGGAGCACACCGGCCACCGCGGACGGCCGCGGTGGTGTGGAAGCCGCCAAGACGCCGTGTGCCGACCTTCCGGGCATGGCCCGGGAGATGTGCTACGCCGCGCGTTACGGCGTTTCGACCTGACGGACATTTCCTGACCCACGTCCGTCATGCAGTGATCGCGAACAAAGGAAAGGAGCACTGTCATGTACGACCTGACCGAGCGCAACGAGAACCGGGCGCGTCGCGCCGAGCCCCTGGGGCTGCAGCTGCCGCTGCAGTCGCCGCCCGTCGAGCGCAGTGCGACCGCGCTGCCGCGGGGCGCCGCCGAGACCCCTGGCGTCCAGGCCAGTGCGGTGCCGTGGAAGTCGATCCTGGGCGGGGCACTGGACCTGCTGCCGTTCTGACGCGGCCAGGCCGACAGAGAGGAGTACCGCCATGTACGAACGGATCGAGCGCAACGACAGGGAGCTCCGGCTCCGTCCGGAGCCCGTGGGCCTGCACCTGCCGGTGCAGTCGCCGCCCGTGGAGCGGAGCACGGCCGCTGCCGTCGCCGCTGCCGGGGCCTCTCCCGGCGTGGAGGCGAGTGGTCTGCTCGGCTCGCTGCTGAAGATGGGCCTGAACGCATTCACCTGAGACCGGTGAGCCGCCGTGCCGGCCCCGGCCGGCACGGCCGCCGCAGGCGTGTCCGACGGCGGAAGGGAGTGCACCGTGAGGCTCAACATCCCCGATCAAGGACAACCGGTCGACCGCAGGAAGCTCAGGTACGCCTACTACATGTTCCTGGCGTACGACGCAGAATTCGAAACCACCCTCTTCGGTTTCCCTGAGCAGACCTTCGAAACCGACCCCAACGACCCGCCCTGGCCCTGTTGCGACTCCCGCGGATGGCAGTGCCACCCGGAAGCGGGCTGTGAATGGGAGGGCGTCGTCTGAAGCAAACCCGTGAAACAACCGACCCGATGCCCGTGCCGGACCGAAAGGCTTCCTCATGTACCAGAGTGTTCGCGATTACTGGATCACGTTCAACGATCCGCTCGAAGGTCGCGTCAACTTCATGTACCTGGATCAAAAAGGCTGGGTCAGCACGGGCATCGGCAACAAGATCGACGCCACGGTGAAGGCGAACACCGCACCGACCCCCGAGGAGCGGTCGAAGTCACTGGCGATGGCCAGGGAGCTGCAGTGGCTGACCAAGACGAACGAGGTGGCGACGGCGGATCAGGTGGCGGCCGACTGGGACACGGTCAAGGCACACCTGGAGCTGGCCCCGCAAGGCCATCTGGCCTTCAAACCGCCTCTTACTTCCCTGCACCTGGACAACAGCGAGATCGACCGTCACGTCTTCGTCGTCCTGGACCGCATGGAAACCACCCGCATCGGCACCGGCGCGTCGAGCCCGTTCGCCGACTTCGAGGACTGGCCCGCCAACGCCCAACTGGCCACCATGAGCATGTGCTGGGCCCTGGGCCCGGCCTTCAAGTTCCCGCACTTCGAGGGCTTCGTGAAGGACCGCAACTGGACCGGCGCCGCGGAGGAATGCCGCTTCCAGCCCGACATCGGCACCATCAAAATCCGCAACAAACTCGACCGGGCCCACTTCCTCCTCGCCGCGGCCGTCGATGACGGCTCCCTGCCACCGGAGAAGATCGCCATGGACCTCTCCGACGCCTTCGGCGTGCAGGGTGCGCTGCTGGCCCTGGGCTACCGGCCCGGTCCCCAGGACGGCGTGGACGGCCCCCTGACGCAGCGGGCCGTCATGGCCTTCCAGGCCGCCAACGGGCTGAACGTGAACGGACGGTACGACGACCCCGACACGGTGAGCGCTCTTGGAGATGCGCTCACCGTCGGGGGCTTCACGGTCCTCGGAGTCCCCTAGGGCCCGTCCGGCGGATCACGCAGCGCCCCGCAGGGGTGCGGGGCGGTGTCGATGTGCGGTTGCCGCCGCGTGGGCGTGACGCGGCACCTCGTCTGCGGGTGCGTGGTGGCTTGTCGCGCAGTTCCCCGCGCCCCTATGGGGCGCCGTGGCTGGTGCAGTGCCCCGTCAGGGGCGCGGGGCGGTGTCGATGTGCGGCTCCGCCGCGTGGGCGCGATGAACCACGGCGCGCCCGCAGATGAGGTGCCGTCCTGGGCCCTTGGCCCGTCCGGCCGTCAGGACGTTTCGCGCAGCTGCAGTGCCGCCCGCTTGACCGCCGAGGCCACGGCTTCCGTGGCCTTCGCGTTGAAGACGCTGGGGATGATGTAGTTGGCGTTGAGTTCTTCGCCGGCGACGACGTCGGCGAGGGCGCGGGCGGCGGCGAGCATCATGTCGGTGTTCACGGTGCGGGACTGGGCGTCGAGCAGGCCGCGGAAGACGCCGGGGAAGACCAGGACGTTGTTGATCTGGTTGGGGAAGTCGGAGCGGCCGGTGGCGACGACGGCGGCGGTGCGGCGGGCGATGGCGGGGTCGACCTCGGGGTCGGGGTTGGCCAGCGCGAAGACGATGGCGCCGTCGGCCATGGCGGCGACGTCGTCGCCGTCGAGGACGTTGGGGGCGGAGACGCCGATGAAGACGTCGGCGCCCTGGACGGCCTGCTTGAGGGTGCCGGTGATGCCTTCGGGGTTGGTGTTGTCCGCGATCCAGCGCAGGGCCGATTCGGGGCTTGCGTCGACGAGGTCGGGGCGGCCGGTGTGGACGACGCCGTGGATGTCGGCGACCACGGCGTGACGCACGCCGGCGGCGAGCAGGAGCTTCAAAATCGCCGTACCGGCCGCGCCGGCACCGGACATGACGACGCGTACGTCCTCGATGTTCTTGCCGACGACGCGCAGGGCGTTGGTCAGGGCGGCGAGGACGACGATGGCGGTGCCGTGCTGGTCGTCGTGGAAGACGGGGATGTCGAGGGCTTCGCGCAGGCGGGCTTCGATCTCGAAGCAGCGGGGGGCGGAGATGTCCTCGAGGTTGATGCCGGCGAAGCCGGGGGCGATGGCCTTGACGATCTCGACGATGGCGTCGGTGTCCTGGGTGTCGAGGCAGATGGGCCAGGCGTCGATGCCGGCGAAGCGCTTGAAGAGGGCGGCCTTGCCCTCCATGACGGGCAGGGCGGCCTTGGGGCCGATGTTGCCCAGGCCCAGGACGGCGGAGCCGTCGGTGACCACGGCGACGCTGTTGCGTTTGATGGTCAGGCGGCGGGCGTCCTCGGGGTTCTCGGCGATGGCCATGCACACGCGGGCGACGCCGGGGGTGTAGACCATGGAGAGGTCGTCGCGGTTGCGGATGGGGTGTTTGGAGGCCATCTCGATCTTGCCGCCGAGGTGCATCAGGAAGGTGCGGTCGGAGACCTTGCCCAGCACCACGCCCTCGATGCCGCGGAGCTTCTCCACGATTTCGGCGGCGTGTTCGGTGGAGGTGGTGGCCATGGTGACGTCGATGCGGAGCTTCTCGTGGCCGGAGGCGGTCACGTCCAGGCCGGTGACGGACCCGCCCGAGGACTCCACGGCCGTGGTCAGCTCGCTGACCGCGGTCCCGCTCGCGGGAACCTCCAGCCGGACCGTCATCGAGTACGAGACGCTGGGCGCCGTTGCCATGGGGGTACTACTTCCTTGCTTCGGTGGGAATGGGGGAACGGAAGGGGGCGTCAGGACGACGCGGCGGCCCGGTCGTGCGGGCGGGCCAGGTTGTCCGGGTGGAGGATCTCCTGCAGCCGCTCCGGGGTGAGCAGGCCCTTGGCCAGCACCAGGTCGTACACGGACGCGCCGGTGGTCAGTGCCTCCTGGGCGACGGCGGTGGCCTGCTCGTAGCCGATGTGCGGGTTGAGCGCGGTGGCCAGGCCGATGGACTGGCCCACCAGCTGCGCCAGGTGCTCGCGGTTGGCGGTGATGCCGCCGACGCAGCGCTCGGCCAGGGTCAGGCAGCCGGCGCGCAGGTGCGCCAGGCTCTTGAGGAGGCTGTGGGCGATGACCGGCTCGAACGCGTTGAGCTGGAGCTGACCGGACTCGGCGGCCATGGTCACCGTCACGTCGTTGCCGACGACCTCGAAGGCGATCTGGTTGACGACCTCGGGGATCACCGGGTTTACCTTGCCCGGCATGATGCTGGAGCCGGCCTGCACCGGCGGCAGGTTGATCTCGGCCAGGCCGGCGCGCGGGCCGCACGAGAGCAGCCGCAGGTCGTTGCAGGTCTTGGAGAGCTTGACGGCGATGCGCTTGAGGACACCGGAGAGCTGGACGAACGCGCCCATGTCCTGGGTGGCCTCGACGAGGTCGCCGGCCACGCTCAGCGGCAGCCCGGTCAGCGCGCCCAGGTGGCCGCAGGCCGCCTCGGCGTAGCGGGGATGGGCGTTGAGGCCGGTGCCGATCGCGGTGCCGCCGAGGTTGATCTCGCCGAGCAGCGCGCACGCCTCGCGCAGGCGCTCCCGGTCCTCCGCCAGCATCACGCCGTACGCCGCGAACTCCTGGCCGAGCGTCATCGGCACCGCGTCCTGCAGCTGCGTGCGGCCCATCTTCAGCACGTCGCGGAATTCGTCGGCCTTCGCCGCGAAGGCCGTGCGCAGCACCTCCATGGCCTCCAGCAGCCGGGCGGCGGACAGCTGCAGGGCGATGCGGACGGCCGTGGGGTAGACGTCGTTGGTGCTCTGCCCGGCGTTGACGTCCTCCAGCGGGTGGAGGTGGCGGTACTCGCCCTTGGCGTGGCCGAGGAGTTCCAGCGCCCGGTTGGCGACGACCTCGTTGGCGTTCATGTTGGTGGAGGTGCCGGCCCCGCCCTGGACGACGTCCACGACGAACTGCTCGTGCAGCTTTCCGGCGCGGATCTCCTCGCAGGCCGCCACGACGGCGTCCGCCTTGCGCGCCTCCAGCAGGCCCAGGTCGCGGTTGGCCATGGCCGCGGCCTGCTTGACGCAGGCCAGCGCGACGACGAGGTCGGGGTGGGCGGCGATCGGCGTACCGGTGATGGGGAAGTTCTCCACGGCCCGCAGCGTGTGCACGCCGTAGTACGCGGCTGCGGGGACGTCCCGGTCGCCCAGGAGGTCGTGCTCGGTGCGCACCTGCGCGGGGTCGTGCGTGGGGGCGGGGGCGGGTGCGGGCATGACGGATCCGATCACGTGCGTGGGGAGAGGCGTGGAGGAGAGGCGTGGGGGGAGAGAGGGGGCGGGCGGTCAGGCCGCGACGCCCGCCGGAGCGGCCGCGGTGGCGCCGAGCACATGGCGCAGCGCTCGGGTGCGCTCGGCCGGGTCGCTCGAGGACAGAACGGCGCCGAGCACGGCGATCCGCGCCTGTCCGGCGCGCAGGGTGCCGGTGAGAACCGCGCCGCCGGCGACCAGGTCCACCGCGCCGCCGTGGGTGTAGATCTCCGCGACCGGACCGGTGGGCACCCGCGTGGTGAGGGCGACCAGGACGCCCCGGGCGACGGCCGCCTCGACGGCGGCGCAGACCTCGGGGGTGGCGTTGCCCGCACCCGTCGCCACCAGGACGACGCCCTGGGCGCCGGCCCCGACGGCGGCGTTGAACAGCAGCGGGTCCCCGTCGCAGTGGTGCATGACGACGTCCACCCGCGGCGACGCCTGCGTGGCCGGGGGCAGGGGGAGCGGCGCCGGGCGCTGCGGCCGGCGGCGGACGACGACGCTGCCGTCGCGCACGTCGCCGACGGGGCTGCCGGAGGGGTCGGCGAAGGCGTCGGCGGCGATCGTCTGCACCTTGACCGTGCCGCGCGCGGCGTGCACCCGGCCGTCGAAGACGATCAGGACGCCGAGGTCGCGCACGGTGGCCGCGGTCAGCAGCGCGTCGTGCAGGTTGCGCGGGCCGTCGCCGTCTGGTGCCTCCAGCGGGCGCTGGGCGCCGGTGAGGACGACCGGGCGGGGGTCGTCGTGGTACAGGTCGAGCAGGAAGGCGGACTCCTCCAGGGTGTCCGTGCCGTGCGTGACGACGATGCCGTCGACGTCGGGGTCGGCCAGCACCTCGTGCACGGTGCGCAGCAGCGTCAGCTGGTGCGCGGTGGTGAGCCGGGCGCTGTTGACGCTCATCAGGTCGACGACCCGCACGCTGACGCCCTCGGGCACGGCGGCCGTGGCCAGGACGTCCCCGCCGGCGGCGTCGGCGGCGTAGCCGGAGCCCTGCCAGCGGCTGGCGATCGTCCCGCCGGTGCTGATGACGACGACCTGTCCCACGTGCTCGCTCCTCTTGCGTTTCCTGCCGGTGATCGCGGCCGGGCAACATCGCGCAGGTGCATCTCGCACATCAGTTCGCGGTCGGCGGGCCGAGAGCAACCATAAAACGAAACGCGCGCAATCGGATCGCCAAGTCGGCCGCGTTCCTCCGGTAACCGTGGTGGATAATTGCGCGATGGACCAGATCGACAGAAACATCTTGCGCGAGCTCCAGAGCGACGGCCGGCTGACGATCCAGGAGCTCGCCCAGCGGGTGGGGCTCACCTCCTCCCCGTGCATGCGCCGCGTCCGGCAGCTGGAGCAGGACGGAGTGATCCAGGGCTACCGGGCGGTGATCGACCCCGAGGCCGTCGGGCGGGGATTCGAGGTCCTCGTCTCCGTCGAGGTCCGGCGCGACAGGGAGGCCGTCGAGGCCTTCGAGGCGGCGCTGCAGGACATCCCCGACGTCATCGAGGCCTACCGGCTCTTCGGCAGTCCCGGCTGCCTGCTGCGCATCGCCGTCGCCGACCTCGCCGCCTACGAGCGGCTGTGGATCGAGCGCCTGACCACACTGTCCGGCGTGACCGAGGTGAACTCGCAGATCATCATGAAGCGGGTCAAGGAGGCGCGGGGCCTGCCCGTCGACGACCGCTGACGCCCGCCGCTGACGCCCGCCGCGCCCGCCGCGCGGCCCTCGCTCAGCGCGCGGGAGCCAGGGCCAGGATCGCCACGTCGTCGTGGAACGCACGCGAGTGGCACGGCAGGTCGCCGTCGAGGAAGTCGACGACCTCGGCGGGGGTGGGGCAGGGGCGTGCGCCGAAGCGCTGCCGCAGCCGGTCCAGCAGCGGGTAGAAGCCGCCGTTGTCGTCGCGGGCCTCGACGAGGCCGTCCGTGCACAGCAGCAGGACGTCGCCCGGGGCGAAGGGATGCCGGTAGGCCACGGGGCGCTCGCCGGTCAGCGCGCCCAGCCCCAGGGGCAGCGACGGCGGCCCGGTCAGTGCCAGCACCTCGCCGGCGGAGATCAGCACCGGCTCGATGTGCCCCAGGTTGACGATGGTCACCTGCCGGGCACCGGAGTCGTACTCGACGAGCGTGGCGGTGACGAACAGCTCCGCGTCCTGCAGGGCCCCGGCCTCGTGCGCGATGCGCCGCTCCATGCCGGCCGCGACCTCCACCAGGTCCCCGGGCTCGGAGACGGCCTGCCGGAAGGCCCCCAGGACGTCGGCGACGGTGTGCACCGCCTGCAGGCCCTTGCCGCGGACGTCGCCGATGACGGCCCGCACGCCCGCCGGGGCGGCGTGGAGGTCGAACAGGTCCCCGCCGACCATCGTCCCCGACTCCGCCGGGCGGTACAGACCCGCGGCCAGGACGTCGTTCACCCGGGCCGGCACCGGCCGCAGCAGCGTGCGCATCAGCTCCTCCGCCACCGAGTTGACGTGCACCAGGTGGGCCTCCTGCCGCCGCCGGTAGCCCGCCAGGGCCACCGCCAGGACGCCCACGAGCCCGGTGCACAGGTACGCGGCGACGTAGTGCCGCTCCCACAGGTCGTGGGAGCTGCGGCCCGCGCAGCACGGCGTACCCGCCAGCAGACCCAGGAAGGTGACGGCGAAACAGGTGGCGACGGCGACGCCCACCGGGCCGAGGGCGAAGGCGGCGACCGCGGGAAGCGCGATGAGCACGAAGCTCACCGGCCACTGCACCGGGGTCAGCGGCTCCAGCAGCAGGACGGCGGCGACGTAGGCCGCCGGCAGCCAGCGCATCCAGCGGGGCGGGGCGGGCGCCCGGTCGCCGGCGTCGCTCAGCCGCACCGCCTTGCCGCGGTACGCGGCCGCCCCGGTGCCGCGGCGGTGCTGCCGGCTCACCCATCACTCCCCAGCGACGTGGTCAGGACGCATCAGCCTGCCGTGGTGCGCGGCAGCGCGCCGCCATTGCTCCATCGGCGGCATGTCCGGGGGAGATCTGGGCGATTCAGGACCGCTGAGGGTGGGTAGGGGCGATTTTAAAGGCCAAGTAGTCGTTTTGCCTTGTAAAGGTCGGATGTGATGGTCTATCGGTCGATCATCTTTCGACCAGAGAAAGGGTCCCCAGGGATGCCCCTCGCGCTGCTGCGCCGTTTCCGGAACTCCCCGCGGCATTCGGCCGCCCCCCTCCCCGACGGAGCGGGCGCGCTCGACTGCCTTGTCCTGGACCCGGTGCAGTTGCCGATGCACCGCGCGGAGATATCCGTCCGGGACGCGGCCGGCCGCGAGGTCGTCCACGGGCAGACCGACCCGCACGGCCGGTTCGGCGCGACCGTCCCGCCCGGCGAGTACGGCCTGACCGTGACGGCCGAGGGCTTCCAGCCGGTGCGCCGGACCGTCGCCTGCACGGAACGGACGCGCACCGCCCTCGACCCGATCGGCATGGAGACCGCGCCGACGCCCGCGATGCCGACACCGGGACCCTGGCGGATCGACCCCGACCACACGGCGGTGCGCTTCATCGCCCGGCACATCGGCCTCGCCGAGATCCACGGGCGGTTCAACCGGTTCCAGGGCACCTTGTGGGTCGGCGAGCGCATGGAGCACTCGCACCTCGACGTGATGATCGACACCGCGAGCATCGACACCGGCGTCGCCCTGCGCGACGAGCACCTGCGGTCGGCCGACTTCCTGAACGTCGCCGCCTACCCCCACATGCGCTTCACCAGCGACCGCTTCGTGCACCGCGGCGGCTCGCGCTGGAGCGTGGAGGGGGTGCTGAACCTGCACGGCGTCAGCAGGAGCGTCTCCCTGGACACCCGCTACCTCGGCATCGGCACCGGCATCGCCGGCGAGATGCGGGCCGCCTGCTCGGCCGGCACCGAGCTGCACCGCGAGGACTTCACCCTCAACTGGCGCTCCATGCTGCAGCGCGGCATCGTCATGATCGGGACGACCATCAGGGTCGAACTGGACATCCAGGCGGTGCCGGAGCGGGGCGAATGACGGCGTAGCCCTGCCGGGGCGAGGCCGGTATCGAGGACGTCCCGGCGAAGACGAACTCCGCCAGCGGCAGCGCCCGGTGGTAGAAGTTCAGCGACGACGGAACGCCGAAGACATCGGCCGACGCCACGAAGAAGGGGAGTTCGGCCAGGAGATATCCCATGGCCCGCTCGATGCGATCCCGGGTGAACGGCCCGTGGTACCCCCGGGCCGCCAGGACGTCCTTGCTCATCGCCGCGCACGTCTCCCACAGGGCGCCGTCCTCGGCCAGCGCCCGCTCGCATTGCGCGAATGTCTCGCGATAGACGTCGTTCGCCACCAGATCCGACATCCGGTGCAGGCCGTCGGACGCCCTCGGCCCGCCACTGCTCCTCCACGCCCGCACCACCCGGTTGTGCAGCACATTGATCTCGGCGCGCGCCTTTTTCGCCGCACGGCGCGCGTCATAGCCCAGGGCCGCGTACGTGTGCTCCAGCGCCGTATCCGGAATGACGACGTCGACGCGGGCGAACTCGGCGCACAACCAGCCCAGCAGATCGGTCAGCCGCGTCACGTGGAAATAGCTGTTTCCGGGGCTGACCCCGAACACCACGTGCTGCCGCCGCTCCCAGACCGCACGGCAGGACGGCGTGAACGGTTCGACGACGAAGGGCCCCCGCCGGAACACCAGGGTTTCCTTCCGGCCGACCGCGCCTTTCTGCGCCGCCGTCACGTCCATCGCCCCGTTCCCGGGTGCTCGGCGCCGGAAAGGAAGCGCCGGCGGAGCTCCTCCCGGATGATCTTTCCGGTCCCGGTGCGGGGCATGTCCGCGAAAGCGATCACGACCGGCTCGGCGCATGCGGGCAGCCCGCGCACCGCCCTCGCCCACCGCTCCTCGTCCAGCCGGCCGTCGGGCGTGGCGACGACGGGGACCGGCGGCCCGCCGGGCACCGGCAGCAGGGCCACGTCGTGTCCCACGGGCAGACGGTCGACGAGCACGTCCTCCTGCTCCAGCCAGCTCACGCCCGGGGTGTGGTTCACCTCGCGGTCGAGGAGCTTCAGGCTGCCGCTGCGGGTCTTGATGCCGATGTCGCCGGTGTTCCACCACTCGCCCACGAGCTTCTCGCTCCACCGCTCGGGCTCGCGGTAGTAGCCGACGCACCGCGCCTTGGTGCGGGCGAGCACCAGGCCCGGCCGGCCGTTGCGCACCGGCCGGAACGTCTGCGGGTCCACCACCTTGAGCTGCACGAACCCGGGCATCGGCCGCCCCACCGTGCGGGGGCCCGCCTGCTCCTCCCGCCGCTTGTTCGCCGTACGGCGCGTGATGAAGGTCATGCCCAGCCCGCCGGTCTCGGACTGCCCGTAGCCCTCGCGCCACAGCGGGAAGGGGTGCCGGGAGGCGTTGAGGAAGGTGCGGATCGTCGACCAGCGCACCGCATCGAAGTTGCCCACGAACATGCGCACCGAGGAGAAGACGTTGTGCTCGCGCTCCTCGGCGAGCTTCTCCAGCCGGGCGAAGTCGATCGGCAGTCCCTCGATCACGGTGGGCCGGTGCTGCCGGAACAGCGGGCCGACGACCTGCGGATCGCTGTCGCTCACCAGCAGGACCTTGCCGGGGGAGAGGGTCAGCACCGAATAGATCCAGGTGAAGGCCCGGGCGTGGACGTACGGCGTGGACATCGCCACCGTGTCGCCGCGCCGGAAGGTGATCGGCGGCAGATGGCGGCACTCCAACCGGGCCATCTGGCCCTGGAGTTTGGCCGGGGTGTACATGATGAGCTTCGGGATGCCCGTGGTGCCCGAGGTGTGGGTGAGCATCATCAGTTCGTCGTCGCGCCGTGGCGCGGGCACCGGATCGCTGCTTCCGTAGAGGTCCGCGAAGTCCAGTGCGCCGGGTAAGCCGCCGTCGAGGCATAACGTCCGCTCGGTGAACGCGGCCAGCGCGTTCACGTCGCTTCCCTTGCCCGTCAGCAGCCGTCGGCTGCTCACCAGCAGCTTCGGCTCGACACGCTGCAGCAGGGGACGCACCGAGTCGTGGGGCAGCAGGCCCGACAGCATCACGGGGATGGCGCCGATCCTGATTCCGGCGGCGGCGAGCAACAGGCAGTCGAAATGGTTGTCCTTGTACACCGCGAACCGATCGCCGCGACCGATTCCCGCCGCGTGCAACGCGCCGGCGGCCTTGCGCACGTAGCCGGCGATTTCCTCGATGTCGAGGAGGGTCCGGCCCGCCGGATCGATATCGAGGGGGCGGCTCAGCCGGAAAATCATCGGCTTGCCGACTTCCGCCCTGCGGTCGAAGAGGAGCCCCACACCGGACTTCCACAGCCGGACGTTGCGCATCGATTCCCCCAAGTGCCGGTGGCCTGCCGAGCGGTCACGATGATCGGGGGTGACCCTAGAGTCGGCTCAAAGCGTGCGTCAAGACACCGGGATGCCTTCCAGCGAATCCGTCATCTCCTCCCCGTTCTCCCGTCACCGTGCGCCGCCCGCCCAGATCCGGCGATAGGCCGCGCGGTAGCCCGGCGGGTCCCACGTCGTGGCGCCGCCGGTGTTGGCGGCCGTGGCGATGTGCGCGGGGGCGACATAACCGCTGGCGGGCGCGCCCGCGAAGGCGCGGTTGAATTCGTCGACGATCTGCCAGCCCTGTGCGGCGAGCGGCTCGGGCACGGTCGCCGCCTGGAACGCGCCCTCGTTGATGCGCTCGAACGCGGACGGGTCGCCGTCGCCCGCGCCGATGTTGTAGGGGGCACCGGTCCCCTTCCTGCGGGCGGCCCGCAGGGCCGGGGCGGCATCGGCGAAGTACACGTCGTTGATGGCCACCGAGTGCGTCCAGCGCGCGCCGTAGCGGGACAGCAGCGAGGAGACGGCCTGCGGCGTGCGGCTGCCGGTGTCCGGCAGCGGGATGTTCTCCTCGGCCAGCAGCCGCACCCCCGGGCAGGTGGCGAGCTCGGCCCTGATCAGCTCCGACTTGTGCCGCGCGAACGGGATCGAGGCGTCGGTGAACAGCACCGCTCCACCACTGCCCCCCGAGTGCGCGATCACCCAGTCGGCACTGGTGCGCGCGACGTCCTCGACACGCGTCGTGACATTGGTGAACAGCGGCGGATCCGCGCTGGGGCCCGGGTCGTCGACCGCGTGCCAGCCGACGAGCACGATGTGCCGGGCCGTGGCCGCAGCGACCTGACGGGAAGTCAGGCGAGGGTCGAAGCCGCCGACGACGATACCGGCGGGCCGCAGCGTCACCGCCTCGCCGAACGCCGCCTGGATGCCGGCCGGGGTGCCCTGGCCGTCGAGCACCCGCACGCTCCAGCCGGCGGCGCGCGCGGCGTCCCGTACGCCCCGGGCCGTGCCCGCGACGCCGGGATTGGTCATGCTCTGCGCCACGTACACCACCTCCTTGCCGCGGGCCGCCCGCGGGCCGGTCGCCGGGCCGGTCCACCGGGTGTCGGACCGCTCGGCCCGGCGGACGGCCGCGGTGGCGCGCGCCCACGCCGCGGGACAGCCGGCCGCCGTCGGCCGTACGGGGGAGGGCGCGGGCCCCGTCGAGACGTCCCGTTCGCAGCCGGCCAGGGGCGCGACCGCCACCGCGAGGAGCACGGCCGCCCCCAGGGCGGTCCTGCGTCGTACGGGCACGGGCACTCCTCGCACGCCGTCAGGCCGTCCGCCGCCGGCGCACCTGCCGGCGGGCGGCCCACCCGGCCAGGCCGACGGCGATGAGCAGGGTGGCGCCGTTGAACAGCGGGGTCACCCAGAACTGGGCGCCGAGCTGCTCGATGCCGGCCAGCCCGACCGCGAGGACGCTCACGGCGACCAGGGTGCCCGGGGCGTTGGCCCGGCCCGGCCGGACCGCGGTGGAGCCCAGCAGCGCCCCGACGAACGCGGGCAGCAGGTGGTCCAGGCCCACGCTCGGGTTGCCGGTCTGCTGCTGCGCGGCCAGCAGCACGCCGGCGACGCCGGTCACCAGCCCCGATCCGATGAAGGCACAGGTGGTGCAGCGCCGGGCGGGGATGCCGAGCAGGTCGGCGGCGCGGCGGTTGGAGCCGATGACGTACAGGTACCGGCCGAGAGGGAGCCGCTCCAGCAGCACCCACAGCAGCACCGTCAGGGCCAGGACGTAGAAGGCGGCGACCGGCAGCCCGAGGAAGTACGAGTCGTACAGCGCGGTGAACGCCGGCGGCAGCCCGTGCGGACCGGGCACGACCCGGGCCCCGCCGGTGAGGGCGCCGGTGAAGGCGTACATGATGCTGCCGGTGCCGAGGGTGGCGATGAACGAGTCGATCCTGGCGAACTCGACGACCAGGCCGTTGACGGCCCCGGCCGCCGCCCCGCCGAGCACCACCACCAGGCAGGCGAGCGGCCAGGGCCAGCCCCCGGCGACGATCAGCTGCATCGTCATGACGTGGGCCAGCCCCAGGCCGTAGCCGAGGGACAGGTCGAACCGGCCGGCCGCGATCGGCAGCGTCGCACCGAGCGCGAGCAGGGCGGGAATCGACTGGTTGGACAGCACGGCCGAGACGTTGTCGAGCGTGGGGAACGTGTGCGGCAGCGCGAGGGAGAAGGCCGCGAACAGCACGACGGTCAGCGCCAGGAGCCCGTAGGCGCCCACCAGATGCCCGACCCGGTGCCCCGGCGGGTGTCGCAGCCGCGCGCTCACCCGTGCCCACCGGTCACGGCGGGCACGGCCGAGGCGGCGCGCGTCAGCGCGGTGGCGGTCAGCTCGCGGCCCGCCGGGCGGGCCGCGACGGATCCGCGCACGAAGACCAGCGCCCGGTGGCACACGTCGGCGATCTCCTCGAAGTCGGTGGAGACCAGCAGGACGGCGAGCCCCTCGGCGAGCGCCTCCCCGAGCAGGCGGTGGATCGCGGCCCGCGCGCCGACGTCGATCCCCGCGGTCGGCTCCTCCAGGACCAGCAGCCGCAGGTGCTGCGGGAGCCACCGGCCGAGGACGACTTTTTGCTGGTTGCCCCCGGAGAGCGTGGCGATCGGCGCCTCGGTGTCGGGCGGACGCACCCCGAGCCGTTCGACCAGCGCCGCGGCCCTCGCCCGTTCGGCCGCGGTGCCGATCCGGTGCGGGCCCCGCCGGCCGCCGGCGGGCGGCCCGGCCAGGAGGTTCTCCCGTACCGTCAGCTCCGCGGCGCACCCCTCCTCCAGGCGGTTGCCCGTCACCAGGCCGACGCCGGCGCCCACCGCGGCCGCCACCGAGCCCGGCCGGTACGGCCGCCCCGCGAGCAGGACGCGCCCGCCGAGCAGCGGACCGCAGCCGGCCAGGGCCCGGCCCACCGCCGCATGCCCGGACCCGGTCAGGCCCGCCAGGCCCACGACCTCGCCGGGGCTTACCGCGAGCTCCAGCGGCGCGCTCTGCGCGGTGCGCACGCCGTCGACGGTCAGCACGGCCGGCCCCGGGGCCGGGGCCGGGAAACGGTGCCGGCCGCCGGGGTCGTGGCCGACGATGTCGTGCACCAGGCGGGCGGGGTCGTGGCCGGCGACCGGCCCCCGGCCGACCAGGTGCCCGTCGCGCAGCACGGCGAAGGTGTCGGCGACCTCGTACACCTCGTCCAGCCGGTGGGTGACGAAGACGACGGCCCGGCCGCGGTCGCGCAGGGCGTGCAGGAGGGCGAACAGGCGCGCGCAGTCCGCCGCGGGCAGGCTCGCGGTCGGTTCGTCGAGGACCACGACCGGGGCCCGGGTCGCCAGGGCCCGGGCGATGGCCACCAGCGAGCGCTCGGCCCGCGGCAGGCCGGCCACGGGGGCGTCCGGGTCCAGGTGCGCGGCGACGAGGTCCAGGGCCTCGGCGCACCGGGCACGGGTGCGGGACCAGGAGATCAGGCCCCCGCGGCGGGCGTAGCCGGTGCCCAGGGCGATGTTCTCGGCGACCGTCGCCCATGCGACGAGCCCGAGATCCTGGTGGATGAAGGACATGGCGCGCGAGGCCGCCTCCGTGCCGAGCGGGTGCCCGGCGACACTCACCTCGCCCGCGTCCGCGCGGTGGACGCCCGCGAGGATCTTGATGAGCGTGGACTTGCCCGCGCCGTTGGCGCCGAGCAGGGCCAGGACGCTGCCGGGGCGGATGTCGAGGTCGACCCCGTCCAGCGCGAGGGTGCCGCCGAACCGCTTGCCGAGGCCGCGGATGCGCACGAGGGGCTCCGGGGGCCGCATGCCCGTCATGCTACGACCCCTTTCGCCCGCTGTGCCGGATGGAGCGTCAGATGGCCGGTATGTCGTCGAAGGAGGCGAGCGCGATCGAGGCGTCCAGGTCCTTGCCGGCGGTCATCTCCAGCGGGCACTCCGCCCAGATGACCTTGCCGCCCGGGGTGTAGCGGGTGCCCCAGGACTGCGACAGCTGGGCGACCAGGAACAGCCCGCGGCCGCCCTCGTCGGTGCTCGCCGCGTGCCGCAGGTGCGGGGCGGTGCTGCTGCCGTCGGAGACCTCGCAGGTCAACGTGCGGTCGTACAGCAGGCGCACCTGGATGGGGACGCTGGCGTAGCGGATGGCGTTGGTGGCCAGCTCGCTCAGCAGCAGCTCGGTGGAGAAGGCCAGCTCCTCCAGCCCCCACTCGGTCAGTTTCGCGGTGACGGCGGAGCGCACGGAGGAGACCAGCGCCGGATCTGCGGGCAGGTCCCACACGGCGATCCGGTTCGGGTCCAGGACGTGGGTACGGGCGACCAGCAGCGCGATGTCGTCCGCAGGATGCTCGGGCACCACCGCCTCCACGACGGCCCGGCAGGTCTCCTCGGGCGGCCTGCTGGGGTGGGCCAGGGCCCGGCGCAGCAGCTCCAGGACGGTGTCGAAGTCGCGCTCGCGGTCCTCGATGAGCCCGTCGGTGTACAGCACCAGCTGGCTGCCCTCGGGCAGGTGGAACGTGGCGGTCTCGAAGGGCAGGCCGCCCAGCCCCAGCGGCGGGCCGGCGGGCAGGTCGGGGAAGGTGACGGTGCCGTCGGGGCGCACCAGGGCGGGCGGACAGTGCCCGGCCCGGGCCATGACGCACTCCTGCGAGGTGGGGTCGTAGACGGCGTACAGGCAGGTCGCGCCGACGATGCCGGTCAGGCCCGCGGTGGGATCCCCGCCGCACTCCTCCCGGTCCAGGCGCCCGACGAGGTTGTCGAGGTGGGTGAGGACCTCGTCCGGGGGCATGTCCAGCTCGGCGAAGTTGCGCGCGGCGGTGCGCAGCCGCCCCATGGTGGCCGCGGCGTGCAGGCCGTGGCCGACCACGTCCCCGACCACGAGCGCCACCCGCGTGCCGGACAGCGGGATGACGTCGAACCAGTCGCCGCCGACCCCGGACTCGGCCGGCATGTAGCGGTGCGCGACCTCGACCGCGTTCTGCTCGGGGAAGGCCTGCGGCAGCAGGCTGCGCTGCAGCGCCAGCACCATCGCGTGCTCGCGGGTGTACCGGCGCGCGTTGTCGATGCAGATCGCCGCCCGCGTGGCCAGCTCCTGCGCCAGCGAGCGGTCGTCGTCGCCGAAGGGGGCCGGATCACGGGCGCGGTAGAAGCTCGCGATGCCCAGCACCATGCCCCGGGCCAGCAGCGGCACGGCGATCAGGGAATGCACGTTGTGGGCGAGGATGCGCTGGGCCTTCGTACGGTCCTGGCCGACCCACCCGGGGGCGGTGCGCAGGTCGGGCTCCAGCACGGTGCGCCGGGTGGTCAGGCACCGCAGCTGCGGCGTCGTCGGCTGCAGGTCCACGAGCTCGCCCGCCGGATAGAAGGGGCAGTCGCCGCGGAAGCCGTGCACCACCGTGCGGTACAGATCCCTGGCGGGATCGGCCGGCTCGTCACCGCGCAGCACCGCCTCCGGCAGGTCGACGGTGACGAAGTCCGCCAGGCGCGGCACGGCCGTCTCGGCCAGCTCCTGCGCGGTGCGCGTGACGTCCAAGGTCGTGCCGATGCGGCTGCTGGCCTCGGAGAGCAGCTCCAGGCGGCGCCGGGCCGCCACCGCGTACGTCCCCACCCCCGGCTCGCCGACCATGACCAGCTCGCCCGCGTCCTCGGTCGCGCCCCGCGGCGGCGCAGGGCGCGGCGGGGCCTGCGGGACGCTCTCGGCCAGGGACTGCCGGCCCAGCAGCCGGGCGGGCCCGCCGCCCACCGGCGCCCCCGGCTCCGGGACGACGGCCAGCCGCTCGTGCCGGGCGGGCAGGACCGCCTCCACGGCCAGGCCCTCCACACCGCAGGAACTGGTCACCGGGCGGCTGAGCAGCGTCACCCGCCGCCCGCCGGGCAACGACACCGCCATCGCGGCCCGCTGGCCCGAGGAGATCAGCTCGGCGGCCTTCTCCTTGAGGATCATCTGGTCGCGCCAGTCCAGTCCGCTCGCCGCCAGCTCACCCAGGCGCACCTCGCCGTCCGGCAGCAGGCGCCTGGCATCGAAGTAGGCCTGCAGCAGCGCCCGTTCGCGCCCCGTGCTCTGTTCCAGCAGCCGCTGCTCGATGGCGCCGGCCGCCCTGCGGATCACGGTGTCCAGCCCGCCGTCCACGTCCGCGTACGGATAGCCGAAGCACAGCACGCCCTCGATGCGCCCGCTGAGCAGGTCCCGCACGGGGATCGCGGAGCAGGCGTTGGACTGCGAGCGCTCGGCGAAGTGCTCGGCACCGTAGACATTGATCAACCGGCGCTCCGCGAGAGCCAGACCGATGCCGTTGGTCCCCGCGTACTTCTCGGCGAACACGAAGCCCGGCACGCTCTGGATCGCCGGCAGGCGCCGGGCCAGGGAGGCCGTGCCGAAACGGCGCTGCAGCACCGCCCCGCGCCCGTCGGCGAGGCAGATGTTCATGTCGCGATCGGTGAAGCGGGCCTGCAACCGGTCCATGACAGGCGCTGCCGCGCGCACCAGGCGACCGTCGAGGTCCAGGTCCTGCACGTACGGCAGCTCGCAGCCGTCCGGCGACAGCCCCAGCTGCCGGCTGCGCTCCCAGGAGCTGAGGATGGGGCCGCGCACGGCCTCCTCGACCGTCCCGCCACGGAAGAACTTCTCACGGGCGAGCACCGGCCCGATGTCCTCCGCGACGAGGCCCATCCGGATCACTTCCCGTACGACACTGCGGAAGTCGCTCGACGTTCTATTTTAAATCGTCCCTCGTGCCTTGCCGGGCGAGCGGCGGTCACGCGCGGCTGCGCACGGTCCACGCTCGGTACGTGCCGGCGATCCCCGAAGCGCAGCCTGATGCACCGGTCGCATGGGGCGCGCCCCGGCGCCCTTCCCATGAAGATCGGCCAGCCGAACTGCTGCGTCAGTCCAAGGTCTGCGTCAGCTCGCTGCGGCGTGACGTGTGCACGATACGGCCGTACGCCCCGTTGACGGCGGGTAACGAACAGCCATGCGTCGGATTTTGACACAGTGCCGCGCCCCGAAGACACCGAGTTCGGCCGGACCCCGGCCGTAGTGGGGGCGGCGCGGGCATGGCGAAAACCGGTTGACCTGTGGCGAATGATGAGAGCGTGATTTCCGAGGAACGCGCCGTTGCGCTCATCGAGTCCTTCCTGGCCAGAGAGCTGCCGACGTGGCCGTGGCAGGGGTGCGCCCCCACGCCGGACATCTACCACGTGCAGGAACGCGCGGTCGGTTGGCTCGTCTTCTGGCGCTCGGCGGAGCAGGCCCGGGCCCGTGACGTGCGCGGCAGCTTCGTCGGCGGCCACTACCTGGTGGACCGGCACGACGGGAGCATCCACTACGTGCCCGCCGTCCGGTGGGAGGACGAGGGCTGGGAGGAGCAGTACCTCCTGCAGGTCAAGGGCATCAGACCGCCCGATCCGCTGGCCTGCGCCGTTCGCGAGCTCGTCCACTCCGCAGGCGTCGTGGCCGCGATGGGTTACCTGCGCAGGCAGGCCCCGCGGCTGAACCTGCAGGAAGCGAAGGCGTACGTCACGGCTGTTCAGGACGGCGCCGAACCACCGGAAGAGCTGGCAAGGCTTACCCGGACGGAGCCGAAATGGCCGCCTGTGCCGATCGAAACGCTGGCTGGTCCGGTCGAGTAGGTCTCACACACGGTCTCAGAGAACCGCCACCGGGTTGACCGGAGAGCCCGTTCCGCCGGGGACGTTCAGCGGGGCCACCACGCACAGGAACGCGTACCGGCCCGCGTCCGCGCAGGCCGCCGCCAGCGCCTCCAGGTCGAGGTTGTCCAGCAGCGGAACCCCCATCGCGGCCACGGCCAGGGCGTGCACGGGGGAGTGCACCCCCTCCACCGGCGAGGGCCGCACGTCGTTGTCGCCGTCGGCGCCGAGCAGCGCGATGCCGCGCTCGGCCAGCAGCGGCACCGCATGGACGTGCAGGCCCGCACCGGCCTCGTCGGCGTCCCAGGCGCCCAGGCGGCGCCGCCGCCGGAACCGGCCGGTCCGCACCAGCAGGGCATCCCCCTCGCCGATGCGCACGCCGTGCGCGGCCTCCGCCGCCAGCAGGTCCGCGGCGTGCACGGCCTGCCCGGGCTCCAGCCACTCGGCGCCCCGCACCGCGGGCAGGTCCAGCAGCACCCCGCGTGTCACCAACGGGCCCAGGGCCGCGACGTCGCCGAAGCGGGCCCCCGCGGCGCCCACCAACCGCCCGGCCTCGCCGCCGTCGTACAACCGCCCGCGGTAGGCGACGTGGCACAGGGCGTCGAGGTGGCTGACGCCCTTGCCGTGGTAGTCGGCGCCGAGGAAGTCCTTGTGGGTGGCGGGCTCGGGCGGCTCGATGTCACCGAGGTCGGACATGTAGTGCAGGGCGGCCCTGCGGTTGTCCGGGCCGCAGACGGTGTTCCACGGCAGCCCCATCGTCACGACCGTCCCCGACCGCACCAGCTCCACCGCCCGCCGTACCCGGTCGGGATCGACCCGCCCGAATGCGCCGCGCCCGGCGTCCGCCCAGCGCCCCCACGTCCGCAGCTGCGCGAAGAGCGCGTCGAACTCCGCCCGCGTGAGGGCCGGAGACGACCCGGAAGCAAGGCTGCTCACCTGCCCCAGTGTGACCGTACCCGGGGCGCCCGGCACGCCGGATGCCCGAGCGCACGGTCTGACGTGCACGGGGCTGAAGTGCACAGGTGTGAAGTGCACGGTCTGAGTACGCGGTCTGAGTACGGGCACTCAGGCCGGATCCCCGCCGGGGCGGAAGGCTGGAGGCCATGACCAGCCCGATGCCGCCCTCCCCCCAGCCGTACCTTCCGCCCCACCCCGCCCACGCACCCGTACCGCCTGCGGCCACCCGGCCCGCCCGGCGCACCGCGCTGATCGCCGGCGCCACCGCCCTCGCCGTGCTGCTGACCGCCGGCGGCGCGCTCACCTGGTGGCTGACACGCGAGGAGGACGACTCCCCGCTGGCCGGCCGGCCCCGGGTCGACGACACCCGGGCCGGACTGTCCTACGCGATACCCGCGGGCTGGCAGCACGACGCGGCCAAGGACGCCGACCTGATGAGCGCCTTCACCTCGCAGATCATCAGGAAGCCGGACGCCGGGGCGGAAGGCGACACGACCGGTGCCACCGTCATGGCCGGGCGGTCCGGCCAGGTCGTCCCGCCCTCCGCCCTGCCGCGACAGACCGAGCGCGCGGCCCGGTCGAACGCCGAGTTCTTCTTTCCCGACCAGCCGGCGACGCTGGAGGACTCCCGCCCGGCGCAGGTCGGCGACCAGCCGGCCCACACGGTCACGGTGAAGATCACCGACCGCAAGGGCACCACCGCGCACCTGAGGATGACCGTGGTCACCGTCGACCACCGCCGCACGTCCTTCGTCCTGGGTCTCAGCAGTGACGCCCCCGGCACCCGGGCCGGCCGGGAGGTCGACGCGGTGCTGCGCAGCACTGCCGTCCGCTGAAGGGGGTGTCACCGGGCCGATCCGGGGAACACGCCTGAGCTCCCGGCCCTCCCCGCACCGGCGGCACCTTCGGCCGGGAAGGCACCGGGAAGGCACCGGGAAGGAGACGGCGTGAGCACCATCGACCGGTCCGGCATCCTGGTCGGCACCTGCTCCTGGACGGACCAGGCCCTCGTGGCGAGCGGCTGGTACCCGCCGGGCGCACGGTCCCCCGAGGGACGGCTGCGGCACTACGCGGCCCGCTTCCCCGTCGTGGAGGCCGACACCACCTACTACGGGCTGCCCGCTCCGCACATCGGCCGCCAGTGGGCGCAGCGCACGCCCGCCGGCTTCACCTTCGACGTCAAGGCGTTCGCGCCCCTGACCGGCCACCCCGTACGGGCGGCCATGCTGCCCGCCGACCTGCGGCCGCCGGGGCCGCTCGAGCGGCGCCTGACGAGCGCCGAGCTGCCGCGCGCGCTCATCGGGGAGCTGTGGCGCAGGTTCGCCGAAGGGGTGCGGCCGTTGCGGGAGGCCGGCCGGCTGGGCGCGGTCCTGGTGCAGTTCCCGCCGTGGCTGGCCCCCGGGCCGCGCGGCCGCGCACGGGTGGCCGCCTGCCGGGCGTACGCCGGTGACCTGCCGCTGGCCGTCGAGTTCCGCCACCCCGGCTGGTTCGGCCACACCGAGCTGCCGGGCACCCTCGGGCTGGCGCGGGAATGCGGCATGGCCCTGGTGGCGGTGGACACCTCCCCGCGGGTTCCCGGAGCCGTCCCGCCGGTGGCCGAGGTCACCTGCCCGGACCTCGCGGTCGTGCGGTTCCACGGCCGCTCGGCGGCTTGGGGGCGGGGCAGCAAGGAGGAGCGCTTCCGCCACGACTACACCAGCGCCGAGCTGGCCCCGTGGGCCGCCCGCGTGCGGCGGCTCGCCCGCGGCGCCGCACGCGTGCACGTGCTGTTCAACAACTGCTGCGGTCAGGCCGCCGTCACGGCCGCGGAGACCATGCGCACCCTCCTCGCGACAACGGCGACAACGGCGACCACCGCGACAACGGCGGCACCCTCACTCCCGGGGCACAACGGCGCGGCGCCCCTGCGGCAGCAGGGCGTCGAGCGCGGCGGCGAGGGTGCCCAGCGGCGGGCGGGCGGCCGCATCCGGCCGTAGGCAGGCGTCGATCGCCGCGGCCAGGCCGTCGGGCAGGCGCCGGTGGCTCGCCACGGGCGGTGCCGGCAGGCTCAGCTGGGGGTAGCGCCCGATCAGCTCGTCCTCGTCCGGTTCGTCCTCATCCGGCTCCACCTCGCCTGGTTCGCCTTCGCCCGGTTCCTCCTCGCCCGGTCCGCCTTCGCCCGACGACTCCTCCTGCACCTCCTCGCCCTCGCCGAACGGCACCGTCCCCGTGGCGGCCTCGTACAGCGTGACGCCGATGCCCCACACGTCCGTCGCCGCCGACAGCGGCCCGCCCCGCGCCTGCTCGGGGGAGAGGTAGCAGCGGGTGCCGACGCCGGGCTCGCCGGGGCCGGGCGGGGCGGCAGTGCTCAGGTCGAGGAGTTTGGCGCGGCGGCAGTCGATGACGACGTTGTCCGGCTTGATGTCCAGGTGCAGCAGCCCTCGGCCGTGCAGGTAGTGCACCGCCGAGCACAGCTGCACACCGAGCAGCGCCAGGTCGGCGGCGTCCGGCAGGGCGTCCGCGTGCCGTACCAGGTGGTCGAGCGTCTCGCCGGTGAGCGTCTCCAGGACGACGTACGGCCGCGGGTCCGCGGCACCGGCGACCTCGTACGCGCGCACCAGGTGCGGGTGCGTGAAGTCCTTCAGCCAGCGGCCCTCGCGCACCAGCCGCTCGCGCAGCTCGGGGTCGGCGGCGCGGTCCGGGCGCAGCACCTTCACCACGCAGCGGCACTCGCGCTCCGGGCTCCAGGCGTCGTACAGATCCAGCCAGCCGGTGCGGTGCAGGTGCGCGAGCACCTCGTAGCCCGGGGCGACGAGCGCACCGGCCGGCAGCGGCGCCGGCCGCGGACCGGCGCGGGCGCTCATGCGGCGTCCCCTTCGGCCGGGGCGAGCGGCAGGCCGTCGCCCACGCCGTGCAGGCGGTGCAGCTGCCGGTAGGAGGCGCTGCGGGCGAGGAGCTCGGCGTGGGTGCCGCTGTCGGAGACCCGGCCGTCCTCCAGCAGCACGATGCGGTCGGCGCTGCGCACGGTCAGCAGGTTGTGGGAGATGATGATCGTCGTGCGCCCGCCCATCAGCAGCCGCAGCGGCTGCAGGATCCGGCGGCCCGACGCGGCGTCGAGCCCGGTCGTGGGCTCGTCGAGGACGAGGACGGGCGCGTCGCGCACCATGGCCCGGGCGATGGCCAGGCGCTGGCGCTGCCCGCCCGACAGCAGCCGGCCGTGCTGGCCGACCACCGTGTCGTAGCCCTGCGGCAGGCGGCGGACGAACCCGTCGGCGTCGGCGGCCCGCGCCGCCGCGAGGATCTGCGCCTCGCTCGCGCCGGGCCGGCCGTAGGCGATGTTCTCCCGGACGGTGCCGTGCAGGACCGGCGTCTCCTGCAGGAGCAGTGCGATGTTCTCCCGCAGCTCGGCCAGGCGCAGTTCGCGCACGTCGAGGCCGTCGATGCGGACGGCGCCGTGCTCGGGGTCGTAGAAGCGCAGCAGCAGTTTGGCGACGGTCGACTTCCCCGCGCCGCTCGCCCCCACCAGGGCCAGCGTCTCGCCGGGCGCGGCCTGCAAGGTGACGTCCCGCAGTGCGGGCCGGGCGGCCCCGGGGTAGCGGAAGGTGACCGCGTCGAGGACCACCTCGCCGCGTGCCCGCCCCAGGCGGGCGGGGAAGAGGGTCTCGGTGACCTGCGGCCGCTGGTCGAACATCTCGATGATCCGCTCGGCGGCCGCGGACGCCGCGTAGAAGGTGTTGCTCAGCCGCGCCACGCCCCGGATCGGCCCGTAGAGCCGGGTCAGGAGGGTGAGGAAGACCAGCAGCCCGCCGAGGGTCAGCCGGCCCTGGGTGAGCTCCCAGGCCCCCAGCCCCATGACGACCAGCACGCCGCCCAGCTCCAGGACGTCGACGACCGGGCCGAAGAGGGCGGCGATCCGGGCGGAGGCCATCTCGGCCCGGTACCTGCCGAGGTTCTCGGCCCGGAAGCGCCGCTGCTCGTGGCCCTCGCGCCCGTACGCCTGGGCGAGGGCGACGTTGCCGAGGCTCTCCTCGGCGACGGCGCTGATCGTCCCGCTGCGCCGCTGCCGCTCCCGGGAGGCGTCCTTGACCAGGGCCGCGAACCAGCGGGCCGTGCCCCAGAACAGCGGGGCGACCAGGAGCGCGACCACCGTCAGGTCCCAGCTGAGGTAGAAGAGCACGGTCAGGAAGACGGCGAGTTCCATCAGGTGGGCGATCGCGCTGACGATCCCGGAGAGCAGGAACGTCTCGACCGCCTCGACGTCGCCCGTCAGGCGGGCGAGGACGTCACCGAGCCGGCGGCGCTCGAAGAAGCCGAGGGACAGGCCCTGCAGGTGCCGGAAGAGGTCGGCGCGCAGTGTCATCAGGAAGCGCTCGCCGACCCAGGTGGAGGTCACCTCGTCGCCGAAGCTCACCAGGCCCGCGGCCAGCGTGATCGCCACGTAGGCCAGGGCGACGGGCACGAAGAGGGCGAGGTGCTGCGGGACCAGGACGTCATCGATGACGATCTTGAACAGCCAGACGCCGGCCGCGTCCAGTACGGGACCGGCGGCGACGAGGAGGAGCAGCACCGGCAGCCAGCGGCGCCCGCCGCGGGTGTAGGGCCAAAAGCGCCGGAAGACCTCGCGCAGCGGCACCGGGGGAGCGGCCGGGACGACCGACTCCTCTTCCTGCGGACTGGCGATGGCGGCCACGAACCGCCGCGGCGACCACACGGTGCGTGCCCCCGCCCGATCGACACGGCCGGGCCTGCGCGGCCCGGCCTGGACGGTTGCCGGATGCCGTCAGTAGCCCCCGTGCCTGCGGTGGCGACGACGGTGATCCCTCTTCTTGTGGTGACTGGTCCTCTTCTTGCGCCTGTCGTCAGTAGTGCGCTTGCGCATGCTGCCGAGGGCCGGAGTCAGGTTCGCCAGGATCCCCATGGCTTCCTCCGGATCTTCCCGGTCCCCGCACCGCGGGATTGCCGGAACGGGGATGGTTTAATCTGCCACGATTCCAGCGTAACGCCGTCCCCCGGACACCGACCCCGTCCCGTGGACATCGGCCCCGGCGCCCCGGACGGACGCCGGCCCCGGCACCCGGACGGACGCCGGCCCCGGCACCCGGACGGACGCCGGCCCCGGCACCCGGACGGATGCCGGGCGCCGGGGCGCAGGACCCGCGCCCCCCGTAGGTGATCGCCCGGCGCGCCGCGGGCGCCCTCCCTGGCGCCGATCGGTCAACTTCCCCTCATTCACAGCCAATTGCCGCATCGTTCACTCCCTCCCCCCTGTTGTCGACGGGCCCGCACCGGGACAGTCGTACCGGTCATGCGTGTGGCCCCCACACGACACCCAGGGAGGGATCCTCATGTCCGACATCACCCGGCGCAGGCTCCTCGGCGCGGCGGCCGGCGCCGCGACGCTGTCCGTGCTGCCCCCCGGCCTCCAGCGGGCGGTGGCCGCCGGAGCCGCGCGGGGCGGCTCGCTCGCCGACGTCCGGCACGTCGTGCTGCTGATGCAGGAGAACAGATCCTTCGACCACTACTACGGCACCCTCAAGGGGGTGCGCGGCTTCGCCGACCCCGACGCCCTCACCCTGCCCGGCGGCCGCAGCGTCTTCCACCAGCCCGACGCCAAGAACCCCAAGGGCTACCTGCTGCCCTTCCACCTTGACACCCACCGCACCCGCGCCCAGGCGATCCCCTCGACCGACCACTCCTGGCGCACCCAGCACGAGTCGTGGAACGGCGGCAGGATGGACCGCTGGATGACCGCCCACCGCCGCCCCGGCTCCGACGGCAGCAAGGCCCCCTACGTGATGGGCTACCACACGCGCGAGGACATCCCCTTCCAGTTCGCGCTCGCGGAGGCCTTCACCATCTGCGACAACTACTTCTGCTCCGTCCTCGGCCCCACCTGGCCCAACCGCCTGTACTGGATGACCGGCACGATCGACCCCGGCGGCACCCGCGGCGGCCCCGTCATCGACAACACCGCGCCCAAGCCCTACCGCTGGACCACCTACCCCGAGCGCCTGGAGAAGGCCGGCATCAGCTGGCGCGTCTACCGGGAGGAGGACGACTACGGCACGAACATGCTGGAACAGTTCCAGCAGTTCAAGAACGCCAAGCCCGGCAGCCCCCTGTACGAGCGCGGACTGCGGGTCGCCCCCGAGGGGACCTTCGAGGACGACGCGCGCAACGACCGCCTGCCGGCCGTCTCCTGGATCCTGCCCACCACCGCCTCCTGCGAGCACCCCGACGCGTTGCCCGCAGCCGGCGCGGACTTCATCGCCAAGAAGCTCGAAGCGATCGCCGACAACCCCGAGGTGTGGCGCAAGACCGTCTTCATCCTCGACTTCGACGAGAACGACGGCCTCTTCGACCACGTGCCCCCGCCCGTCCCCCCGAAGGGCACCCCGGACGAGTTCGTCCAGGGCCTGCCGATCGGCGGGGGCTTCCGCGTGCCCTGCCTGATCGTCTCGCCGTGGACGGTGGGCGGCTGGGCGGCCGGCGAGGCGTTCGACCACACCTCGGTGCTGCGCTTCCTCGAACGCTGGACGGGCGTGCGCGAGCCCAACATCAGCGCCTGGCGCCGGCGCACCTTCGGCGACCTGACCTCCGCCTTCGGCTTCGGTTCCGCCGCCGGCAGGCCGCCGGGCCTGCCCACCGACACCGAGGAACGGCTGCGCCAGGCCGAGTGGGACGTCGCCCACCTGCCGGCACCCGCCTTCCCCGGCGCCGCCCAGCAGCCCCCGCGCCAGGAACCGGGCACCCGGCCCCGTCGGTGACGCGGTCGCGCTACGCCGTCCGGCTCAGCGGCTCCCGGCGCGGGCGGCACCGCGCCGGGAGCCCGCGTACCCTCGCCGCCGCGGCGGCGAGGGCACGGGAAGCCACCGGGTGGCCGCCCACGCACCCGCACCGCACCACGCGAGCGCGAACAGCCAGCCCCCGACGACATCGCTGATCCAGTGCACGCCCAGGTAGGCCCGCGTCAGCCCCACCGCCACGCCCCAGCAGCCGGCCAGCACGGCCAGCGGCCACCGGGCCCGCGGCGCGCGCAGCAGGACCGCCGCGACGAGCAGGGCGGCGGTCAGGGCCGCCGTCGTCGCGTGCCCGGAGGGGAAGGACCAGTCCGCGGCGTGCGTCGCCCACTGCCGCACGGGCGGCCGCACCCGCTCGACCACGTACAGCACCGCCCGCCGCAGCCCCTGACCCGCGCCCAGGAAGAGCAGGCACCACGCGGCGGACAGCAGGCGCTGCCGGGCCGTGCGCCCGGCGAGAACCCCTGCCAGGACGGCCAGCAGGTACGGCACGGCGCCCGTGCCGGTGCCGGTCAGCCAGCGTGCGAAGGTCACCGCAGGTCCCGGCCGGTGCCCCACGGCCCATCCCAGCACCCAGGTGTCCACCGGCAGGGGAGCGCCGCCCCGGAGGACGACCACGGCGGCCAGCACGGCGAAGACGGCCAGGGCCACCAGGCCGGTCACGGCCGCTGCCCGGCGATGGACGGACGTCATCGGACCCCTCCTCGGCTGATCGCAGCACTGTAGACGACGACCGAGGACGGCCAACGGCCCCACCGGGACAGGACCCTGCGGTCGCCTACGGCGCGGCCAGGCGCTGGACGACCACCATGGCCGCGTCGTCACCCAGGAACCCGCCCGCATGCGCCAGCAGATCCTCGCGCAAGTGCCGCAGCAGCGCCTCCGGATGGTCCCCCGAGCGCCCCGCCAGCCGCTCGGCCAGCGGATAGAACACCCCTGCCCCGTCCCGCGCCTCGATCACCCCGTCCGTGTACAGCAGGACGACGTCACCCGGGCCGAACGCGAAGGACTCCAGCACGAAGCCCGACCGGTCGAAGGCGGCCAGCCCCAGCGGCAGCCCCGGCTGCGCCGCCTCCAGCGCCGTCACCCGGCCCTCGCGCAGCAGCAGCGGAGGCGGGTGCCCGCAGCTGACCATGTGCAGCACCGGCGCCCCGTCCGGTACCTCCAGCACGGCCGCGGTGACGAACGCCTCGCTGCGGTCGGCCCGCTCCCGCCCTCCGAGCCCGTTCACGCCCGAGGCGAGCGCGCCCTCCAGATCCGCCACCAGGTCCGGCAGCTCCGCCTGCCGGTGCGCCGCCGCCCGGAACGCCCCCAGGACCAGCGCCGCGTCCCCCACCGCCGCCAGCCCCTTGCCCCGCACGTCCCCCACGACCAGCCGCGTGCTGCCGGCCGTCCGCGCCACCGCGTACAGGTCCCCGCCGATCTGCGCCTCCGCCTCGGCCGCCAGATAGAACGACGCGATCCGCAGCGGGCCCGAGCGCCGCGGCAGCGCCCGCAGCACCACGCCCTGGGCCGCCTCCGCCACCGACCTGAGCTGCGTCATCTGCCGCTCGTGCCGCTCCCGGCGGTGCGCGAAGACGGTCACGATCGCCGAAATGAGGATCAGCGCCGTGATCTGCAGCGTGTGGTTGAGATCGGTCGCCGTGGTGCGCACCACCGCCACGACGGTCTGCGCCACCACCGCCACCAGGCCGACGAACGCCGTCAGCCGCGCCCCGCCGAACGAGGCCGTCACGGCGGGAGCGGCGACCAGGAAAGGACCGAGGTGCACTTCCGGCGGCGCCAGGATGTCCACCACCGTGACGACCACGACCAGCAGGAGCGGCACCGCGACCAGGGCCCGGTGCGGCCGCCCCGGCCGGCGCGGGGCCCCGCGCGGGCGCCAGAGATCCATGCCTCCTGCTTACACCACCACGCCCCGGGCCCGGCCCGCCGCCATGCCCGCCCGCGGCCCGTACCCACCGATCAGCGCACCCGGAGCACCCGCTCGCCACGGCTCGCGCCCGCAAGCCGCCCACCGGTTCCCCACGACCGGGTGGTTTGACCCCCGGCGGACCCCGTACCGCGAGTGGCCGCGGCCCGCAGGGGGCAGGGTGTGGTCCGTTGATCTCAATAACGGGGGAGTTGAGATGACCGACGGAACCGTCCTCTTCGCACTGCAGCAGGACCCGCTCGCCGCCGGATCCCACAGCGAGCAACTGCGCAGGATCCGCACCGCGGTGGAGTCCCACGGGCTCGAAGTGCGCTGGGCCCGCACCGAATCCGACGCCCGGGCGGTGCTGCGCACCGAGGCGGGCCTGGCGGCCGCCGTCGTCTCCTGGGACCTCGCCCCGGCCGGCGCCCCCGGAGCGGACGGCCCCGGCGGCGCCACCGTCCTGCGCGAGATCTCCCGCCGCTTCAAGGGCCTTCCCGTCCTGCTGGTCATGACCGACGACGCCGACGAGGACCTCGAACGCCTGCCCCTGTGGGTCGCCGAGGCGGTGGTCGGCTACGTGTGGCCGCTGGAGGACACCCCGGCGTTCATCGCCGGCCGCATCGCCGGCGCGGCCCGCGCCTACCGCGAGGCCGTCCTGCCGCCCTTCTTCCGCGCCCTGCGCCGCTTCCACGACGCCCACGAGTACTCCTGGCACACCCCGGCCCACGCCGGCGGCGTCGCCTTCCTCAAGTCCCCGGTGGGCCGCGCCTTCTTCGACCACTACGGCGAGCGCCTCTTCCGCACCGACCTGTCCATCTCGGTGGAGGAGCTCGGCTCCCTCTTCGAGCACACCGGCCCCGTCGGCGACGCCGAGCGCAACGCCGCCCGCATCTTCGGCGCCGAGCGCACCTACTTCGTCCTGCACGGCAACTCCACGGCCGACCGCATGGTCGGCCAGTACTGCGTCGCCGAGGACGAGGTCGCCCTGATCGACCGCAACTGCCACAAGTCCGTCCTGCACGGACTGGTCCTCTCCGGCGCCCGGCCCGTCTACCTCGTGCCCACCCGCAACGGCTACGGGCTGGCCGGCCCGCTGCCCCCGGCGGGCATCGCCGCCGACGCCGTCGCCGCCCGCATCGCCGGCAACCCGCTCGCCGCGCAGGCCACCTCGCCCGCCGCCCAGTACGCCGTGGTCACCAACTCCACGTACGACGGCGTGTGCTACGACGCCGTGCGCCTCGCGCACGAACTGGCCCCCAGCACCCCGCGGCTGCACTTCGACGAGGCGTGGTTCGCCTACGCGCGCTTCCACCCCCTGTACGCCGGCCGCTACGGCATGGCCGTGGGGCCCGGCACCTTCCCCGGCCCCGAGCGCCCCACCGTCTTCACCACCCAGTCCACGCACAAGCTGCTCGCCGCGCTCTCGCAGAGCGCGATGGTCCACGTCCGGGCGGCGCCCAGGGCCCCGGTGGACCACGAGCGGTTCAACGAGGCGTTCATGATGCACGGCACCACCTCGCCGCTGTACCCCGCCATCGCCTCCCTCGACGTCGCCGCCGGCATGATGGACGGCCCCCAGGGCCACTGGCTCGTCGACGAGGCGATCACCGAGGCCGTCCGCTTCCGCCAGGCCGTGGTGCGCACGGCACGCCGCATCGAGCAGGCATCGGACCGGCCCCCCTGGTTCTTCGGCATCTGGCAGCCCGAGGAGGTCACCGACCCCGCCACCGGCGAGCGCCACGCCTTCGCCGACGCCCCGACCGACCTGCTGCGCACCGAGCCCTCCTGCTGGCAGCTCGCACCGGACGCCGACTGGCACGGCTTCCCGGGCCTGGACGAGGGCTACGCCCTGCTCGACCCCGTCAAGGTCACCGTGACCTGCCCCGGCATGGACGCCACCGGCACCTGGGCCGAGCGCGGCATCCCCGCCCGCGTCCTGGTCGCCTACCTGGCGACCCGCAACATCGTGGTGGAGAAGACCGACAGCTACACCACCCTGATCCTGTTCTCCATGGGCATCACCAAGGGCAAGTGGGGCACCCTGCTCGATGCCCTGATGGACTTCAAGTCCCTCTACGACGCCGCCGAACCGCTCGAGCGCGTCCTGCCCGGCCTCGTCGAGCGCCACCCCGGCCGCTACGCCGGCGTGACGCTGGACGAGCTGTGCCGGTCCATGCACGAGCACCTGCGCCGGGCCGACCTCGTCACCCTCCTCGACCGGGCCTTCAGGGAACTGCCCGAGCCCGTCGCCGTCCCCCGCTGGTGCTACCGGCAGCTGATCCGCGAGGGCACCGAACGGGTCAGGGTCGCCGACGCCGCGGGACGGGTGGCGGCCGCCATGGTGACCGTCACCCCGCCGGGCATCCCCGTGCTCATGCCCGGCGAGTCCACCGGGGACGCCGACGGGCCCCTGCTGCGCTACCTGCGCGCCCTGGAGTCCTTCGACCGTGCCTTCCCCGGCTTCGGGTGCGAGACCCACGGCGTGACGGTCGACGAGGCCAGTGGCGACTACCAGATCGAGTGCCTGCGCGAGGACAGGCTCGGCTGAGGGAAATCACACACCCTCCGTGTGCCGCAGGGCGTTTGGGGAGACCTGCGCGAGGCAGACGGAAGAGAGATCATGGAGAGCACGGGGAAGGTTCGTGCTTCTCCTCTTCACTCCAAGGGGGCGTGTGATGATACGGAACACACTGGGCAGGGCCGCTGCGACGGCCGCTGCGACGGCGCTGGCGGCGGGGGCCGTCCTCGGCGGGGCCGGCGCCGCCTCGGCCGCACCGGCCGAGGCGACACCGACCTGCCAGGTCGCGGGCCTGAAGGCTTCGCTGTCGGACGCCGGCCACCAGGTCGGCATGTCCCACGAGGGCACCGTCCTGAAGCTCACCAACACCAGCGGGCGCACCTGCGCGCTGCGCGGCTACCCGGGCCTGGGGCTGGAGGACGCGTCGCACAAGACGCTGACCAGCCACACCCGTTGGGGCAGCACCTACTTCGTGACCGACCCGGGCAAGCGCACCCTGTTCCTGAAGCCGGGCGGTTCCGCGGAGGCCGCGCTGGCCTGGGCGCACGCCGACGCCCCGGTCATGGTGCGGGCCTCGTACCTGCAGATCACCCCGCCGGCTTCGACCGAGCATCTGACCGTGCCGTTCGACAAGCTGGTGACCAACGGCGACCTGTCGGTGACGGCCTTCACCGAGCACATCGACGTGCAGTAGGACCTGCAGGAGAACCTGCGGTAGGTCAGAACAGGGCGGCCTGACCGTCGCCGGAGGCCGCCGGCAGGGCGCACTCGTGCGCCAGCAGGGCGCGCTTGCGCTCGATGCCGCCGCCGTAGCCGGTCAGGCTGCCGTCCGCGCCGACGACACGGTGGCAGGGCACGACGATGCCGAGGGGATTGCGGCCGTTGGCCAGGCCGACGGCCCGGGATCCCGTCGGCTGCCCGATGTGCTCGGCGAGCTCGCCGTACGTCCAGGTCCGCCCGTACGGGATCTCGCGCAGCGCCGCCCAGACGCGTTGCTGGAAGGCGGTGCCGTGCAGCAGCAGCGGGAGGTCGAACTCCCGGCGCTCGCCCGCGAAGTACTCCCGCAGTTGCCTGACGGTCTCGGCGAACGGCTCACCGGCGGCGTCCGGCAGCCGCCGGCCGAAGCGTTCCACCGGAGGGCGGTGCCGCTGCTCCTCCATGTACAGGCCGACCAGGTGCCGGCCCTCGGCCACGAGGGTCAGCGGCCCGTACGGGCTGTCGACGACGGTGTGGGTGCGCTGGACTGCCGCGGTCATCGGTGGGCTGCTCCTCGGTCGTCGGTACGGGCCGGCGCGGCGACGACGTCCGCCGTCGGCATGTGGTTGACGGGGTGGTCGCCGGTCGCCCACAGGTGTTGGACGGCGTACGCGCGCCACGGCCGCCACGCCGCGGCGCGCCGGATCAGCGCGGCCGGCGTCGTGGGCAGCCCCAGGTCCGCCGCGGCGAGCCGGACGCCGAGGTCGGTCGCGGTGAACGCGTCGGGGTCGCCCAGGGCGCGCATGGCGATCGTCTCCACGGTCCATGGTCCCACTCCCGGCAGGTCCGACAGCACCTGCCGGGCCCGCTGCCAGTCGCTGCCCGCCGCCAGGTCCAGCCGCCCGGCCGCCAGCACCTCGACGAGGCCGGCCAGGGCCTCGCGGCGCTTGCGGGGGAAGGCGACGGTGGCCGGGTCGAGGCCGGTCAGGGCGGCGGGAGCGGGGAAGAGGTGGGTCAGCCCGCCGCCGGGGTCGGCCACCGGTGTGCCGTGGGCGGCCACGAGCCGCCCGGCGTGGGTCCGGGCCGCCGCCGTGGAGACCTGCTGGCCGAGCAGCGCCCGTACGGCGAACTCCGCACCGTCCACCGCGCCCGGCACCCGGCGGCCGGGCGCCTTGCGTATCAGCGGCGCGAGGACCGCGTCGGCGCCGAGGAGTTCGTCGACGGCCTCGGGGTCGGCGTCCAGGTCCAGCAGCCGCCGGCAGCGGTTGATGGCCGTGGTCAGGTCGCGCAGGTCGGACAGGGACAGCCGGCACTGGACGTACGAGCCGGGGCCCGGCCGCAGTTCGGCGATGCCGTGCCCGTGCGGCAGGCGCAGGGTGCGGCGGTAGGTGCCCGCGCGCCACTCCTCCACACCGGGCACGGCCGTGGCGACCAGGTGCCCGAAGAGGTTGTCGGGGCACAAAGGGGCCCGGTAGGGCAGCCGCAGGCACAGCTGACCGGCGGTGTGCTCGGGGCGGCTGCGCCGGCGCAGCTCGGTGGGGGAGAGGGCGAAGACCTCGCGGACGGTGTCGTTGAAGGCGCGCACGGAGGCGAAGCCGGCGGCGAAGGCCACGTCCGCCATGGGCAGCGTGCTGGTCTCGATCAGCAGGCGGGCCGCCTGGGCGCGCTGGGCCCGGGCCAGGGCGAGGGGACCGGCCCCCACCTCGGCCCGCAGCCGGCGCTCGATCTGCCGGGTGCTGTAGCCGAGCCGGGTGGCCAGCCCGTCGACGCCTTCCCGGTCGACCACGCCGTCCCCGATGAGCCGCATGGCCCGGGCCACGAGGTCGGCGCGCTCGTTCCACTGCGGTGAGCCGGGGGTGGCGTCGGGCCGGCAGCGCTTGCAGGCCCGGAACCCCGCCTGCTGGGCGGCGGCCGCGCTGGGGTGGAAGGTCATGTTCTGTGGTTTGGGCGGCACCACCGGGCAACTGGGCCGGCAGTAGATACCGGTCGTCAGCACCGCGGTGAAGAACCAGCCGTCGAACCGGGCGTCCTTGGACTGCACGGCTCGGACGCATCGCTCCCTGTCTTCATGCACCCGCTCAGCATGACGGCAGGCAGACGCGGTGGCTGGCGGATTTCCGACATCACCCTCGGGCCGCGGCGGCCGCGACGGCCCGGGGCCGGGGCGGGCATTCTCGGCCTGTCTTGTTCTGTACATGCCTGTCTCTGCCTGCTGGTATGGACCGCGCCCGGCACGCTCCTGCACCCCGATGGGAGGACTCCCGTGCTCAGACCCGCACTGATCGCCGGCGCCACGACGGCGCTCCTGGCCGCATCGTTCGCGCCACAGGCCGCCGCCGCCCAGGGCCCGCCCCCGCCCGACCGCATCGTCATCGACGTCGTGGCCGTCAACGGCTCCGGCTGCCCCGCCGGCACCGCCGCCGTGGCCGTCGCACCCGACAACACCGCCTTCACCATCACCTACAGCAACTACCTCGCCCAGGTCGGCATCGGCGCCAAGCCGACCGACTTCCGCAAGAATTGCCAGCTGGGCCTCAACGTCCACGTCCCGCAGGGCTTCACCTACGCCATCTCCCGCGCCGACTACCGCGGCTTCGCCCACCTGGAGCGCGGCGCCACCGGCATGGAGCGGGCCGGCTACTACTTCCAGGGCTCCCCGCAGACCACCGCGGTCAGCCACCGCTTCAGCGGCCCGGTCACCGACAACTGGCAGACCTCCGACGTCACCGACGTCGACGCCCTGGTCTATGCACCCTGCGGCGTCCAGCGCATCCTCAACGTCAACACCGAACTGCGCGTCGGCGCCGGCTCCTCCGACCCCGCGACGACCAACAGCTTCATGGCGATGGACTCCACGGACGGCAGCGTCAACACCCTCTACCACTTCGCCTGGAAGGAATGTCCCTGACCGGGTGCGGGCCCCGCACCCCGGGCCCGTACCGGATCGCTCACGTCTGCTGCCGGTCCGGGCGGGCCCCGGTCCGTGGGAGGGATGAGACATGCTCGCACCGGTGCTGACCGCGTCAGCGGTCGCGGCGCTGCTGGCCGGCCCGCTCGCGCGGCCCGCGGGCTGGGAGGGCACCCCGCCGCCCGACAAGATCGTCATCGACGTCGTGGCCGTCAACGGGTCGGGCTGCCCGGCGGGTTCGGCCAATGTCAACGTCTCGCCGGACAACACGGCCTTCACCGTCTCCTACAGCAACTACGTCGCCCAGGTCGGAGTGGGCGCCAAACCGACGGACTTCCGCAAGAACTGCCAGCTCAGCCTGAACGTCCACGTCCCGCAGGGCTTCACCTACGCCGTCGCCCGCGCCGACTACCGCGGCTTCGCCCACCTGGAGAAGGGCGCCACCGGACTGGAGCGTGCCTCGTACTACTTCCAGGGCATGCAGCAGACGTCCTACGTGAACCACCCCTTCACCGGCCCGCTGAACGACAACTGGCAGACCTCCGACACCACCGACATCGACGCCCTCGTCTACGCGCCCTGCGGCGCCCTGCGCAACTTCAACATCAACACCGAGCTCCGCGTCGACGCCGGCACGTCCGACCCCACGAGGACCACCAGCCTGCTGGCGATGGACTCCGCGGACGGCAACATCAACACGCTCTACCACTTCGCCTGGAAGCCGTGCCCCAAGCCATGAGCGGCACCGGCGAACGCACCCGGGCGCACAGCCCGGGTGCGTTATGTTGAGGCGCACAGGCGATAAGGAGACACACCGGTGCGACCAGGGCAGCAGGAGCGTGCACAGGCCTCGGCGATCACTCCCGGCAGGCCCCCCGCGGTGGCGGAGCCGGCCCCGGCGGAGAAGCTCCGTGCCCTCTTCGGCGACCACCGGCTCTCGCCCGGACAGCGCCGCATCGCGCAGTACATCACCGACCACCTCACCGAGGCCGCGTTCCTGACCATCACCGACCTCGCCGAGCGGGTGGGGGTCAGCCAGCCGTCGGTGACCCGGTTCGCCTGCTCGCTGGGGTTCACCGGCTACCCCGCGCTGCGGGAGGCCCTGCAGCCCATCGCCATCGGTGCCCTCGCCGGCGCACCGGGGCCGGAACAGGCGCAGGCCCGGCCGAACGAGCTGCAGGCGGCCGTCGACGCCGAGATCGCCAATCTGGAGGCCCTGCGCCGGCTCTTCGCCGGCACCGACCGCGTCCTGGAGGTCGGCCGCGAACTGGCCACCTCCGTGCCCCTGACCGTCATGGGCCTGCGCATCTCCGTCTCGCTCGCCGAGTACTTCGCCTACGCCGCCCAGCGCATCCACCCCGACGTGCGCCTGGTCTCCCGCGGCGGCAGCGTGGCCCACGACGCGCTCCTGCAAGCCCGCGAGGCCGGCGGCACCTGGGTCCTGGCCTTCGCCATGCCCCGGCACGCCAAGGAGACCCTCGCCGTTCTGCGCTCGGCGCGCAGCACGGGCCTGCGCATCGCCCTGATCACGGACGTGGCCCTGGGCCCCCTGGTGGAGGCGGCCGACGTCGTCTTCACCGCCGGCACCGGCTCCCGCCTGATCTTCGACTCCTACGCCGCCCCCGGCGTCCTGTCGGCGGCCCTGCTGCAGGCCATGGCCGACGCCGACCCGGAGCGCACCCAGCTACGGCTGGAGAAGTACGAGCAGGCCGCCGACCAGCACGACTTCTTCCTCGAGGACTGACCCCGCCCCACCGCACCGGGCGGGGTTCTTTCGGCCCCGGCAGGGAATGAAAATTTTCTTACCCTTGCGTACTTGGCAGTAAATATATTTACTACTCCTGCCCCCGCCGACCGCGCCGGAGCGGGATCCCAGGGGCGGACACCATGGACGACCCCCTCCTCGTCGGCCCGACGGTGTTCTTCCGGGCGCTCCGCTCCCCTCGGAACGCCCGTGGCGGCCCCGGTCTCCCCCTGGACCGGGGCCACCGGCACCGCCGCGCGCTGCACGTTGCGCCTGGTCAGCGCCGCACATAGCAGCGCGTGGTGGTGCCCCCCGGATGCGTGTGCGTGCGCACCAGGTCGCTCAGGCAGTGCACCAGCAGCAGCCCGCGCCCGCCCGGCCGGTCCACCGGCGGCGGGCGCCGCCCCGCCAGCGGGTCGCCCAGGAAGCCCCGGTCCGTCACCTCCCACACCACGTACCCGTCCTCGGCCCAGACGTCCACCGTCCCGCTGCCCCCGCCGTGCACCACGCTGTTCGTCGTCAGCTCCGCGACGGCCAGCGCCAGGTCGTCCAGCCGCGCCCCGGCCAGCCCCAGGGCCCGCGCCCGTCCCGTCACGAAGTGCCGGGCCTGGGGCAGGGTCTCCCCGTCGAAGCCGAAACGGTCCGGCGGCCGGTCCGGCGGCACCAGGGGCCGGTTGTACAGGGCGACCACCTTGTCCGGGGCGAAGAGCGGGCTCGGCACCGGCCGCCCGTCCCGGATGACCACCGGATGCGTGGCGTAGGCATCGGCCAGCGCCCGGGCGTCCAGCCCCGACGCGTCGTACGGGCACACGATCGTCACCCGCCGGCCGGCGAAGGCGTGGTTGATCAGCGCCTCGTGCTGCGCGCACGCCGGGTACTCGGCGGCCGAGCGCCCCGGCCAGACCGGCTCCCCGATGATGCGCACATGCTCTTGCGGGTGGGCGTCGGCGAACGCCCGCAGCACCCGCGGGATGATCCGGCCCGGATTGCGGCCGGCCTCCTCCATGTCGACGAAGTGCACCGCCCCGCCCGCCTCGCTCAGCTCCTCGCGCAGCAGCGCGAGCCGGTCGGCCGGCACGGCCACCGCCACCGGCTCCCCCGCGGCCAGGCCGTCCCGGACGAACGAGGTGGTGGCCGCCACGTACTCGGACCGGTCCCGGTAGAACAGTGCCGGGTGGACGAACGGCTCCCCCTCGGCGCTCACCATGCTCACACTGTCACCTCGATCGCTGCCAGGTCGGACCAGAACGTCTCCAGGGCACGGCGCAGCGATGGCGGCGGACGGTCGACGACCAGGCGCCGGCCCGCCCCCAGCCGCTGGGCGGCCAGGGCCAGGGTGGTGGCGCCGAAGACGTCGACGAAGGTCAGCGCGGACAGCTCCAGGTGGACCTCGCTCCCACCGGCCGGCAGCGAGGCCAGCGCCCCCTCCCAGGCCGGACGGGTGCGCAGGCTGACCTCGCCCGCTATCCGCAGCCCCGGCGGCTCCCCCAGGGCGCGCACCACCAGGGCGGCCCCGACCGCCGGCCCGGTGGCCGCGTGCGGCCCCCGGGGGAACTCCGCATGTGCCATGCCCACCCCTCACGGATACCGGACAGCCGTGGGCAGTATTCCGCACCGGGCGGGGGGTTCACACGTGCGAGAGGCCGGTCCCCGGTAAAAGGGGACCGGCCTCTGGCGGTGCGTACGGCGCCCCTTACGGGGCGGCGGCGGTGCGCTGCCGCAGCCAGCCGGTCACGGCCAGGGCCAGGGCGAGCCCGCCGGTGAAGTACAGCTGCACCCGCGTGTCCGCTTCGAGCGTCATCAGCACCAGCACGCCCGCGACACCGGCCAGCGTCACCCACGTCAGGTACGGGAAGCCCCACATCCGCACCACGAGCCGCTCGGGCGCCTCGCGCTCCAACCGCCGGCGCAGGCGCAGCTGGGAGGCGGCGATGAAGCCCCACACCACCAGCACCACCGCGCCGACCATGTTCAGCAGCCATGCGAAGACGGTCGTCGGCCACCAGTAGGACAGCAGGACGGCGAAGAAGCCGAACGCCGACGACGCCAGCACCGCCCGGCGCGGCACCCCGCCCGTGGCCTTGCCCAGGGCGGCCGGGCCCTGCCCGCGCGCCACCAGGGAGTAGGCCATGCGGGAGGAGCCGTAGATGTTCGCGTTCATCGCCGACAGCAGGGCGATCAGCACGACCACGTTCATGATCTGGCCGCCGGCGGGAACGCCGAGCTGCTCGAGCACCGCGGCGTACGGGCCGTCCTCGGTGACGGCCTTGCTGTGCCACGGGACCAGGGTGACGATCACGAGCATCGAGCCGACGTAGACGACGCCGATGCGCCACATCGTCGTCCGCACCGCCCGGGCCACGCCGCGCCGGGGGTCCTCGGACTCCGCGGCCGCGATGGTGACGGTCTCCAGACCGCCGTAGGCCACGACCGAGGCCAGCAGGCCGGCCAGCAGACCGCCCGCCCCGTGCGGCAGGAAGCCGCCGTCGTGCAGCAGGTGGGTGGTGCCCGGGGACGCCGTGCCGGGCAGCAGGCCCCAGACCGCGAGGGCGCCGAGGACCAGGAAGACCGCGATGGCGCCGATCTTCAGGGCGGCGAACCAGAACTCGAGCTCACCGAAGCGGGAGACCGCCGCGAGGTTCGTGCCGCAGAACAGCGCCATGAGCCCCAGGACCCACAGCCACGACGGGGTGCCCGGGAACCAGCCCTGCAGGATGTGGGCCGCGCCGATCGCCTCGACCGCCACGCCCACCACCAGCAGGATCCAGAACATCCAGCCCGCCGTGAAGCCGGCCCACGGGCCGAGGGCCCGGTCGGCGTGGACGGAGAAGGAGCCGGAGGCCGGGTTGGCCGCGGACATCTCGCCGAGCATCCGCATCACGAACATCACCAGCAGCCCGGATACGGCGTACGCGAGCACGATCGACGGCCCGGCGGCGGCGATGCCGGCGCCGGAGCCCACGAAGAGGCCGGCGCCGATGACGCCACCCAGGGCGATCATCGACAGATGCCGTTGCTTGAGCCCGGTGGCCAGCGGCTTTGCCTGCTGCGGCGGGCTCTCGGGCTGCGCGGGAGGGGACTGGAGGGTCCGCATCATGGTCGTGCCTGTCCGTTATCCGAGACGATGGAGGTCCCGAGTATGACCAGCGCGCACGCGGCTCGCGTCATGCGTCCGATATTCGGACGGTTGATTGACGGAGGGTGACGAACCCCGTAGCGACCTGTCGCCGTGCGTAGCGGGGGAGGC